>CAYRCO010000020.1:0-11777 GCA_964422775.1 uncultured Rhodovibrio sp.
GATGATCACGTCCTCGCCATGCTTCCAGTTGACAGGGGTGGAGACCTTGTAGCGGTCGGTCAACTGCATGGAATCGATCACACGCAGCAGTTCGTCGAAGTTCCGCCCGGCAGTCTGCGGATAGGTCAGGCTGAGCCGGATCTTCTTGTTCGGGTCGATGATGAACACGGTACGCACAGTCACCGTCGCATCCGCGTTGGGATGGATCATGTCGTACAGCTCGGAGACCTTGCGCTCCGGGTCCGCGATCATCGGGAAGTTGACGCCGCAGCCCTGGGTCTCCTCGATGTCGCGGTTCCATTCCTCGTGCGAGCCGAGCGGGTCGACCGACAGGCCGATCGGCTTGACGTTGCGCTTGTCGAACTCACTCTTGAGCTTCGCCACCTCGCCGAGCTCGGTGGTGCACACCGGGGTGAAGTCCTTCGGGTGACTGAACAGGATCGCCCAGCTATCGCCGATCCACTCGTGGAAGTTGATCGTGCCCTGGGTCGTCTCGGCGGTGAAGTCCGGGGCGGTGTCGCCTAGACGCAAGCTCATGATGTGTCCTCCTTCAGGACGCGGCCGGGTCGGCGCGGTATCCGCGCCGGCAGCCTAATTCCACAGCACATTATGTCATAATGCGCTTTACTACGCTTACTCGTCGTATATTTGAGCGCGCGCGTGCGAGTCAACGGCTGCGGGCGCCCGCGCGGGACGCGCGTCACGCCGCGCCGGCCGGCACGCCAGCCGGGTCGAGCAGGAACACGACGTAGGCCGCATAGCCCGCGAGCAAAAACAAGCTCTCCCCGCGGTTCAGGCGGTTGCCGGTGGTCAGGAACACCAGCAGCAGGGCGGACACGCCCAGCATCACCCACATGTCCAGGTCCAGGAAGGCGCGGTTGATCGCCAGCGGCTCAATCACGGCGGTCAGGCCCAGCATGCCGAAGACGTTGAACACGTTGGAGCCGAGCACGTTGCCCAGCGCCACGTCCGCGTGGTTGCGGATCGCGGCCACGATCACCGCGGCCAGCTCCGGCAGAGAGGTGCCGATCGCCACCAGCGTGACGCCGATCACCGCTTCGGAGATGCCGAAGGCCAACGCGATCCCGGTGGCGCCCTCGATCAGCATGTTGGAGCCGGACACCAGCGCGATGATGCCGGCCAGCACGGCCAGCACCGCGACCCAGGTCCGCGCCGGCAGCTGGCCGACCTCCTCGATCTCCTCCTCGATGTCGCTCGCCTCGCCGTCGCTGTGCGCGCGTTCGGAGATCCAGCAGATCGCGATGAAGCCGACCAGCATCGCCAGCAGCACGAGGCCCAGCACCCGCGACACCTCGCCGAAGAACGCGAGGCCGACCAGCGTGGCGGAGGCCAGCAGCATCGCCAGCCCGTCGCGCTTGAGGATCGATGCGCGGCTCAAGATCGGCTGGATCAGCGCGGCCACGCCCAGGATCAGCATCAGGTTGGCGATGTTGGAGCCAACGATATTGCCGATGGTGATGTCGTACTGCCCGCGCAGGGCGGCTTCCAGGCAGACCACGAACTCGGGCGCGCTGGTGCCGAAGCCGACCACCACCAGCCCGGTGAACAGCGGCGACACGTCGAGCTTGCGGGCAAGGCCGACCGCGCCGCGGATCAGGCTTTCGCCGCCCAGGAACAGGAGAACCAGACCGCCGATCGCCAGTGCATAATCCATGCGTCCATACTTTCGGCCGGCCGCGGCGCGGGGTGTCCCGCCGACGGGCCAGCCGCCCCCCGGTTGCTGTGTTCGTCTCGCCTTGCCCGCGCATCGGTCGGCCGACCGGCCTGCCGCGGAGGCGTGACGCCGCGGCGAGGCGCGGGCGTCGCGTCGGCGTGATGCGTGCGCGCGCTCGGGCGAACGCGGCGCGGTTCGGTGGTGACGTCATTGGTTGGTGTGCGCGATCGAACGAAGGCCGGACGGCGCGCGGCGGATCGGCCCCCGCGGTCCCCGCCGCCCCTCACCGCCCCTCGTCGCCCTCCTTCGCGGGGGCCGGCTGCCGGCCCCGGGTGCGCATATCGGCGGGAGCGCCCCAATTTGCAAGCCCAAAGCAGCGGCGACCTGCCCACGCGGCCGATGCGCGGCTTACTCCGGCAGGAACCGTTGCAGCACGCCCACCGCCGCCGCGCGCCCGTCGGGCGGCACCGGATTGGCGCGCGGGCGGGCCATAAGGGCGCGCACGCAGCCGGCCAGCCCGTCCGGCGTAGCCTCTCCCCGCGGCAGCACCGCGGCCGTGCCGTGCCGGTCGAGCCAGGCGCGCATGCCGGCGTCCTCCGGCCAGTCCGGCCGGCTCACCATCAACAGCCGGGTGCCGACGGCCAGCGTCTCGCACAGCGTGCCGTAGCCGCTCTTGGTCACCACGAGATCGACCGACGCAGCCAGGTCGGCGAAGTCCAGCCCGGTTTCATCCAAGTCGACCACGTCGTCCCGCTCGGCGGGCGCGTTCGCCTGCAGCCAGACCACCCCGTCCAAGCGCGGCAAGGCTGCGACGGCTGTCCCCGGCAGGCCGCCGAAACCGGCGGCGACCAGCCCCACGCCGGCGCCCAGGCCAAGCCGGGTGCGAAGCTCCCGGGACCGGTCCGTGCCGACCCGGCAGATCGGCGGGATCGACCGGGTGTTCGGGAGCGCGTCCATGGGCGTGTGCGGCTGGGGTTGCAGGAAGATCTGGGCCGCGGCGTAGGCATCCTGAATCTCCGCCATGACCCGCGGAGCCTCCGGCCGATCGGCGCAGTAGGCGCGGTAGGCGTCCAGCCAGTTGAGCGAACAGAGCGCCACCGCCGATACGCCGATCCGCCCGGCTGCCGCGAGCGAGCTGTAGGGCACGTCCGCCAGCAGCAGGTCGGGCTGCAGCGCGCGCAAGCGCGCGGCTTCGCGGGCGACCACGGCTGGGAAGTCCGCGTGCAGGTCGGCGTAGGCGGCCGCACTCGCGGGCGCATCGACGTCCATCGGCCCCGTCATCACCATGCCGACGTCGGCCGGCGGCGACTCGACCGGCAGCGCGCGCCCGACGTGGCGCGCCAGCACGCCTGCCGGCACCGCCGTACGCAAGGTCACCCGCAGGTCCGGCCGCGCGTCCAGCAGGTCCCGCACGACCGGGATCACCTGTCCTGCGTGGCCGAAGCCGTGGCCGGAGATGTCGACGACCAAGTGGGGCATCTTACGCGGCCACGGCCAGGCGCTGGTCGATCGTCTCGCTCAGCCGCTTGACCGCCTCGCTCGGCCGGCCAGGGCGGCGGTGCAGCGCGATCTCGACGCTGGGCAGCTCGGGCAGGCCGGCATCCTCGCCCAGCTGGCGCAGCTGCGGGCTGACCATGCTCGGGATCAGCGCGGTCACCGCCAGCCCGGCGCCGACGATCGCCTGCTGGCCGGTCAGGGAATTCGAGGTGTAGACCACCTGCCAGGCGCGCCCGGCCTCGCTCAGCGCATCCAGCGCACGTTCGCGGAAGACGCAGATGTCGCGCGGGAACAGCGACAGCGGCAAGGGATCGTGCTGTTCGGGATGGTGGTCCCGGGCGGCGACCCAGACCAGCGGCTCGCGGCGCAGCAGATGTCCGCCCGGCGTGCGCGGGTGACGCGTCACCACCGCCAGGTCCAGCTGGTCCGCGCTCAGCCGGTTCATCAGCGTGACCGACAGATCGCAGGTCACCTGCAGATCGACGGCCGGATACTGCTCCCGGAATTCCCGGATCACTTCCGGCAGGTAGAACGCGAAGTCGTCCGGGATGCCGAGCCGGACCCGCCCGGAAAGCTCCGCGCTCTGCATGTCGTTCCAGGCCTGGTCGTTCAGCGCCAGCAGCTGCCCGGCGTAGCCCGCCAGCCGCTCGCCGTCGGGGGTCGCCTGCACACTCCGGCCCAGACGCTGGAACAGGGTGGTGCCGACCTGCGCCTCCAGCCGTCGGATCTGCATCGAGACGGTGGACTGCGTGCTGTTCAGCCGCCGCGCCGCGGCGGTGAAGCCGCCCGTCTCCCGCACGCACCAGAAGGCGCGCAGCAAATCCAGATCGAAGGTCCGCGCCGCGGCGAACGTCATCGTCGACTCCCATCACAGCGCTTGATCGAAACCATCAAAAAGATGCGTTCGCGTGATCGTGCCCGCCCCCTTACCTGACGGGTCGAGAGGCAGCAATCAAGGGAGGGGAGACAACCATGCGGCAGGTCTATCGACGCGCACCCGGGCGCTTTAACCGCGATGAAGCGACGGCGTTTCTGGCGGCCGTATTCGCCGTGGTGCTGTGGGGCGCGATGCCGGTCCTGCGCGACCAGGCGGACAACGTGCCGGCCCTGCAGATGACGGCGATCGCGCTTGCCTGCGCGGCGCTCGTCGAGTTCTTGCGCGGCCGCGCGGTCGAGGGGCGGCCGGCCGACACCGGCACGCCGGTGCCTTGGCTCCGGCTGAGCGGGCTCGCCGTCGCGCTCGTGGGCGCGATCGCGTTCTATTTCCTGGCGCTCGAGCTGGCGCCGTCGGCGCAGGTCACGCTGATCACCTATACCTGGCCGCTGATGTTCGTCTCGGCGAGCGAGATCCTGAGCCGCGGGCGGGTGCGCAGCGTGGTGCTGGCGGGCGGCGCGGTCGCCTTCGCCGGCTGCGGCACGCTGATCCTGGGCGACGGCGCGGCGGCGGGCACCGGGATCGCCGCCCTGCTGGGCTATCTGCTCGGACTGATGAGCGGCGGCTGCTGGGTGGTCTATTCCCTGCTGCTGCGCCACGGCCAGACGTTGGGACCCGGGGCCTGGCCGCGGGTGTTCCTGTTGGGCGCGGCGGCGGCCCTGGTGCTGCACCTGGGGCTGGAGCCGACGCTCTGGCCCCTGCCGCTGCATGCTGCGGCGATCAGTGCGGCGATCGGGGTCGGGCCCTACGGTCTGGCGTTCGTCGCCTGGGCCTACGGCGTGCGGCGCGGGCCGGCGCGCTCGGTCGGGCTGCTCGCCTACGCGGTGCCGCTGGTCGCCTCCGCGCTGTTGATCGCGATCGGCGCGAGCGAGCCCGGCTGGCCGTTCGCCGTCGGCACGCTCGCGGTGCTGAGCGGCGTCGCGCTCGCCAACGCCAACCTGGATGGCGCCAAGCGGGCATGAGCGGCGCCAGCCGAGGCTAGCCCGCAGACCATGGCAGCGGGTCTCCTATCCCTTGAGGCGAGAGGGCTGGGGTGAGGGTGAGGCTCGGCGTGTAACGGGGAGGCCCACCCTCACCCTCCTACGCGCCTGCGGGGCGCGCGGGCCCCTCGATCTCGCCTCGAGGCAGAGGGGACGCGCGGCGCGCTCCCCGAAGACATGGCCCCTGCGGCCATCTCACGCTTTGCGCGCGGCGAGCGGAGGCTATATGACCGGGTCATGTCCATGCAGATCCCCGTTCACCTCACCGCCTTCTACACCGCGCTCTCGCTGCTCTGGCTGCTGGTCCTGGCCGGCCGGGTGATGGCGCTGCGCTGGAAACACCAAGTCGGCATCAACGCCGGCGGCCACGACGATTTGGACCGGGCGATCCGGGCGCACGCCAACGCCGCCGAGTACCTGCCGGGCGCGCTGTTGATGATCCTGGTGCTGGAGCTGATGGCGGCCCCAATGTGGGCGGTGCACGCCCTCGGCCTGGCGCTGATCGTCGGCCGGGTGGCGCACGCCATCGGGCTGTGGCGCAGTTCGGGCGTGTCGCTCGGCCGGCAGGTCGGCATGCTGCTGACGCTGGCGGTCTATGCCGGCGGCGCGCTGCTACTGCTGGCCGAGACGTTCGTCCTCTAGCCGATCCGGCACCCGCACCGGCCCTGGTCCCAACCCGGTCCAACCGCCTATATAGGGAAGGCACGGCGCCGGCCGGCCGCCGGTCCACCACCTTTAGCGGAGCCCGCTCGCCATGAGCCCACGCGACAGCCACGACCCCGCCCATCTGGACGTGCTGGACGACCTGCTGGCCCGCGCGCGTAGCGCCGGCGCCGACGCGGCCGATGCGGTGTTCGTCGACTCGACGTCCGTGTCGCACGCCCAGCGCCTGGGTAACGTCGAACAGCTGGAGCGCAGCGAGGAGCAGGACCTCGGCCTGCGCGTGTTCGTGGGTAAGCGCCAAGCCTGCGTCTCCTCCTCCGACCTGTCGGCGAAGGCGCTGGACGAACTCGCCGAGCGGGCGCTGGCGATGGCGAAGAACGTGCCGGAGGATCCGTACTGCGGCCTCGCCGCCCCCGACCAGCTGACCACCGAGTGGCCCAACCTGGACAGCTGCGATCCCGAGGAACCCGATGCCGACACGCTGATCGCGCGTGCCCGCGCCTGCGAGGACGCCGCCCGGGCGGTTCAGGGCATCACCAACTCCGAAGGTGCCGAAGCCGGCTGGAGCCGGGCGCGCATCTCGCTCGCCGCGACCAACGGCTTCCGCGGCGGCTACGCCGTGTCCTCCCACTCGGTCGGCTGCGCGGTCCTGGCGGGCGAAGGCACCGGCATGGAGCGGGACTACGCCTTTCATCGCGCGGTCTACGGCGAGGATCTCGAGGACCCGGCGGCGGTGGGCGCGCGCGCCGGCCAGAACACCGTCCGGCGCCTGAACCCGCGGCGCGCCAAGACCGGGCGCTACCCGGTGATCTTCCACCCGCGGGTGGGCAACGGCCTGCTGCGCAGCTTGGCGGGCGCGATCAGCGGCCCGGCGGTCGCGCGCGGCACCTCGTTCCTCAAGGACAAGATGGGCGAGCAGGTGTTCGCCCCCGGGCTCAACGTGATCGAGGACCCGCACGTCCACCGCGGCCTGAAGTCCGCGCCGTTCGACGCCGAGGGTCTCGCCCGGCGGCGCAACCTCGTGATCCAGGACGGCCGTCTCACGACCTGGTTCCTGTCGCTGTCCTCCGCCCGGCAACTCGGCCTGGAGCCGACCGGCCACGCCAGCCGCGGCACCACCGCCCCGCCCGGCCCGTCGCCGTCCAACATGTGGCTGGAGCCGGGCGAGACCCACGTCGACCAGCTGTTCGCCGACGTCGAGGAAGGCTTCTACGTCACCGAGATGATGGGCATGGGCGTCAACCAGGTGACCGGCGACTACTCCCGCGGCGCGGCCGGCTTCTGGATCGAGAACGGGCAGATCGCCTACCCGGTCGCCGAGGTCACGGTCGCCGGCAACCTGAAGAACATGTTCCTGAACATGACGCCGGCGAGCGACCTGGAGTTCCGCTACGGCATCGACGTGCCGCACCTGCGCGTCGACGGCATGACGCTGGCGGGCGAGTAGCTCCGGCGAGACGGCATCCCTCTCGCGGTCCCAAACGGCTGTCGGCGACCCTTACCCGTGGGTCGACCGGCGGTCGAAAGCTGTTACGGGATGAACAGCAGCCGCGGCAGGACGTCAAGCGCCTGCAGGTACTGCACCAACTGGACGAACGGGATCGCCAGGAGCATCACGCTGCTATCCCGCAGGTTGTACAGCACGCGCTCGCGATCCGGTCGGTAGTTCTCAGAACTCCGCCAGCGTGCGCGCCAGGACAGCCAACGCCCAGTTTGCCGGCAATAGGCGTCGTAGACCGTCCCGAACTGTTCGCGCAGGAAGGTCTCCTCGCGGCGGATGATTCGGTCGAAGACCGCGAAGACGCCCGCCCCGACACCGAGCCCGATCAGCAAGCTGCCGGTGCTGAGCCCGATCCCGAAGGCCCCGAGCACCGAAAACAGGTAAAGCGGGTTCCGGGATAGCGCGTAGGGACCGGTCGTGACCAGTTCGCGCTTCTTCCGGCCACCGATGTGGCTGGTCGTCCAGACCCGCCCGGCAACCGCCAGCACGATCAGCAGACCGCCGACCACCTCCTTCGCGAACGGGACCGGATGCCCGGCCGGCAGCATCGGCGCGGAGACCAGGATCGTGCTGATGGCGATCACCGCCAGCGTCCAGAGCCGCTGCTTGCGTCCGCGTTGATGGTCTTGCAGCCGCTGCGACATGAAACCTTCGTCTCGAGGCGCGTGGAGAGCGGCCGCCAGCCACAAAGGACTTCTCCGGGCGGCCGCGCTGATCACGTAGTTAGCTAAGGCCCGGTTGCCTACCCACAACATTACTGGGTTCAATCGGTATCCGCGTCACGTCGACACCGACCGGCATGAGGGCGCGCGTCGACCGACACCAGCTAGGGCGGATCGCCCACGACGAACCGCGCCGCCCCCTCCAAAAGCCTGATCTCGACCGGCAGGTGGCCCACAAGGTCGCCGTCACCCTGCACCGGGTCGCCCGCCGGCCCGTCGATCCGCACCGAACGCACGCCGGGCAGGACACGCACGTCCGCCATCCCCGGCAACCGGTGCAACTGCATACCCATCGCGTAGCGCGCGGCGTTGAACGTGCCGGCGCGGTCGAACAGGACGACGTGCAGTTCGGGCAGCCACGGCCGGACGTCGGGGGCCAGCACGTAGCGCCCGGCGTAGTAGTGGCCCTTGCACACCACGACCTGGGCGCAGCGGTGCGCCGTGCCGTCCACAGTAACCGTGAGCTCCGGGAAGCGGTAACCGGCCGCGGCCTCCAGCCCCGCCAGGACGTAGGCCCCCTTACCCAGCTTGCGCTTGACCCGGGTGCGCACCCGCGCGACCGCCTGCGCGTCGAAGCCGGCGCCCGCCATCAGGGCGAACCGGCGGACCTGCTCGTCAAAGCGCGCTTGCCCCAAATGCGCGGTCACGATCCGGCCGTGCGCGATCGCCCGCGCCGCCCCTTCGGGATCGATCGGCAGGCCCAACTCGCCCGCCAGCACGTTCGCCGTTCCCAGCGGAATGACCGCCAGCGCCAGCGGCCCGCCCGGCCGCTGCATCAGGCCGTTGAGCGCCTCGTTGACGGTGCCGTCGCCGCCCGCGACGACCACGACGTCGACCTCCCCGGCGGATGCTGCGATCGTCTCCGCGTCGCCCGGGCCGGTCGTCGCACGTTCGGTGATCGCACAGCCGTGCCGTTCCAACTGCGCCATCGTGCGGCGAAACCGCTCGACCCGGCGCCAGCCGGCGACGGGGTTGTGGATCACCAGAAGCCGTCGCGCGCGGTCTGATGGGCCTGCATTGACAGGATGGGACGATGCGGGGCTGGGCGCGCGGGCGGGAAATTCGGTCATTTGGCCCTCATAGCGGGCGGCTGCCGGTCGCGCAACGCCCTCGCAGATGACACAACGGTTACGTGTCACGGGACTTTTACCGAACTGACCGAAACTCACAAAACACCAGATATAGCGTCCGCAAGCATCGACACCACCAGGCGGCACAGAGAGGTGGCACGCGGATGCACGGCACGATTGGGCCAATGCGGCGGCGATACCGGGCGGTCTTCATCTCGGACGTGCACTTGGGCACGAAGGGCTGCAAGGCCGACTTCCTGCTGGACTTCCTCAACTCCTTCGACGCGCAGACCATCTACCTCGTGGGCGACATCTTCGACGGCTGGCGGCTCAAGCGCTCCTGGCACTGGCCGGAAAGCCACAGCGCGGTGGTCCAGACGATCCTGAAGAAAGCCCGCAAGGGCACCCGGGTGGTCTACGTCCCCGGCAACCACGACGAAGTGCTGCGCGCCTATACCGGCCTGCATTTCTGCGACATCGAGGTGGTTCGCGAGACCGTTCACGTGGGCGCCGACGGCACCCGCTACCTGGTGCTGCACGGCGACCAGTTCGACGGCGTGGTCAAGTACGCCAAGTGGCTGGCCCTGCTCGGCGACTGGGCCTACAACCTGATGCTGGCGGCGAACGAGTGGTTCAATTTCGCCCGGCGCAAGCTCGGCTTCGGCTATTGGTCGCTGTCGGCCTACCTGAAGCACCGGGTCAAGAACGCCGTCCAATTCATCGCCAATTACGAGAACGCGGTCGCGGAAGAAGCCCGCCGGCAGCACTGCGATGGGGTGATCTGCGGGCACATCCACCACGCCGAACACCGCGACATGCAGGGCATCGTCTACCTCAACGACGGCGACTGGGTGGAGAGCTGCACCGCGCTGGTCGAGCAGCCGGACGGCCGGATGGAAATTCTGAACTGGGCGGAAGCCAAGGACGGCGTCCTACAGATCCCAGCCAAGGCGGCCTGAGCGGTTCCCATGCACCTCTGTCTCGTCACCGACGCGTGGGCGCCGCAGGTCAACGGCGTCGTCCGCACCCTGACCCGCATGGTCGAGGAGGCCCGCGCCAAGGGCCACAGCGTGACGGTGATCCACCCCGGGCTGTTCCGCACCTGGCCCTGCCCGACCTATCCCGAGATCCGGCTGGCGCTGTTCGCCGGCGCGAAGGTGCGCCGGTTGCTGGACGATGCCCAGCCGGATGCGGTGCACATCGCGACCGAAGCCCCGCTCGGCTGGGCGGCGCGCAACCACTGCGTCAAGCGCGGCTGGCCGTTCACCACCTCGTTCCACACCAAGTTTCCGGAGTACGTGAAGGCCCGCACGGGCATTCCAACCGGGCTGGGCTATACGTTGTTGCGGACCTTCCACAACAAGGCCGCCGGCGTGATGGTAAACACGCCCACGATGCACCGCGACCTCACCGCCCGGGGCATCCGGAACTTGGTTATGTGGTCGCGCGGGGTCGACACGCAGCTGTTCCGACCCGGCGACAAGAGCGCGTTCGATCATCTTAAGCGCCCCGTCTTCCTCTACGTCGGGCGAGTGGCGGTGGAGAAGAACGTCCGCGACTTCCTCGACCTCGATCTGCCGGGCAGCAAGGCGGTGGTCGGCGACGGGCCGATGCTGGAGACGCTGCGCCAGCGCTATCCAGATGTCGCCTTCACCGGCGCCAAGCACGGCGAGGAACTGGCCCGCCACTACGCCGGCGGCGACGTGTTCGTGTTTCCCAGCCGGACCGATACCTACGGCCTGGTGATGTTGGAGGCGCTGGCGAGCGGCCTGCCGGTGGCCGCCTATCCGGTCCCGGGACCGAACGACGTGATCAACGGCCACGACATCGGCGTGCTGGACGAGGATCTGGGCCGCGCCGCGCAGACGGCGACGGAGATCCCGAGCGAGCGCTGCCGCAACTTCGCGCTGGATTATTCCTGGACGCGCAGCGCCGAGCAATTCCTGGACAACCTGGCCCCCATCGGCTAGAGCGCGGGCGCCGTGGTCGGCGCCCGAACGGCGAGGCGACAGCGGCCCCCGCGCGCGTGGTCAGCCCGCGCAAGCCCGTGCTATCGTGCGCGCGTATGCCCGCGAAATTTTGGACAGCCGATCCAGCGCCTTGGCCGATTCCACCCTTTCAAGCCTCCCCATCGACGACCGGACCGTCACGCTGGTCAAGCGGTTGGTGCGCACCTACCTGCGCCCGCATCTTGGACGGCTGATCGCCGCCATCGCCTGCATGGTGGTCGCGGCGGCGACCACGGCGGCGTTCACCCAGCTGATGAAGCCGATCGTTCAGGAGATTTTCGTCAACAAGAACGCGGCCATGCTCTGGCCGATCGCGTTCATGACGCTCCTGGTGTTCGCGGCGCGCGGGCTTGCGACCTACGGCCAGGCGGTGCTGATGAGCCACATCGGCCTTGCGATCATGGCCCGCATTCAGACCGAGATGTTTCATCGGCTGATGCACACGGAACTGGGCTTCTTCAACGCCAACTCGCCGGGCCAGTTGGTTTCCCGCTTCGTCAACGACGTGCAGATGATGCGCAACTCGGTGGCGGAGACGTTGACCGGTCTGGGCAAGCACGCGCTGACGCTGATCGCGCTGGTCGCCGTGATGTTCTACGAGGACTGGCTGCTGGCGACGGTTGCCTTCATCGCCTTCCCGACGGCCGTGTTGCCGATCGTCCGGGTGGGCCAGAAGATGCGCAAGGTCTCCGGGCGCACGCAGGAACACCTGGGCGACCTGACGAC
>CAYRCO010000020.1:11787-16125 GCA_964422775.1 uncultured Rhodovibrio sp.
GACGACCCTGGACGAGGCGTTTCAGGGCATGCGCTCGGTCAAGGCCTACGGCATGGAAGAGCGCGAGACCGAACGCGCGGAGGGCTCGATCGGCCGCGTGTTCCATCTGATGCTGTCGGCCGCCCGGGTGCAGAACGTGCTGACCCCGGTGATGGAAGTTTTGGGCGGGCTCGCGATCGTCGCGGTGCTGATCTACGGCGGCAACCAGGTGATCTCCGGGCAGAAGGAGGCCGGCGCCTTCTTCGCGTTCATAACTGCGCTTCTGCTCGCTTACGAGCCGTTGAAGCGGCTGGCGAAGCTGAATAACCAGCTGCAGCGCGGCCTGGCCGCGGCGCAGCGCGTGTTCACGCTGATCGACCGCGAGCCGCAGCTGCAAGAGAAGCCCGACGCGCGCCCGCTGCAGCTGACCCGAGGCGAGGTCGAACTGGACCGGGTGTCGTTCAGGTACGATGACATCGACGGCAAGGCGCTGCACGACGTCACGCTGCGCGCGCCCGCAGGGCGGACCTGCGCCCTGGTCGGCGCCTCGGGTGCCGGCAAGTCGACCGTGTTCAACCTGATCCCGCGCTTCTACGATGTCGAGGAGGGCGCGGTCAGGATCGACGGCCAGGACGTGCGCGACCTGACGGTGGCCTCGTTGCGCAGCCAGCTCGCCGTGGTCAGCCAGGAGGTTATGCTGTTCGACGCCACGGTGCGCGACAACATCGCCTACGGCCGCCCGGACGCGAGCGACCGCGAGATCATCCAGGCCGCCGAGGCGAGCGGCGCGGCCGACTTCATCGACCAGCTGCCGGACCGCTACGACACGCCCGTCGGCCCCCGCGGCGCGCGCCTGTCGGGCGGCCAGCGCCAGCGCATCGCGATCGCCCGGGCGATGCTGAAGGACGCGCCGATCCTGCTGCTTGACGAGGCGACGAGCGCGCTCGACACGGAAAGCGAACGTAAGGTTCAGCACGCGCTCGCCACCCTGATGCGCGGGCGCACGGCGATCGTGATCGCCCACCGCCTATCCACCGTCCGCGACGCCGAGGTGATCTACGTCCTCGACAAGGGCCGGGTCGTCGAATGCGGCAACCACGACGAACTGCTGGCCAACGAGGGCGCGTACGCGCGGCTCTACGCCATGCAGTTTGCCACCGACGGCAGCTCGGAAGGCGGCGAGACCGAGACCGTCGACGCCGACGCGGACGCCGACGCAACCGCCCGCCCGGCCAGCAAGACGGCGAGCGCGTAGAGGCGATATGCGGCTGACCAAACGGCTGCTCCAAGCCTCCGCGACCCGCCGGGTGCTGGCGTTCCTCAGCTTCCTCTACGTCCGCCTGGTCGAGCGCACCACCCGCTTCACGGTCGACGACAGCCGCCTACGGGAGCTGGACGCCGCGGGCCGCGGCGGCATCGCGACCTTCTGGCACGGCCGGATGATGCTGCTGCACCGGGCCTGGACGCCGCGGCCGCGGGTCTTCCATATGATGATCTCCAACCATCGCGACGGCGCGCTGATCTCGGAAGCGATCCGTCATATGCGGGTGGAAACGGTCGGCGCGGACAAGCGTACCGGCGGGCTGAACGCGTTGCGACAGGCAACCAAGCTGGTGCGCCAGGGCGAATGGATCGGGATTACCCCCGACGGACCCAAGGGGCCGCGCATGCATGCCCGCGGCGGCGCCATCAAACTCGCCCAATTGACCGGCCGGCCGATCCTGCCGGTCGCGATCGGGGCGTCGAACGTCCGTTTCCTGCGCACCTGGGACCGGTTCATGCTGGCCTTCCCGTTCGGCCGGGCGGAGATCCGCTACGGCGCGCCGATCCAGGTGCCGCGCGATGCCGACGGCACGACCCTGGAAGGCTGCCGCCGGCAGCTTGAGGCGGAGATGAACCGCCTGACCTACGAACTGGACGCCGCCTTTGGACACGCCCCGGTTGCGCCCGCCCCCGGCCCCGCGCCAGAGCGCCTGGACACAGCCGGGCCTGGCGGCGCCGAAGCCGACGCGCCCGGCGCACGAGACCCGGCGGTGGGATCATGACCACCTATTCGCTCTACCGCGTTCTGACCTTCCTGGCAGGCCCTGCGTTGCGGGTCTATCTCTACCGGCGGGTAACACGCGGTAAGGAGGAGAAGGGTCGCCTGCGCGAGCGCTTCGGCGTCGCCTCCCAGCCGCGGCCGGCGGGCCCGTTGGTCTGGCTGCACGCCGCCAGCGTTGGCGAATCGCTGTCGCTGCTGCCGTTGGTCGAAGCGCTGCGCACCCGCGAGCCAGCGCTGAACGTGCTGGTCACCAGTGGCACCGTCACCTCCGCCCGGCTGTTGCAGACCCGTCTGCCCGCGGGGGTGATCCACCAGTACAACCCGATCGACCGCGCCGCCTGGGTGCGCCGCTTCCTGGACCACTGGCAGCCCGACCTCGCGCTCTACGTCGAAAGTGAGCTGTGGCCCAATCTGCTGGGCATCACGCAGGCGCGCGGCATCCCGACGGGCCTGCTGAACGCCCGCATGTCGGAGAGCAGTTTCCGCAACTGGCGGCGCATGCCCTCGTTCATCCACCGGCTGATGGCGGGCTTTCAGTTCTGTCTGGCGCAGAACCCGACCCAGGCCGAACGCATGGCCGCGCTCGGCGCGCGGAACCCGCGGCCGCTCGGCAACCTCAAGTGCGCGGCCAAGCCCCTGACTGTCGATCCGGATACCCTGGCCGACCTTCGCCGCGCGGTTGGCGGGCGCCCCTGCTGGCTGGCCGCGAGCACGCACGACGGCGAAGAGGCGGTCGCCGCCGAGGTGCACGCCAACCTGCGCGCCCGCCATCCGGGTCTGCTGACGGTCATCGCGCCGCGCCATCCCGAACGGGCGGGAGAGGTCGCCCGGCTGCTGCACGGACGCGGCCTGCAGGTCGCCCAGCGCAGCCGGGACGGGATCGCCAGCCTGGACGGCGACACCGATGTCTACCTGGTCGACACGCTGGGCGAACTCGGCTTGTTCTACAGCCTGTGCACGGTCGCCTTCGTCGGCGGCTCGCTGGGCGAGGTCGGCGGGCACAACCCGATCGAGCCGGCGCGGCTCGGCTGCGCCGTCGTGCACGGCCCCGACATGCGCGCCTTCTCCGAAGTCGCGGAGGACCTGAGCGAACCCGGCGGCAGCTGGCAGGTCAGCGACGCCGACGGCCTGACCCGCGCGGTCGACCGGCTGCTGCAGGAGCCGGACACGCGCGCGCACCAGGCCGACGCCGCCCGCGCCGTGGCGGAAGCCCAGGCGGGCGTTCTGGACGCCGTGCTGAGCGAGCTCGACCCCTACCTCGCGCCGCTGCGCCCATCCGCGGGCACGGCACCCGCCGGGCGGCAATCGGCCGACCCGGCCCCCCTCGGGCCCCCCGCAACGGGCCCGACCGCGGCCAGCTGAACGAGCAAGCCGACCGTCATGCGCGAACCCAGCTTCTGGTACCACGACGGCTTCGCCGCGCGGCTGTTGAGCCCGCTCAGCGCGCTGTACGACGCGATCGGCCGCCGGCGCGCGGCCGGCGTGACCCCGGCCGATTGCGGCGTCCCGGTGATCTGTGTGGGCAACGCCACCTCCGGGGGCACGGGTAAAACGCCGGTGGTGATCGACCTCGCCCGCCGGCTGCAGATGCGCGGCGTGCTCGTGCATATGCTGACCCGCGGCTACAAGGGCCGGGAGGTGGGCCCGCATCCGGTCAATCCGATGGGCGACGACGCCGCCCGCGTCGGCGACGAGCCGCTGCTGCTCGCCCGCGCCGCGCCGACCTGGGTGGCGCGCGACCGCGCCGCCGGCGCCCGGGCGGCCGTCGCCGAGGGCGCGCAGGCGATCCTGATGGACGACGGCCTGCAGAACCCGGCCCTCAAGCGCGACCTGAACGTGCTGGTGATCGACGGGGCGCGGGGCTTCGGCAACGGCCAGGTGATCCCGGCCGGCCCGCTGCGCACCCGTCTGGCGCGGACGCTGGAGCAAGTCCACGCCGGCGTCGTCATGGGCGCGGACCGCACCGAGGTGGCCCGGCAGCTGCCAAGCGGCCTGCCGCTCGCCCGCGCCGACGTCGAGGTCGACGCCGTCACCCGCAACCGCTTGGCCGGCATGCGCGTGCTCGCCTTCTGCGGCATCGGCCGGCCGGACAAGTTTTACGACACGCTGCGCGATCTGGGCGCCGAGCTTGCCGAGACCCGCAGCTTCGCCGACCACCACCGCTACCGGCCGAGCGAGATCACGGGCGTGCTGGAGATCGCCAAGCGCGGCGGTCTGACACCGGTCACCACCGAGAAGGACGCGGCCCGCCTGCCCGCCTGGGCGCAGGCCCGGGTCGAGGTCGTGCCGATCACGCTGACCTGGACCGGCGACGC
>CAYRCO010000020.1:16225-22493 GCA_964422775.1 uncultured Rhodovibrio sp.
GTCGACCGGACCGCGCGCGCCAACGTCCGCCTCGCCTTCCCCGATCTGCCGGACGCGCGCGTGGCGGAGATCGTCTGCGCCTCCTGGGACAACCTGGGCCGGACGGCGGCGGAATACGCCCATCTGGCGACGATCATGGACCCCGCGACCGGCCGCGTAACCTACGCCGGGCAGGAACACCTGCAGCCTTCCGTCGAAGGCCGGCAGGCCCAGATCTGCTGGTCCGGCCACTTCGCCAACTGGGAGGTGCTGGGCTGTGCCGCCGCCCAGCTGGCGCCGCGGTCGGTGGCGATCGTGCGCGATCCCAACAACCCCTACGTCGCCCGGCTGGTCGAGCGGGCGCGCGCGGTCGCCGGCGGCGAACGGGTGAACAAGGGCCGCGAGGCGAGCCGGCGGATGATGGCGGCCGTGCGCGACAAGGCCCTGCTTGCGGTGCTGCTGGACCAGCGGCTATCCGACGGCATCGACGCGCCCCTGTTCGGGCATCCGGCGAAGAGCCCGTCGGGCGCGGCGATGATGGCGGTCCGCCGGAACATCCCGATGTATCCCGTCCGCATCGAGCGCCTCGGCCCCGCCCGGTTCCAGGTCACGGTCGAGGACCCGCTCGCCCCGCCCCAGGACGCCGACCGCGAGACCTGCACCCGCCAGCTGGTCGCCGCCTGCAACGCCCGCCTGGCAGACTGGATCGGCGCCCGCCCGGGCGAATGGCTGTGGCAGCACCGCCGGTTCGAGAAGCCGACCTATCGCGCGCTGCGCGGCAGCTAACTCAATCGGCGTGGCGCACCGTATATATCAGGGTCGCCGGCGCGGAACGGGCGAGCCGTCGGGCGCGCCTTCCGACGGAGCCCGCATGCGGGCGTCCCTCTTGCGCCGGGACGTCGAGTGGAGCGACGGATTCCAGGCTGAAACCGTGCGCCGTCAGACAGCTGCGCATTGCAACCCGATCGAGGAAGGCATCGCCCGGACAGAACTTCGGCGTCAGGGGGCGCTGGGCGCCTGCCCGACACCAGAAGCCGAGGCTCGCGGCATTGGTCGAGGTGATCACGAGCCGCCCGTCCTCGGCCAACAGGGTCTTGAGCACCTGCAATGCACGCGGCTTGTCGACGACATGCTCGAACACGCCTAGCAAGGTGATCAGTTCGAAGCGCCGCGCGGGCGGACACAGCTCGATGTCCATGACGGCGAACGACAGGTTGGCGATCGACGTTTGCGCGAGCCGGTCGCGCGCCTGCGCGATCATCGCCGGCGACTGGTCGATGCCGTGACCCGCGTGGATATGGGCGGACAGGGCGCGCAGATGCGCCCCCGTCGCGCAGCCCACGTCCAGGACCGTGATCCGCGCCTGCGGCAGCCGCGCCAGGACCGCCATCAGAACCCGGATCACCGCGGGAAAGGTCCCGTGGCCGGCCGTACGCGCGCAGCAGTGATCGCGCTCCCAGCCGGCTGCCCGCACGTCGAAGAAGCGGCGCAGAAACGTCCGCGGCGCTTCGCCGGCGTCACCGGTCCCGACCCGCAGTCGCGGGGGACCGGCCAGGACGCTCACGGACGCACGTTTCATCGCGATCCCCGCTCGGGCCCCCGCCGCGCGTCCAACCCCTGCCGACCCGCGATCCCTGGACCCTAGGCCGTGATTGTGTAGACTTCCGCCCCAATATTCCAGCATTAGCTGTAACGGAAACCACCGCGCATACGCGGCGATGGCGGTCAGAGGACCCCGCGGCGGTACACGACATGAAGCTTGGCCTGAGCGACCGGCGCGGCCTTAGAGCAGCGACCCCTGCCCGCCATCGTCCTTGGGCCTGGCGCTCTTCTTGGTCGTCTGGCGGCGGCTGGCGGCCGGTTTGCCCGCTGCCTCACCCGAGGCACCCGACGTCGCCGCCTCGGAGGCCGGCGCCGGCGACGCGCGCGCCCCGTCGTCCCCACCCGCCACGGCGGACACGGAGTCGTCGGCGAAGGTGATCTCCAGGTGCTGGCCGGCCACGATTTCGCGAGCGCGGGTGGTCACCTGGCCGTCGGCGTAGACCACGGCGAAGCCGCGTGCCAGCGTGGCCTGGTAGCTGTAGCCTTCTAGCAGCCGGCCCAGTTCCTCCACCCGCTGGCGGGCGTCGCGAACCTGGAGGCCGGTCGCCTGGGTGAGCCGGCGCTCGGCGTCCAGCCCGTCGAAGCGGTCGCGGGCGCGCTCGATCCGGCGCTGGCCGGCGGTCGCGATCCGCTCGACCAGGTCGTCGACCCGCTCGCGCACCTGCGCGATTCGCTGGGTCGGCGTGGGCAGGCGCAGGCCCAGGTTGTCGGCGGCTTCCCGGCGCTGGCGCAGGAACCGCTCGACCGATCCGCCCAGGCGTTCCGACAGGTCGTCGACCGCCTGCCAGGAGTCCTCCAGCTTGCGCTTGGGATCGGGCAGGCCGCGCGCCAGCCCCTCGAGGTGGGTGCGCCGGTTCTCCAGCCCGCGCGTCGTCGCTCCGATCAGCCGGCGCTCGAAGTCAGCGACCAGGTTGACCAGGTCGCTCTTCACCGGCACCGCGATTTCCGCGGCGGCAGTGGGCGTGGGCGCGCGGCGGTCGCTGGCGAAGTCGATCAGCGTGGTGTCGGTCTCGTGCCCGACCGCGGAGATCAGCGGGATCTCGGACGCGGCGGCGGCGCGGACCACGCTCTCCTCGTTGAACCCCCAGAGGTCCTCCAGGCTGCCGCCGCCGCGCGCCACGATCAGCACGTCCGGCCGCGGCACCGCGCCGTCCTTGGCGAGCGCGTTGAACCCCTGGATCGCGGCGGTCACCTGCGGAGCGCATTGTTCGCCCTGCACCGCGACCGGCCAGACCAGCACGTGCCGGGGGAAGCGGTCGGCCAGGCGGTGCAGGATGTCCCGGATGACCGAGCCGGTGGGGGATGTGATCACGCCAACCACCCCGGGCAGGTAGGGCAGCGGGCGCTTGTTCTCCTCGGCGAACAGCCCTTCGCCAGCAAGCTTCTTGCGGCGCTCCTCCAACAGCTTGAGCAGCGCGCCCTCGCCTGCCATCTCCAGCGAGTCGACGATGATCTGGTAGGACGACTTGCCGGCGTAGGTGGTCAGCCGGCCGGAGGCGATCACCTCCAAGCCGTCCTCCGGCAGCATGGCGAGCTTCTGCTTCATCCCCCGGAAGCAGACCGCGTCGAGTACGGCGTTCTCGTCCTTCAGGCGGAAATAGACGTGACCGCTCGCCGGAAAGCTGGGGCGCGAGATCTCGCCGCGCACGCGCACCCGCTCGAACGCGCCCTCGACCGTCTTCTTCACCGCCTGGCCGAGTTCGGTGACGGTGAAGATCGGCTGATTGTCGCCGCGCGGGTCGGCGTCGGACTCGATCGGCAGGGAACTGGCGAAGGGGCGCGGGTCTGTCATGGGATCATTTCTATGCTAGACGGTCCGCGTTTGACAAAACCGGCGTGCGCGCGGGTCGGTCCCGCCTGCTTGATTGAGATCGGGCGCCCGCGACGCAGACGCACGAGACGCAACTGACGAGAGCACGCGATGAAGATCCTGGTTGTCGGCGGCGGCGGCCGCGAACACGCGCTGTGCTGGGCGATCGCCGCCTCGCCGCTCTGCGACGAACTGTATTGCGCGCCCGGCAACGCCGGCATCGCCGAAGAGGCGACCTGCCTGGAGGTTGCCGCGGACGACATCGACGGCCTAGTGAAGGCGGCCAGCGAGCGCGCGGTCGACCTGGTCGTCATCGGGCCGGAGGCGCCGCTGGTGGCGGGTCTGGTCGACCAGCTGGAGGACGCCGGCATCAAGGCGTTCGGCCCCAGCAAGGCGGCCGCCGAACTGGAGGGCTCCAAGGCGTTCGCCAAGGAGCTGTGCGCCAAGCACGGTATCCCGACGCCCGCGTTCGAGCGCTTCACCGATGCCCAGGCCGCCAAGGCCTACGTCGGCGACCAGCCGCTGCCGATCGTGGTCAAGGCCGACGGCCTGGCAAGCGGCAAGGGCGTCACCGTCTGCCGGACGCACGGCGAGGCGGAGCGCGCAATTAACGAGGCGCTGGTCGACAAGCGCTTCGGCGCGGCCGGGGAGAGCGTGATCGTGGAGCAGTGCCTGAGCGGGCAGGAGGTGAGCGCGTTCGCCCTGGTCGACGGCGACACCGCGCTGATGCTGCCTTGCGCGCAGGACCACAAGCCGGCCTACGACGGCGACACCGGCCCCAACACCGGGGGCATGGGCGCCTACTCCCCCACCCCGCTGGTCGACGAGAAGACCGCGGAGCTGATCCAATCGACGATCCTGCAGCCGACCGTGGAGGCGATGAAGGCCGAGGGCCGGCCGTTCAAGGGCCTGCTCTACGCCGGGCTGATGATGACCCCGGATGGCCCGCAGGTGCTGGAGTACAACGTCCGCTTCGGCGATCCCGAATGCCAGGTGCTGGTGATGCGCCTGATGTCGGACCTGCTGCCGGCCCTGATGGCGGCGTGCGACGGCGTGCTGGACAGCTTCGACATGCGCTGGTTCGCGGAAACGGCCGTGTCGGTGGTGATCGCCGCGCGCGGCTATCCGGGATCCTACGAGCAGGGCGAGGCGATCGGCGGGCTGGACGCGCTGAAGGACCAGGAGGACCTGGTGGTCTTCCACGCCGGCACCAAGGCCGACGCCGACGGCACGGTCCGCTCGGCGGGCGGGCGCGTGCTGACCGTGACGGCGCTCGGCGGGACGCTGGAGGAAGCCCGGGAGCGCGCCTACACGGCGATCGACCGGATCGACTGGCCGGGCGGTTTCTGCCGGCGCGACATCGGCTGGCGCGCGCTCGGCAAGGCGACGATCGAGACGGAAGACTGAGCACAGCGCCAGCCTCACCGGGGCGTGGACGCGAGCCAGCGCAACGCCTGACGCGTCAGGCGTGACTCCGCCGCCCAGAACAGGCACACTACTCATTCGCCCTCGAAAGGGGCGCATGGCTTTTCGTGCGAAAAGCGCCATTGAGCTAGCTCTACGTCGTTAACTCTGGCTCTACGTCGTTAACTCTGGGAGGTGGAGATGATGAAAAGCGTGATCGCCGCCGCCGCAATTGTGGCGTTCGGTGCGACCAGCGCTGCCGCGGCCTGTGGCTGGAAGGCCAAGCAGGACACGGTTGCCGACCTCGACGTGAAGACCGAGCAGCAGCAGACCGCGAAGCAGTCCACCCCGGCCGACGAGTCCAAGGCCGAGGACCGCACCGCCGAGTCGGAGCGCACGAGCGAGCGTCTGCAGCTCGCCGTCGATCCGCGCGCGGACGACGCGGCCAACAACTAAGCCGTTACCGGGCGTCCGGGCCCCGATGCCCGGCGCCCGGCCCCCGGCCGCTGTTTCGGCCGATCATCTCTCCTAAGCCCAAATACGGCCCTAAGCCAAAATACGGCGAGGTCCTCGGGCGACCGTGCTCGACCGTCTGGGGCCCGCCTGCTCTGCTGGCCGTAGATCGCGCTCAATCTGGCCCCTGCTAGCGCCAGATCGCCTAGAGACCGTCGCGGGGCACCAGCCGGGCAAGTTCGGCCTCCAGGTCGCCCGGCATGGCGTGATGCATCAGGTAGTCGTCGTCGAACCCGGTCACCTTGTGCAGTTGATCGATGTTCAGCAGGGTCACGGACTCCCGCTTGACCGCCAGCAGCCCTTCGGCGCCCAACTGGCGCAGCGTGCGGTTCACGTGCACCACCGACAGGCCGAGCGCATCCGCGATGGTCTGCTGGGTGAGCGGCACGTGCAGCTGGTCGCCGCTGGTGAGTCCGCGCACCTTGAGCCGCGACCACAGTTCCAGGAACAGATGGGCCACCCGCTCGCGGGCCGAGCGCCGGCCGAGACTGACCAGATGCTCGCCCAGGATCTCCTGCTCGCGTGCGGCCGCCCAGACGAGCGCAGCCCCCAACCGCGGCGCCTGGGCGATCGTCCGGACGATCTTGGCGGGAGCGAACGGCACGGCCGTGACGTCGCTGAGCGCGGTGACCGAACTGGTCGCCATCGGCGTGATCGCCCCGAACAGACCGATCGCATCGCCCGGAGTGATGAACGACAGGATCTGCCGGCGGCCGTCGGGCAGCGTCTTCGACCGCGCTGCCCAGCCGGTCAGGATGACGTAGCCGTCGCGGCGCACCTCGCCTTGCGTCATCAGCTCCTGGCCGCGCGCTACATTGACTGCGGGCCGGTTGAGCAGGCCGGACAGCGCCGCGCGGGCCGGCGCGTCGATCGTCGCGAACAGCTCGAGCTTGGTCAGCAGCGCCTGCACACCCGCCGACATCCCGTTGCTTTGCATGATTTGTGGCGGGTCCCTGTCGC
>CAYRCO010000021.1:0-16312 GCA_964422775.1 uncultured Rhodovibrio sp.
TCGGACTCGCCGTCGCCGTGCAGCAGGCAGCGCTCGCCGCCCTCCTCGTAGTTGACCACGATCTGCACGGCAAGCTTGGCCCCGCCGGGCCACTTCGGGTCCGGCGGATCGCCAGCGTAGCCGATCAGGTCGCGCGGGTAGTCGCGCCCGACGGGACCGATGGTCGGGCTGCTGGCGTGGCTGTCCGGATCACTGCTGGCCACGGTGCGCCCACTTGGTCGAGCGCCGCTCGATCCGGTTGCAGACCTCGTACATCGCGATACCCATGGCGGCGATCACCATCAGCCCGGCGAACACCAGCGGCATGTTGAACTTGGAGCTGGCGGACATCATCAGGTAGCCGACGCCCAGGTTGGAGGCGACCGTCTCCGCCAGGACGGAGCCGACGAAGGCGAGCGTGATCGCCACCTTAAGCGAGGCGAAGAAGTACGGCAGCGCGCGCGGGAAGCCGACTTTGATCAGGATGTCCCGGCGGGTCGCCCCCAGGGAGCGCAGCACGTCGCGCAGCTCCGGCTCCAGGGTCGCAAGTCCGGTCGCAACGTTGACCACGATCGGAAAGAAGGAAATCAGGAAGGCGGTCAGGATCGCCGGCACCGTACCGATGCCGAACCACATCACCAGGATCGGCACCACCGCGACCTTGGGGATCGAGTTGAAGCCGATAAGGAGCGGGTTCACCGCGTCGTAGATCGCGCGCGAGGAGCCGACCAGCGCGCCCAGCAGCACGCCGAACACCACCGCGATCGCGAAGCCGGCGAGCGTGGTGTAGAGGGTCTGGGCGGCGTGCATCCAGATCGCGTCGCGGTACTCCCAGACGGCGATGAACGACTCGCTGGGCGTGGGCAGCACGTAGGTCGGTACGCCGAACAGCCGCACCACGCCTTCCCACAGCACGAACAGGCCGATCGTCGACAGGTAGGGCGCCGCCTTTTGAGTGCGCCGGTGGGTGGCCATGCGCTTGACCAGCGTCCGGTCGTCCCGGCGCGCCGGCGGCGCCGGGGCGTCGCGGGAGATCGTGTCGTCAGCCATCGGCCGCCCTCACGTCCTTGATCTTGTCGCGCAGGTCGTGGACCAGTTCGACGAACTCGCCCGTGAAGCTGGTCTCCTGGGTGCGCGGGCGGGCAATCGGGTTGTGCCGGCGCTCCAGGATGCGCCCCGGCCGCTTGCTCATGACGTAGACGGTATCGGCGAGATACACCGCCTCGCGCAGGTCGTGGGTTACGAGGATGACCGTGAAGCCGTGCTGCATCCAGAGTGACTGCAGCGTGTCCCACAGCTCCTCGCGCGTGAACGCATCGAGCGCCCCGAAGGGCTCGTCCAGCATCAGCAGTTTCGGCTCGTGGATCAGCGCGCGGCACAGGTTGGCGCGCTGCTGCATGCCGCCCGAGAGCTCCCAGGGATATTTATCCTCGAAGCCCTGGAGGCCGACCTCGGCCAGCAGGGCGCGCGCCTTGTCCTGGTATTCGTTCTTGTGCCGGCGCAGTTGGCTGCGGTGCGGCTGCACGATCTCCAGCGGCAGCATGACGTTCTGCAGCGTGGTCCGCCACGGCAGCAGCGTGGAGGCCTGGAAGGCCATGCCGACGATCGAGATCGGGCCAGCGACCTCGTGGCCGGCGACCGTGATGTTGCCTTCGGTGGGCGGCAGCAGCCCGGTTACCAGCTTCATCAGCGAGGACTTGCCGCAACCGGACGGACCGACGACCGCGACGAACTCCCCTTCCTGAACCTGGAGCGAGGTTTGCTCCAGGGCAAGTTCGTCGCCTTCCTGGTAGCGCAGGCGCACACGGTCGAGTTCGATGAATCCGGACAAAAGCAAACCTTTCGCTGGGTCGTCGGGGTCGACAGGCAGAGCGTCAGCCGTGGGTTCCCTCTCCTCCACATGGGAGGAGAGGGCTAGGGAGAGCAGGTTGCCTGCGGCGCTTATGTCCGTGGTCCCTCCTCCCCTAGCCCCTCCTCCCAGCGGAGGAGGGGAATCAGTCGGATGCCACTAGTTCGTCGGCAGCATCCGGGCTTCCTTAGCCGGCAGGAACCGGCTCGTGAACACTTCGTCGACGCTCGGCTTGTCGTCGATACCGAAGGAGAGCGCCACCTGGTCGATCGCCTTGGCCATGCGATCCTCATCGATCGCGCCCATGCCGTTCTCAGCGACCTCTTGCGTGAGCACGTTGTTCTCGATCGCCATCATCAGGCGATCCTTCTCGAGGGCCGCGTCGATCAGCGGATCGCGCTCCTTCACGGCGGCGATGCCGGCATCCGGGTCCTTGATGACCTCGGCCCAGCCCTTCACGACCGCCCGCAGGAAGCCGGTCAGCTTGTCCGGATGGTTCTCCATCATCTCGGGCGATGCGATCAGCCCGTTGCCGTAGAGGTCCAGGCCGGCGTCGCTGTACTGCCAGATCTTCAGGTCGTCCTGGCTCACGCCCAGCGACCGCAGGTTCAACAGGCTGGTGAAGTAGAAGCCGGAGATCGCGTCGACGTCGCCGCGCACCAGCATGGGTTCGCGCAGCGGCGGGTCCATTGACTGCCAGGTCACCGTCGAACGGTCGATCCCCATCTCCCGCGCGAACGCCGGGAACAGCTTGCGCGGGGCGTCGAACACCGGCGCGCCGAGGGTCTTGCCCTCCAAGTCCTGGGCCGTCTCGATGTCACTGGATTGCAGCGTGAAGATGGCGAACGGCGGCGCGTTATAGATGATGAACATTGCCGTCATCGCCTTGTCGGGGTTTTCGGCGTTGAACTCGATCATCGAGTTCAGGTCCGCCATGGCGATGTCGTAACTTCCGGAGGCCACCCGGGTCACCGCACCCGCGCTGCCGTTGCCGGAATCGATCGTGACGTTCAGGCCTTCTTCTTCGAAATAGCCGCGCTGCTTGGCGAGCAGGAAGGGCGCGGCCGGCCCCTCGAACTTCCAGTCCAGCGTGAATTTGACGTTGAGTGCATCCTGCGCGCTCGCGGGCGCGCTGCCCGCCGCGGCCCCGCCCAGAAGCGCGCCGATCCCTAGCGCAACGGCCCAGACGGTCTGTTTGAAACGAAACGGCATCCCTCGACGCCTCCCTATCGTGATCGTGCCCTGTCGGCGCGCCTGCCGTCCTTCGGCAGCCCTTCAGCCGCGGCAGGCCGCCCGGTCGCTACGGGTTTGTGCGACACCTCCCAGCGTCCCTCCGGCGATGATTGTTCTATCTACCGGATGCGCCCTTGTAGCCCGGTTCGCCGCACACGCGAAAGGCCGCGCAACGCGTCCGGGTCTGCGCCAAGAGCCAAAGTCGAGCGTAGCCGCGGGCTTTGCGGATTGTCGACAATTTTTCGGACACATTGTGGACGATATCCCACGCTGATACGCTTTCCGGGTATGTCCATTCCGATAAGCCTGCGGGGCCCTAGCGCGCGATGACGGAACTGCGGTTTAGCCTGAACGGATCGCCGAGGCGCGTCGCCGACCAGCCGGCGCACCGGATGACGCTGGACTGGCTGCGCGCCCAGGGCCTGCGCGCGACCAAGGAGGGCTGCGCGGAGGGCGACTGCGGCGCTTGCACGGTTCTGGTCGACCGCGGGGTGCCGCGGGCGGACGGCACACCGGACTGGCGCGCGATCTGCGCCTGCATCCTGCCGCTCGGCCAACTTGACGGCTGCCGACTGGTGACAGCGGAGGGGCTGGACGACGGCGCCGGCGGCCCCCACCCGGCTCAGCGCGCGATGGCCGATCAGTTCGCCACGCAATGCGGCTACTGCTCCCCCGGCTTCGTGTTGTCGCTGGCCGCGATCGCGACGACACCCGCGCGCGACGACGACCGCCTAATGGACGCGCTCGCCGGCAACCTGTGCCGCTGCACCGGCTACCGGCCGATCCTGGACGCCGCGCGAAGCCTGCCGGTCACCGCGCCGCGCCCGCAGGAGCCGGCAGCGGACGCCGGGCTGGTCGACCGGCGCCGCGCAACGCTGGACTACACCGCGCCAGACGGCAGTCGGTTCGTCGCGCCGACCACGCTGGACGAACTCGCCCGGCTGCGCGCGGACCTGCCGGACGCGTGGCTCTGGGCCGGCGGGACCGACCTCGGCCTCTCGGTCACCAAGGACGGCGCGCGCCCGTCCGAGATCCTCTCGCTCGACCGGCTGAGCGCGCTGCACGAAGTCCGCGCGGGCGAGGACGGCGGTCTGCAGATCGGGGCGGCTGCGCCCTACGCCGACATGCTCGATCGCCTGGCCCGGATCGCGCCCGACCTGGACGGCTATTTCCGCCGGCTAGGCGGCGCGCAGATTCGCAACATCGGCAGCGTGGGCGGGAACCTCGGCACGGCCTCGCCGATCGGCGACAGCCTGCCGGCCCTGATCGCGCTCGACGCGGAGGTCAAGCTGATCGGGCCGCAGGGCCGACGCCGGGTCGCAGCCGACCGGTTCGTGACCGGCTACCGGGAAACGGTGATGGCAGCGGACGAACTGGTCGCCGCCGTGCACGTGCCGGCACCCGCGCCCGGGAGCCGGTTCGCCGGCTACAAGATCGCCAAGCGCGTCGACCAGGATATCTCCGGCGTCTCCGGCTGCTTCCGGCTACTGGTCGGCGACGACGGCTGTGTGTCCGAGGTGCGGGCGGCGTTCGGCGGGGTGGCGCCGCGCCCGCTGCGGGCCACGGCGACGGAAGCCTTCCTGACTGGCAGGCCGTGGACGCGGGAGACCGCGCGCGCGGCTCAGCCGTCGGTGCTGGAGGACATCTCCCCGATCTCCGATGCGCGCGGCACGGCGGACTACCGCAAAGCGGTCGCGGCGAACCTGGTCGAACGCCTTTTTCACGACACCGCCGGCGGGGGCGTGACCCGGCTGGAGGCGCTATGAGACGCACCTTGGCCCCCGACGACCGGGCGGCGGCGCCGCGTTCGGCCCCCGCGCGCGCCCGGCACAAGGGCGGGGTCAGCGAGACCGCGCCGCACGACAGCGCGCTGCGCCACGTCGACGGCGGGGCGAAGTACATCGACGACATGAGCGTCCCCGGCGGCTGCCTGCATCTGGCACTGGTCACCAGCCCCTGGGCGCACGCTCGGATCAGCGGGATCGACACGTCGCGAGCGCTCGCAATGGACGGCGTCGCGGCGGTGGTCACGGCCGCCGACATCCCGGGTGAGAATGACATGGCGCCGGTCGTCCCGGGCGAGCCGCTGCTGCCGCCGGAGATCGCCGAATACGTCGGCCACCTGGTTGCGGCGGTCGCGGCGGACGACGTCGAGACGGCCCGCCAGGCGGCGAAGCTGGTCGAGGTGCAGGGCGAGCCGCTGGACGCGGTGATCGAGCTGGACGACGCGATCGCGCGCGAGCACTACTTGCTGCCGCCGATCGTTTTCCAGCGCGGCGATCCGACGCCGGAGCTGCCCAAGGCGCCCAGACGCCTCCAGGGCGGCACCCGGGTCGGCTGCCAGGATCACTTCTACCTGGAAACCCAGGTCGCGCTCGCCGTGCCGCAGGAGGACGACGAGATGCTCGTCTACTCCGGTACGCAGCACCCGACCGAGGTGCAGCACATCGTGGCGCATCTGCTAGCCGTGCCGCACGCCGCCGTGCAGGTCGAGGTGCGCCGGATGGGCGGGGCGTTCGGCGGCAAGGAAAGCCAGGCCAGCCTGGTCGCCGGGCTGGCGGCAGTCGCAGCAGCCAAGACCAGGCGGCCGGTCAAGCTGCGCCTGGACCGCGACCAAGATATGCTGGTCACCGGCAAGCGCCACGCCTTCAAACTGACCTGGGACGTCGGCTTCGACGACGACGGGCGCATCCTCGCAGTCGACATGCAGCTCGCCGGGCAGTGCGGCTGGTCGGTGGACCTGTCGCCCGGCGTGCTGTCGCGCGCGCTCAGCCACGCCGACAACGCCTACTACTACCCGCACGTCCGCCTGACCGGGCTGTTCTGCAAGACCAACACGCAGTCCAACACCGCCTTCCGCGGCTTCGGCGGCCCACAAGGCATGCTGGCGGCGGAGGCCATGCTGGATCAGATCGCCCGGACGCTGGGCAAGGACCCGCTGGACGTCCGCCGGCGCAATCTCTATGCCGCGCCCGACCGTCTGCTCACCCCCTACCACCAGACGGTCGAGCATTTCCGCATCCCGGAGATGATCGACCAGCTGGTCGCGAGCAGCGACTACGCCCGGCGGCGAGCGGAGATCGACCGCTTCAACGCGGATAACGCGGTGATCAAGCGCGGCCTGGCGCTCGCGCCGGTTAAGTTCGGCGTCTCCTTCAACAAGCCGGAGATGAACCAGGCGGGCGCGCTGGTGAACGTCTACACCGACGGTTCGGTCGCGCTGAACCACGGCGGCACGGAGATGGGCCAAGGCGTGTTCGTCAAGGTCGCGCAGGTGGTGGCGGAGGTATTCGGCATCGACCTGACGAGCGTGCGCGCGACGGCGACCACGACGGCCAAGGTGCCGAACACCTCCCCCACCGCCGCCTCCTCCGGCTCCGACCTCAACGGCATGGCCGCCAAGCAAGCGGCGGAGGCGATCCGCGAGCGGATGCGCGCGGTCGCCGCCGAGCAGTTCGACGCGGCAGAGAACGAGGTCACGTTCGCCGGCAACCAGGCGATCGCCGGCAACAAGACGATGAGCTTTGGCGAACTGGCGCAGGCCTGCCACCAGGCGCGGGTGTCGCTGTCCTCGACCGGCTACTACCGCACGCCCAAAATCCATTTCGACCGGGAGACCAACCGCGGCCGGCCGTTCTTCTACTACGCCCACGGGGTGGCGGTGTCGGAGGTCGCGATCGACACCCTGACCGGGGAGTGGAAGCCGCTGCGCACCGACATCCTGCACGACGTCGGCAACTCGCTGAACCCGGGCGTCGACCGCGGACAGATCGAGGGCGGCTTCATCCAGGGGCTGGGCTGGCTCACGATGGAGGAGTGCGTCTGGGACGCCGAAGGGCGGCTGCTCACCCACGCACCCAGCACCTACAAGATTCCGACCGCCCGCGACGTTCCGCGCGACCTGCGGGTCGAACTGCTGCAGAACGCCCCCAACGAGGAGGCGACGGTGTTCCGCTCCAAGGCGGTCGGCGAGCCGCCCTTGATGCTGGCGAACTCGGTCTGGCTGGCGCTGCGCGATGCCGTCTTCGCGTGCGGGCCAGGCGGCCGGGTCGCCCCGCTGGACGCGCCGGCGACGCCGGAGAAGATCCTGCGCGCGGTGGAGGCGATGCGGGCATGACCGCGGGCATCCGCGACGACCGCGGCGACGCGCCTGAGGACTGGCGCGCCGCGCTCGCCCGGCTGGACGCGGCGGCGGTGCCGCACGTGCTGGTCACCGTGCTGGAGACCCACGGCTCAACCCCGCGGGAAGCCGGTGCCAAGATGGTGGTGGCGGAGGATACACAGACCGGCAGCATCGGCGGCGGCCAGCTGGAGTACGAGGCGAGCGAGACCGCCCGCCGCCTGCTCGCCGACGGCGCGACGGCGCCGACCACGGAGAAGCTGATGCTGGGCGCCGACCGGGAGCAGTGCTGCGGCGGCGCGGTCACGCTATTGTTCGAGCCGATGGCCCATCCGGTGGGCACGCTCGCCCTGTTCGGTGCCGGGCACGTCGGCCGGGCGCTTGTGCGCACGCTGGACGGCGCAGGCGTGCGGATCCTGTGGATCGACGAGCGGTCGGACGCGCTCGCCCCGCCCCTGCCCGGCCGCGCGAGTCCGGTGCGCACCGACGATCCAGCGGCCTACGTGGCCGAGGTGCCGCCGGGCGCGCAGAGCCTGGTGATGACGCACAGCCACGACCGCGATTACGAGCTGATGGCCGCCCTGCTGCGGCGGGCCGACCTGCCGGCGCCTGGCCTGATCGGCTCGAAGACCAAGTGGGCGCGTTTCCGCAAGCAATTGCTGGCCGACGGCATCCCGGAAGCACGGGTAGCGGACGTCACCTGCCCGATCGGGCTCCCCGGCATCCCCGGCAAACGCCCGCAGGAGATCGCCGTCGCCGTCGCCGCCGACCTGCTGCAACGCTTCCACGCCGGCGACGACGCAAAAGCCGACGCCGCAATCCCCAACGCTGAAGCGAAGAGAGCGACCACCACGTGAGCGACCGCCTGACCCTGGACGACCTCAACGCCCGCGACGCCGCCGGCTTCGTCGAAGCGCTGGCCGGCTTGTACGAGCATAGCCCCTGGATCCCGGAGCAGGTCGCGGGCCGGCGGCCGTTCGACAGCCTGACCGCGCTCCACGCCGCGATGACGGAGGCGGTGAACGCCGCCGGCGAGGAAGCCACGCTCGCCCTGCTGCGCAACCACCCGGACCTCGCCGGCCGGGCGGCGGTCGCGGGCGAGTTGACCCCAGCCTCGTCGAGCGAGCAGGCGTCGGCCGGCCTGGACAGCCTGAGTGAGGCGGAGATGGCGCACTTTCAGGACCTGAACGCGCGCTACCAGGAGCGCTTCGGCTTCCCGTTCATCAAGGCGGTGCGGGGCGCGGACAAGGCGCGCATCCTGGCGGCGTTCGAAGGGCGGGTCGACAACGGCTGGCACCAGGAGCTGGCGACCGCACTCGCCGAGGTCGGCAAGATCGCCTGGCTGCGCTTGCTGGCGACCGTGGCGCCCGCGCCGACCGGCAAGCTCACCACCCACATCCTGGATACCGCGGGCGGCTGCCCGGCCGCCCGCCTGCCGCTTAAGCTCTGGTACATGGACGCCGAGGCCGCGCCCGCCCTGGTCGGCGAATTCGTCACCAACGACGACGGCCGGCTGGACGGCCCGGCGCTGCAGGGCGCGGACTTTCGGCCCGGCCTGTACCAATGGGTGTTCGAGGCCGGCGTCTACTTCGCCCGCGCCGGCCACGCCACCAGCGCCACGCCTTTCCTGGACCGGATCCCGCTTAGCTTCGGCATCTCCAACCCCGAAGCGCACTACCACGTGCCGCTGCTGCTCTCGCCCTGGTCGATCTCGACCTACCGGGGCAGCTGAGCCACTTCACACCCGACGCTCCCGGCCGAACCTGGATCTCTCATGGATATCGCCATCCTGGACTGGCTGAACCTGATCGCGCGCTGGGCGCATGTGATCGTGGGCATCGCGTGGATCGGCTCGTCCTTCTATTTCGTCTGGAAGGACAACAGCCTGACCCCGACCGCCGACGATCCCCAGCAGAAGCGCCTGCAGGGCGAGATCTGGATGGTCCACGGCGGCGGCTTCTACCACGCGCAGAAGTACAAGGTGGCGCCCAGCCACCTGCCCGAGGACCTGCACTGGTTCAAGTGGGAGAGCTACAGCACATGGCTGACCGGCATGGCGCTGCTCGCCATCGTGTATTACTTGGCCGGGCCCAGCGTGCTGCTGCCGGTGGATAGCGGGCTCGGCTACGCCAGCGGCATCGCCGTCGGCCTGGGTCTGCTGGCGGGCGGCTGGCTGGTCTACGACGGCCTGTGCCGCAGTCCGGTCGCCCGCGACGACCGGCTGCTGGGCCTGGCGGTCGTCGCGCTGATCGTCGCGATCACCTATGCCGCCCTTTGGCTGCTCAGCGACCGTGCCGCCTTCCTGCACGTGGGCGCGGCGATGGCGACGATCATGACTGCCAACGTGTTCTTCGTGATCATCCCCAACCAGAAGAAGATCGTGGCGGCGATGCGCGCCGGCGAGACGCCGGATCCCAAGCTCGGCCTCGCCGGCAAGCAGCGCAGCGTGCATAACACCTATCTCACGCTGCCGGTCGTCTTCCTGATGCTGTCCAACCACTACCCGATGGTCTACGGCCATCCCTACGCGGGCGTGCTGCTGCTCGCGATCTGCGCACTGGGCGCGCTCACGCGCCACGCCTTCGTCCTGCGGCACACCGGCCGCATGCCGGTCTGGCTGCTGCCCGCGAGCGGGGCGGCGATGGCGGTGCTGATCGTGGGCGCGGCCGGCGTTAAGACCCTGGCGCCGAACGCGGCCCCCGCGGCCGCCGAGGGCACCGGCGGCGCCAGCCATCTGCAGCCGGTCGCCATGGCGATCGTGGCGCAGCGGTGCACCAGCTGCCACGCCCAGGAGCCGAGCTATCAGGGCTTCGACGCGCCGCCCAAGGGGATCGTGCTGGAAACCCCGGGCCAGGTCCGCCGCTGGTCGGCGGGCGTGCTGCAGCAGTCGGTCGACAGCCACGCCATGCCGATCGGCAACGTCACGCAGATGCAGCCGGAGGAACGCGCGCTGCTGGCGCGCTGGCTGCGCAAGACCAACCGGTAGGGTGGGTTCGCCGCCTTCGCGGCAACCAACCGCGCCGCCGTGCCGCGCGGCGACGCCGCTTGCCGGGTTGCTGCGCGAACCCGCCCACGATCCCCCGCGCTTACTCCAGACGGCCGAACACGCTCTCCAGACTGACCCGGCTGCTGCCCTGCGCGCTCAGGTCGAGCTGACCGCGGATTTCGTCCAGGTGTGCGGCCATGCTAGCGGCGGCGCCGTCGGCGTCGCCTTGCGCCACACGGTCGAGTAGCCCCTGATGGTCGTGGTTGGAGCAGTCGCCCTGCCCAGGACGCTCGTAAAGCGCGATCACGAGCGAAGAGCGCGCGACCAGGCCGCGCAGCAGTCCCAGCAGCACCTGATTGCCGCCGGCCTCGGCCAGCAACAGGTGAAACCGTCCCGACAGGCGAATGCCGGCCTGCCGGTCGCCCTGCCGGCGGGTTTCCGCCTCTTCGTCGACGTGGGCGCGCAGCTCGCGCAGTTGGGCGGGCGTGGCGTTGTGGCACGCCGCGCGGACGGTGCCGTCTTCGATCAGCTTGCGCGCCTCGAACACCTCCCGCGCCTCGTCCACGCCCGGGGTGGAGACGCGGGCGCCGCGGTTGCGCTCCAGTGTCACCAGATGGTCGTGCGCCAGCCGGCCCAGGACAGAGCGGATACGCGCCCGGCTGACCCCGAAGATCGCACCCAGGTTCTGTTCGACCAGCTTGGTCCCCGGCGGCAGCCGACGGTCGAAAATCGCCCCTGAAAGCTGATCGTAAATCGACGCGGTGACGTCTTTCCCGTCGCCGGCAACCGCCGTCCGCTCGCTGGTTGCGGTCCCGTGCTGTGCTTCCGGCATGCCCCTGTTAGGCCCGCTGAATTGTTAACAATCCTGTCGCCAATTTCCGTGTAGCACGCTCGGCGGGCGCGTTCCAGGCAATCGGACAACAGGCCGCGACCCCGGCGTTTTCTGCTCGCGGATGCTCACGCCACCCGGCGGCCGGCGCGCCAGACGGTGCAGACGACCGGCGCGTCGCCGTGGTCGCGCACGCGCAAGAGGTCCGCGCGCTGGCCGGGCGCGATCTCGCCGCGGTCGGTCAGGCCGACCATCCGCGCGGGATTGCGGGTGACGAGCGCGAACAGGTCGGCCAGGTTCCGCCCGGTCTTGCGGTGCAGGACGAACACGGCATGCAGCAGGCTGACCGGCACGTAATCGCTGGACAGACTGTCGAGAATGTCCGTGCCCACCAGCTCCTCCACGGCGACGTTGCCGGAGTGGGAGCCGCCGCGCACCACGTTGGGCGCGCCCGCGACGGTGGCGATCCCGGCGCGATGCGCGGCTTGTGCGGCCGCCAGCGTGGTCGGGAACTCGGAGACGCTGACCCCCAGTTCGGCGGCCTCGGCAACGTGCTCGACCGTGGTGTCGTCGTGGCTGGCGAGCGGGATGTAATGGTCGACGCACAGCTTGGCGAGCGCGTTGCGGTTGCGTGGGCCGTGGGTCGCCGCCCGCTGCTTGAGCTCGGTGGCGAGCTTGGCGAGCTGCTCCTCCGTGTAGCCGAACTTGCCGCGGTAATAGCCCTTCCAGACCTCGATGTCCTGGAACTGCCGCTGGCCGGGCGAATGGTCCATCAGCGAGACCAGGCGCAGGCTCGGATTCCAGGTGAACGGCTCGATCGCGTCCGCCAGACCCGGCACCGGCAGTTCGGCCCGGATGTGCAGCAGGTGCTCCGCGCGCAGCATGTTGCGCCGGCCGGCCTCGGCGATCGCCTCGACCAGCTGGGCGGACGGGCCGGCCTCGCTGCCGCCACCGTCGCCGACGTCGTCGTCGCCCAGACGCAGCGCGTCCAGGATCGTGGTGATGCCCGCGCCCGCGATCTGCGCGTCGTGCGCCATGATCGCCGGCAGGAACGGCCACTGCACCTTCGGCCGCGGCTGGACGTGGTGTTCCAGGTTGTCGGAATGCAGCTCGACCAGCCCCGGGGTTAGCAGGTCGCCGTCCAGGTCGATCGCGCCCGGCACGCGCGCCGCGCCCGCGCCGACCTCGGCGATCGTGCCCTCGCGCACCACGACGTGCCCGTGGCAAACGCCCGACGGGCCGACCACCCGGGCGTTGGTCAGGATCAATTCGTCGTCGTGCATCTCGTCCATCGTGCTGTCGCCGCCCGTCATACCCGCTGATCGGCGGCTAACCTTATCGCGGCCGGACAGCGCCGCCCACCAAGTCCTCTAGTCTACACCCATCTCAAGTCGGGCCGATGGAGACGTCGATAGAGCAGCGCTGCCAATCCAGGGATCCGCTCGTCACTCCGTGATGCGCTGGCCGGTCTCGCTGTCGAACAGATGCAGCGCGCCAGCGTCCACCGTCAGCGGCACGCGGTCGCCTTCGGCCACCTTGTGCGTGCCCGGCAGGCGTGCGGTCAGTTCGTGCCCGGTGTCGTCGATCCGGCCGTGCGCCAGCGTGTCCGCGCCCAGCGTCTCCACCAGATCGACCGACAGCTGGAAGCCCGGCGCCTCGCCGTTTTCCGGCGTACGCAAATGCTCCGGACGGATCCCCAGCGAGACCGCGCGCCCGGCATGGTTGGCCGCCCCCGGGCGCCGGGCCAGCGGCTGCTGCAGATCGTGCAGCCGCACATCGCCGGCCTCCATGATCCGGGCATCCAGGAAGTTCATCGCCGGCGAGCCGATGAAGCCGGCCACGAACCGGGTCGCCGGGCGCTGGTAGACGTCCAGCGGGGTGTCGATCTGCTCGGCCACGCCGGCGTTCATCACCACCAGGCGGTCGGCGAGCGTCATCGCCTCCACCTGATCGTGGGTGACGTAGAGCGAGGTGGTGCCCAGCCGGCGCTGCAGCTGCTTGATCTCCAGGCGCATCTGCACGCGCAGCTTGGCGTCCAGGTTGGACAGCGGCTCGTCGAACAGGAACACGCTGGGATCGCGCACGATCGCCCGGCCCATCGCCACGCGCTGGCGCTGCCCGCCCGACAGCTGCCCGGGCCGCCGGTCGAGATAGTCCTGGATCGCCAGGATGCGCGCCGCCTCCTGCACCCGGCGGTCGATCTCGTCCTTCGGCTTGCGGGCGATCTTCAGGCCGTAGGCCATGTTGGCGTAGACGCTCATGTGCGGGTAGAGCGCGTAGTTCTGGAACACCATGGCGATGCCGCGCTCCTTGGGCTCGAGCGCGTTGACGACCCGCCCGCCGATCGAGATCTCGCCGTCGCTGATCTCCTCCAGCCCGGCGACCATGCGCAGCAGCGTGGACTTGCCGCAGCCCGACGGCCCGACCACGACGATGAACTCGCCGTCGGCGACGTCGAGGTCGATCCCGTGGATCACCGGCGTGTTGCCGAAGTTTTTCCGGACGTCGCGGATGCCGATCTCGCCCATCGCGTTAACTCACAATTCCAAGCATTTACGAGATATCACTTTTCCTGCTCAACCAAGCCACGGACGAACTGCCGCTGCATGACCACGATCACGACCACCGGCGGGATCAGCGCCAGCATCGTGGTGGCCATGACGTAGGGCCAGCGCGGCTCGGCCTCGGCGACCTGGATCAGGTTGCTGATCCCGACCACGATCGTGGCCATGTCCTGATTCGTGGTCACCAGCAGCGGCCAGAGGTACTGGTTCCAGCCGTAGATGAACAGGATCACGAACAAGGCCGCGATGTTGGTGCGCGACAACGGCAGGACGATGTCGATGAAGAAGCGGATCGGCCCCGCCCCGTCGATCCGGGCGGCTTCCAGCATCTGGTCGGGAATCGTCAGGAAGAACTGCCGGAACAGGAAGGTCGCCGTCGCGCTCGCGATCAGCGGCAGGATCAGGCCCTGGTAGCTGTTCAAGAGCGCGAGGTTGGAGGCGACCTCGAAGGTCGGTACGATCCGTACCTCGACGGGCAGCATCAGGGTGACGAAAATCAGCCAGAAGAACAGCGGGCGCAGCGGGAACTTGAAGTAGACGATGGCATAGGCGCTGATCACCGAGATCGCGATCTTGCCGACCGAAATGCCGAGCGCCATCACGAGCGAGTTGAACAGCATCCGCAGGACCGGCGCGCCGCCGAAGTTGGCCACGTCGCCGGTCAGCACGGCCGTATAGTTCTCGATCAGCATGTCCCCCGGCAGCACCGGGATCGGCGCGGTCAGCACCGCGTTCAGCGGGTGGGTCGAGGCGACGAAAGCCAGGTAGACCGGCAATACCACGACCGCGATTCCGACCCACAGCACGCTGTGGGAGAACACGGTCAGCCAGCGGCGGCGTTCGATCATGCTCCGTGCCCCCTCACGTGCCGTATTCCACGCGGCGTTCGACGTAGCGGAACTGGATCACCGTGAGCGTGATCACGATCAGCATCAAAATCACCGACTGCGCCGCGGAGGAGCCCAGATCGAGACCGACGAAGCCGTCCTTGTAGACCTTGTAGACCATGATGTTGGTGGCATTCGACGGGCCGCCGGCGGTGGTCGCGTGGATCGTCGCGAACGTCTCGAAGAAGGCGTAGACGATGTTGACTACTATCAGGAAGAAGGTGGTCGGCGAGAGCAGCGGGAAGATCACCGTCCAGAAGCGTCGCACCGGCCCGGCCCCGTCGATCGCCGCGGCCTCGATCAGCGAACGCGGGATCGACTGCAGGCCGGCTAGGAAGAACACGAAGTTGTAGCTGACCTGCTTCCAGGCCGCGGCGACGATCACCATGATCATCGCGTCCGTGCCGTTGACCAGCGGGTTCCAGTCGATCCCCATGCCCTGCATCAGGTAGGCCAGGATGCCCACGGTCGGGTTGAACATGAACAGCCACAGCACGCCCGCCACCGCCGGGGCGACGGCGTAGGGCGAGATCAGCAGCGTCCGGTAGCCGGTCGCGAATCGGATCGCCCGGTCCGCCATCACCGCCAGGAACAGACCCGAGCCCAGCCCTAGGGCGGTGACCGAGACGGTGAAGATCGCCGTCACCTTGACCGCATTCAGGTACTGCGGGTCGTTCAGGATCGCCTGATAATTCTCGAACCAGACGAACTCGGTCCCCAGACCGAACGCGTCCTGCACCAGCAGCGACTGCCAGAGCGCCTGCGCCGCCGGCCAGATGAAGAAGATCAGCGTGACCGCCAGCTGCGGGGCGACCAGCAGATAGGGCAGCACCGGGTGCTTGAAGTGAACGCGCTTGAGCATGAGGCGTGTTTACGGAAGTGAGTGCGCTAACAAGCCGATCTCCGCTTACGACAGCGGAGAGCGGCCCGCCGGAACGCTGGAGACCCAGTCACTGGCCAAGCCCACCCTGGACGGGCCGAAACGAACGGCTCGCGGCAGCTCGCCGGCGCCCGCACGCGCCTTTTCGCCGCGTGCGGGCGCCGGCCTAGCCGAAGCCGGACGGCTTAGCTCCCGTTCTGCCGCTCGAACTTGCGCAGCAGCTTGTTGCCGCGCTCGACCGCGGTATCCAAGGCTTCGTTGGCCGACTTGTCGCCGGACCAGACCGCCTCGAGTTCCTCGTTCACGATGTCGCGGATCTGCACGAAGTTGCCGAAGCGCAGACCCTTCGAGTTCGGGGTCGGCTGGTTCAAGCTGAGCTGCTTGATCGCGGTGTCGGTGCCGGGGTTCTCCTCGTAGTACCCCTTCTCCTGGGCGAGTTCGTAGGCCGCCGTGGTGATCGGCACGTAGCCGGTATCCTTGTGCCAGGTGAACTGCACGTCGGGCTGGGAGAGATAGTCGAAGAACTGGGCGACGCCCTGGTACTTCTCGCTGTCCTTGCCGCGCAGCACCCACAGCGTGGCGCCGCCGATGATCGAGTTCTGCGGCGCGCCCTCGACGTCGTCGTAGTGCGGCAGGAACGCCTGGCCGAAGTCGAAATCGGCCTGCGCCTTGATGCCGCCGTAATAGGCCGAGGAGTTCAGCCACATGGCGCACTTGCCGTTGGTGAACATCGGCAGGCTCTCGCCGCGGCGGCCGCCGTACTGGAAGATGTCTTCCTGCTGCCACGCCCGAAGGTCGGAGATGTGGCGGGTCACCAGGTCGTTGTTGAAGACGAGCTTGGTACCCAGACCGCCGAAGCCGTTTTGCTTGGTGCCGATCGGGCTGTCGTGCCAGGCCGAGAAGTTCTCGATTCCGACCCAGGACTGCCAGCCGATCGAGAAGCCGCACTCGTAGCCCGCGTCCATCAGCTGGCGCGAGTAGCTTT
>CAYRCO010000021.1:16322-21350 GCA_964422775.1 uncultured Rhodovibrio sp.
CTCCAGGTCTCAGGCGGGTCGTTGGGATCCAGACCGGCGGCCTCGAAGGCGTCCTTGTTGTACCACAGGACCGGGGTGGAGCTGTTGAAGGGCATCGACAGCATCTTGCCGTCGGTGGTCGTGTAATACGACGCCACGGCTGGGATGTAGTCGTTCTCGTCGAACGCGACGCCCTGCTCTTCCATCAGCTTGTGGACCGGATAGATCGCCCCTTGGGCGTTCATCATGGTCGCGGTGCCGACCTCGAACACCTGCACGATCGCCGGGTGCTCCTGCGCGCGGAACGCGGAGATCGCGGCCGTCATCGTCTCGGTGTAGTTGCCCTTGTAGACGGGCTTGATCTCGTACTTGTCCTGCTGCTCGTTGAAGCCGTCGGCGATCTTCTCCAGCGACTTGCCGGTCTCGCCGCCCATGGCGTGCCACCACTGGATGGTGATCGGCTCCGCCTGCGCGGCACCGGCCACACCGACGATCGCCGTGGTGGTCAGCGCGGCAAGCCAACGCTTGGACATGCGCATCCCTCAGTCCTCCCTTACGCGTAGATTTATGTGATGCACGCGCATCTTATGTGTCATGAGCGCATAGACGCTGTAACACTGAAAAAGGCGTACGGGTACCCCTCCGGACGTAGCGCCCTGCGCGTGCCGGCCGCCGGGCCGAACACTGCAGAAGCTAGGCGGTCTGGCGGGACAGCTTGGTTTCAGCAAGATGAAGCTTGTGTTGCAGCTCGGCGGGCACCCGCGATCGGCAAAAGCTTAGCGACGCGGGCGGCGGAAAGGCTTAGCCTGCGCCGCCATGGCCGCGCGTGACCTCATCTCCGTGATCCTGATCATGGCCGTATTCGGCAGCGCCTACGTCGTGGGCAAGCTGGGTGTCGATCATTTTCCGCCGTTCGCCTTTGCCGGCCTGCGTTCGGCCGTGCTGGCCGCGGCGCTGGTTCCGATTTTCCGCTTCCAGCTGCCGCCGCGCGAGAGCTGGCGCCCGCTGATCGGCTTCTGTCTGACCATGGGCACGGCCGTGTACGCCACGATGTACCTGGCGTTGATGCTGACCGACACGGTCGCGCCGATCATCATCGGTACCCAGCTGTCGGTGCCGTTCGCCGTCCTGCTTGGACTCCTGGTGCTGAAGGAACCGGTCAGCTGGGCCACCTGGACGGCGATCCTGGCGGCCTTCTCGGGCATCGTGGTGATCGCCTTCGACCCGGCCATGGTGAACGACCTGCTGGCGCTCGCGACGATCGCGGTCAGCGCCTTCTGTTACGCGCTCGCCACCATGTTCGCCCGCGCCCTGCGCGGAGTCGGCGCATTCGCCATGAACGGCTGGATGGCGGTGAGCGCGGTGCCGCCGCTCGCGGTCCTGTCGCTGATCTTCGAAAGCGGGCAGTGGCAGGCGATCACGACGGCCGGCTGGCAGCAGTGGGGCGTGCTGCTGCATTCCGCCTTGGTCGTCTCGCTGATCGGGCACGTCTGGATGTTCTCGCTCTACCGCCGCTACGCCGTCGCGACGGTGATTCCCTTTTACGTCTTGATGCCGGTGTTCGGAGTGGCGATGAGCCAGCTGATCTTTCCCGAGACCCCGACCTGGCAGACCTGGGTCGGCGGCGCGATCGTGCTGGCCGCCACTTACGCGGTGAACCGGATCAGTACCCGCGACCGGGAAACCCGCGTGGCCCGCCCGACGTCGTGACGACGGGCGCGCTCACGCCGCCGTGGCTTGCCAGGCCGACAGTCGGCGCGTAAGCGTGTCCCAGCAGTCAAACAAGGTTCAGAACCCGGCATGCCGAAGACGCTCGACTATTACTTTTTCACCATTTCACCCTTCGCCTACCTGGGCAGCGCGGAGCTGGAGCGGATCGCGCGGGAAACCGGCGCGCAAATCAACGTCCGCCCGATCCAGGTCAAGACGGTGTTCCAGGAAACCGGCGGCGTGCCGCCGGCCCAGCGCCCACAGCCGCGCCAGGACTACCGCTTCCTCGAGCTCGAGCGCTGGTCGAACGAGCGCGGCCTGCCGCTCAACAAGCAACCGGCGCACTTCCCTGTGCCGGACCAGCTGTCGTGCGCGGCCATCTACGCCGCGCAGGAGCTGGGCGGCGATCCCCTCAAGCTGGCGCACGCCATCCTGAAGGCCTGCTGGGCCGAAGAGCGCGATGTCTCCGATCGCGCGACGGTGCACGCCATCGCAGGCGAAACCGGCCACGACGCGGACCGGCTGATCGAAACGGCCGAGAGCCAGGCGATGAGCCAGAAGGTCGAGCAGGTCACCCGCGAGGCGATCGAGCGCGGCGTGTTCGGCTCACCCTGGTACATCGTCGACGGCGAACCGTTCTGGGGCCAGGACCGGCTCGACCTGGTCGCGCGCAAGCTGGGCTAGACGATGGACGGCGGCACCGGCGCGGAGACCGGCGGCGCTCGGGTCGCCCACGGCGGCGACCTGGCGGCGGCCCAGGCGCGCTACGGCACGCCCGCAGGCGGCTGGCTGGATCTCTCCACCGGGATCAATCCGCATCCCTATCCCCTGCCCGAGCTGGCGAAGGCGCTCTGGACCGCCTTGCCGCAGGCCCACGCGGAAGCCGCGCTACGCGAAGCCGCCGCCGGCGCCTACGCCGCCCCGTCGCCGGATACGGTCGTCTCCGCGCCGGGGACGCAGGCGCTGATCCAACTACTGCCGCGGGCCCTCGCCAGCGACCGGGCGGCCGTGGTCGGGCCGACCTATGGCGAATACGCCCCGGCTTGGCGGGCTGCGGGCGCAGCCGTGCATGAGGTCCCGGACCTCGACGCCGGCCTGGCCGCGCTTGACGGCGCATCGCGCCCGGCCCTCGTCCTGTGCAACCCGAACAACCCGGACGGCCGCGCTTGGTCGCCGGACCGGCTGATCCCGATCGCCGACCGCTTGGCGCGCGCCGGCGGGACGCTGGTGGTGGACGAGGCGTTCGCCGACGTCGTGCCGGAGATCTCGCTCGCCGGCGCGGCCGAGCAGCCTGGGCTCGTGGTCTTGCGCTCGTTCGGCAAGTTCTTCGGCCTGGCGGGCCTCAGGCTCGGCTTCGCGCTCGGCGCGCCCCCGCTCGCGCGGACGATGGCGCGCGCGCTCGGGCCCTGGTCGGTGCCGGGCCCGGCGCTCGAAGTCGGGCGGATCGCCCTCGCCGACGATGCCTGGCAGACGGCGATGCGCACGCGCCTCGCCGCCGACGCCGAGCGGCTGCGGGCGCTATTGGTCGACGCAGGGTTCGACCCGGTCGGCGGCACGCCGCTCTACCAGTTGGTCAGCCACGCCGACGCGGCCGGCTGGCACGACCGGCTCGCCCGGCACGGTGTCTGGGTGCGCGCGTTTCCGCACCGGTCGACCTGGCTACGCCTCGGCCTCCCCGGCGATCCAGCGGGTTGGCAGCGGCTCACGGCCGCTTTGACGTCCGGACGGGAACCTTCAGACGCGTAACAACGTTTCCCTTTCTAGACGTGAAGCCAGCAGAATCGATCAATAACCCGGCTTCGGTCTGTTATCTCCCGTCTTTCTCGTCACCGAGCCGGACGTCAGCGTTGATCTCGGGGATGTAAGTCCAAAACTATTATAGGGAGACATCATTCGCTTCTCGGCGAGAAAGGCCGCGATACGATGCCCGTCTTCGACGATCCCGCCTTCGACAGCCACGAGCAGGTCGTCTTCTGTGAAGACGCCAAAACCGGCCTGCGCGCGATCATCGCGATCCACAACACCAGCCGCGGGCCCGCCCTGGGCGGCGCGCGGATGTGGAGCTACGCCGACAGCGCGGCCGCATTGACCGACGTGCTGCGCTTGTCGCGCGGCATGACCTACAAGTCCGCGCTCGCCGGGCTGCCGTTCGGCGGCGGCAAGGCGGTGATCCTGGGCGATCCCAACCGCGACAAGTCGCCGGCGCTGTTCCGCGCGCTCGGCCGGTACATCGAGAGCCTGGGCGGCCGCTACACGGTGGCCGAGGACGTGGGCATCGAGGTGGCCGACATCGAACAGGTCGCGACCGAGACGCGTCACGTCGCCGGCGTGGCCGCCGGCGGCAGCGGCGACCCCTCGCCCGCAACGGCCTATGGCGTGTTTGTCGGCATCCGCGCGGCCGTCAAGCACCGCCTGGGCGCGGACCGGGTCAACGGCGACAAGCTGACCGGCGTGTCGGTCGCGATCCAGGGTGCCGGGCACGTCGGCTACGAACTGGCGCGGCATCTGGCCGGCGCCGGCGCGGACGTGCAGATCGCCGATGTCGACGCCAGCCGGGTTCAGCGGGCGCAGGACGAGCTGGGCGCGACCCCGGTCTCGGTCGACCGCTTCGTGGAGACGGACGTCGACGTGCTTGCGCCCTGCGCGCTTGGCGGTCTGCTGAACGATGATACGATCCCGCGGATCCGGGCGCCGATCGTCGCCGGTGCGGCGAACAACCAGCTCGCGGAGGCCCGGCACGGCCAGATGCTGCGCGACCGGGGGATCCTCTACGCGCCCGACTACCTGATCAACGCCGGCGGGATCATCAACATCAGCTACGAGGGGCCGGCGTACGACCGGTCCCGGGCGTTCAGCCACGTGGCCCTGATCCACGACACCCTGCTGTCGATCTTCCAGCGCGCCGATGCGGCCGGCATCCCGACCTCCGAAGCCGCCGACCAGCTTGCGGAGGAACGCTTCACCCACCCCAACCCAAACCCGGCACAGGCGGCGTAGGTTTCGGGTCACCACCAAGACACCAAGGCCCTAATAAGACAAGGTTAACCACAGAAAGCACAGAGATCACCGAGGGGCGGGGTTCACAGTCTGAGCCGTTTTTACGAAGGGTTGAAGCGCGCTTCACGCCCGCATCAACCCTTCTCTGCGCTCTCTGTGTTCTCTGTGGTTAGAGCAATATGCTGAAAGGTGAAACCACCTTTCAACTGAATCTTGCTCTATCTTCAAGAAGTTAGAGCGAAATGCTTGAAGGCCGATTCGGCCTTCAAGCATTTCGCTCTAGCCCCATTCTTTCGGACTTTTGGCGTCCTGGTTGCAAAGACCGCTACAGGTCCGCCACGT
>CAYRCO010000022.1:0-21103 GCA_964422775.1 uncultured Rhodovibrio sp.
GGCAGATCACCTGCGCCGGCCGCCGTCGATCGATCGTCGATTCCAGCCGGCTGAGCGTGGCCTGGCTGTCGTAGGGGGGCAGGTTGTGGCGGGCGTAGCTGCTGCCCTTTTCCAGGTGCAGGTCGGCCACCACCAACGCCCCGCGCGCTGGCCACCACAGCGCACCCGATAGGTCGGGCACCAGCTCCGCCCCGTTCAGGCGGATCGCGGGTTCGTTTTCCACGGACGTTTCAGCCATGGCGCGGGCGGGCGACTCCAGGGGATCGGGTATAGGGGGCCGAACCCTTGTGCGTGATTCGCGCGCTGTCATCCAGCAGTTCCTTGGGTGGCTGTTCGCACCGTCCCCGCAGCCAAGGTAGTTCCCCTCCTCCAGTGGGAGGAGGGGCTAGGGGAGGAGGGACCACGGACATCAGCGCCGCAGGGAACCTCCTCTCCCTAACCCTCTCCTCCCACTGGAGGAGAGGGAATTAAATGTCGGACCTTGATCGAGAATTACCCTCTAAAGCGGCAGCTGCGCCTGGTCGTGTTCGGCGGAGGTGGCTTCCTCGATGAGTGCCTGGGCGCCCTCGTCCAGCAGGTCGTCGAGCGCCTCGCCGTGGACCTGCTCGCGGCCGATCTCCAGCAAGACCGGCACGGCGAGCGGGGAGATCCGCTCCAGGCGGGTGTGGGTGATCCGGCCGGCGACGCGGCCCAGCATGTCCGACAGGCGGCGGATGTCGGTCAGGCCGCCGGCCGCGTCCTGGCGGGTGGCGCGCAGCAGGATGTGGTCCGGCTGATGTTTGCGCAGCACGTCGTAGACGAGGTCGGCGGAGAAGGTGACCTGCTTGCCGGACTTCTCCTGGCCCGGCAGCTGCTTCTCGATCAGCCCCGCGACCACGCCGACGTTACGGAAGGTCCGGCGCAGCATGGAGGATTCGTCCATCCACTCCTCCAACTCGTCGCCCAGGATATCCTGGTCGAACAGCTGGGCGACCTGCGCGTCGCTGGGCGGGCGCAGCGACCAGACCGCGAGCACGTAGTCGGTCGCCACGAATCCCAGCGGCGACAGCCGCAGGCGCTCCATGCGTTTGGTGATCAGCATGCCGAGCGTCTGGTGGGCGTTGCGCCCCTCGAAGCAGTAGGCGACCAGGAATTCCTTGTCGCCGCGCGGGAAGCTCTCGACCAGCAACCCTTCGCGGCCGGGTACGCTGGAGCGCCAGCGCTGGATGCCCAGCCACGTCTCCACCGGACCCGGCAGGTCGGCCCAGGCGCGCCGGTCCTCCAGGATGCCGCGCACCCGCTCGGCGAGGTGGGTGGAGAGCGGCATCCGCCCGCCGATGTAGTTCGGCACCTTGGGCTGGTCGGCCTTCGTGGCGCGCGTGACCTCGCAGTTGAGCTCCTTGATCCGCTCGAAGCGCAGCAGCTGGCCGGAGAACAGGAATGTGTCGCCGGCCTGAAGGTACTGGGCGAAAAACTCCTCGATCTCGCCCAGCACGCGCCCGCCCTTCAGCTTCACCTTGAGCGTCGGCGCCTCGACGATGGTGCCGACGTTCATCCGGTAGCGCTGCGCGTCCGGGATCGACGCGACCCGGTAGAACCCGTCGTCGTCGCGGGTCATCCGCCGGAACTTGCGGTAGCCCTTGAGCGCGTAGCCGCCGTGGTCGACGAAGGCGAACGCGTCGTCGAAGTCGGCGCGCGGCAGTTCGCGGTAGGGCTGGGCGGTCGTGATCTCGGCGTATAGGTCGTCCGGGTCCACCGGTGCGGAGCAGGCCATGCCCAGGATGTGCTGGCACAGCACGTCCAGCCCGCCCGCCTTCAGCGGCTCGCCGTCCAGGGTGCGTTCATGCACGGCCTGCACGGCCGCCCGGCACTCCAGAACCTCGAAGCGGTTGGCGGGCACCAGCAGCGCGCGCGAGGGCGCGTCGAGGCGGTGGTTGGCCCGGCCGATGCGCTGCAGCAGCCGGGCCACGCCCTTGGGCGCGCCCACCTGCACGACGAGGTCGATCGCGGCCCAGTCGATCCCGAGGTCGAGCGAGGAGGTCGCGACTACGGCCTTCAGCTCGCCGCGCGCCATCGCCGCCTCCACCCGGCGTCGCTGCTCGACCTCGAGCGAGCCGTGGTGGAGCGCGATCGCCAGCACATCCTCGTTCAGCCGCCACAGCTCCTGGAACACGATCTCGGCCTGCGCGCGGGTGTTGACGAAAATCAGCGTGGTCTCCGCCCGCTTCAGCCGCTCGTAGACCTCCGGCAGCGCGTGGACTGCCATGTGCCCGGACCAGGGCAGGTACTCGCGCGTCGTCAGGATGTCGATTTCGGGCTTGGGCCCTTCGCCGCCGTCGATCTGCTTTACCGTCCCGTCGTCGACGCCGCTGGGCGACAGCCAGGCGCACAGGTCCGAAGGGTCGCGCACGGTCGCCGACAAGCCGACGCGCCGCGCCCGCGGGGCCAGCCGGTTCAACCGCGCGAGGCCGAGCGCCAGCAGGTCGCCGCGCTTGGTGCCGGCGAGCGCGTGCAGTTCGTCCAGCACCACGCACCGCAGCCCGGCGAAGAACTCGCCCGCGTCCGGGTAGGAGAGCATCAGCGCCAGCGACTCCGGCGTCGTCAGCAGCATGTTCGGCGGGTTCAGCCGCTGGCGCTTGCGCTTGGTCTGCGGGGTGTCGCCGGTGCGCGTCTCGACCGAGACGTTGAGGCCGATCTCCGCGACCGGCGTTTCCAGGTTGCGCTGGATGTCCTGGGTCAGCGCCTTCAGCGGCGAGATGTAGAGGGTGTGCAGCCCCGCGCGCGGCTGTTCGGCCAGCTGGCACAGCGACGGCAGGAAACCCGCCAGCGTCTTGCCGCCGCCGGTGGGCGCGATCAGCAGCGCCGAGCGGCCGGCCCGGCCGGCGGCCAGCATCTCCAGCTGGTGGGCGTGCGGGGCCCAGCCGCGGTCCGCGAACCAGTCGGCGACCGGATCGGGCAGACGCGCGTCGGGCAGGGCAGGGTCGGGGCTGGCGGTGTGCGTGTCGGCCATCGCGACCCCGAGGATAGCCGCGCACGCGCGCGAGGGAAGGGGAGAGGCGGGGGCCAACTGGTCTCCCCCAGTGGAGGGGACCTACTCTCTCGCCGTGCAGCTTCAGGAGATGCGGGCGAAGGTCGTGAAGAGCAAGCTGTCCTTGCGCGGGCCGGCGATCGTCCAGCGGACGGTGAAGCGGTCGCGGTCCAGCACGCGGTAGGCGCCTGCGTAGACGTCCGGCGGGCAGTCGTGGTGCACCGGACAGCTGCCGGCCGACAGGTCGAGGGTGTGGAACGGCCGGCCGTCGTCGAACAGGACCCGGGCGGCGGCGCCAGCGATGTCGGCGACCAGGTAGCGCCGCACGCCGGTCATCGTGTGGCCGGCGGGCTGCCAGACCAGATGCTCGTCGTAGACCAGCGTGGCGGGTTCGAAGGACGCGGGCTGGAAGCGGCCGGTGCCGTGCATCGCGTGCTGCGTGCCGGCACGCCGATCGTCGATTCGGCGCACGATCTGCCAGCTGCCTTCGAAGAAGGCACGCAGGTCGGCGACGGGCATTGCCGCTGGCTGGTCGTCGGGTGCGTTCATCGCGCCGAGGCTTCGCCGCCCGCGCCGCGCCGGTCAAGACCGCAGCGTTGACCGTTCGTGCGCCAGAGGCAATCTCTGAGGCGCGCGAAGTTCCCGTCACCATCCGAGCGTCATGCCCGCACCCAAACCGGAAAGCTGGATCCAGGTCACCGACCGCGGGTTCTACGTCACCCCCGGCGGCTTCTATGTCGACCCCACCCGGCCGGTCGATTACGCCGTGGTCACCCACGGCCACGCCGACCACGCCCGCCCGGACCACAGCCACGTCCTGGCGACGCCGGAGACGCTGGCGATCATGCGCCACCGCTACCAGGACCGCGCGGGCCGATCGCACGATCCCATGGAGTTCGGGCAGAGCCGCCGGATCGGCGACGTCACCGTGCGCTTCGTCCCGGCCGGCCACGTGCTGGGCAGCGCGCAGGCGGTGCTGGAGTACCAGGGCGCGCGCGTCGTCGTCTCCGGCGACTACAAGCGTCGGCATGATCCGACCTGCCAGCCCTTCGAACCGGTGCCCTGCGACGCCTTCGTCACCGAGGCGACGTTCGGCTTGCCGGTGTTCCGCCATCCGGACGCGTCGGCCGAGGTGCGCCGCCTGCTGGCCGCGCGCGAGCAGTTTCCCGAGCGCGCGATCCTGGTCGGCTCCTACGCGCTGGGGAAGGCGCAGCGGCTGATCTCGCTGATCCGCGCGGAAGGCTACGACCGGCCGATCTACCTGCACGGGGCGCTGATCGGGCTGTGCGATCTGTACCGGGCGCACGGCGTCGACCTGGGGCGGCTGGAGCCGGCGACCGGCCAGGCCAAGCCCCAGCTGGCCGGCGAGATCGTGCTGGCCCCGCCGGCGGCGCTGAACGACCGCTGGGCCCGGCGCCTGCCGGAGCCGTTGCCCACGATGGCCTCGGGCTGGATGCGGGTGCGCCAGCGCGCCCGCCAGCGCGGGGTGGAGTTGCCGCTGGTGATCTCCGACCACGCCGACTGGGACGAGCTGACCCAGACGCTGCACGACGTCGGTGCGCCGCAGGTTTGGGTCACCCACGGCAGCGAGGAGGCGCTCTGCCACTGGGCGCACGGCCAGGGCTTCGACGCCCGCGCGCTCGCCGTCGTCGGCTGGGGCGAGGAGGACGCCGACCCGGAAGACGCGAGCGCGCAGGAAAGCGAACCGACGGAACCGGGCCGCTGATGGAACGCTTCGCCGAACTGCTCGACCGGCTGGTCTTCACCTCCTCGCGCAACGCCAAGCTGCGCCTGATGGGGGACTATTTCCGCGCCGTGGGCGATCCGGACCGCGGGCACGCACTCGCCGCGCTGACCGGCGTCCTTGAGTTCAAGGAGGCGAAGCCGGGGCAGATCCGTTCGCTCGTGCAGGCGCGCGTCGATCCGGTGCTGTTCGAGTGGTCGTACGACTACGTGGGCGACCTGGCGGAGACGACCGCGCTGATCTGGCCGGCCAAGCCTGGTGCCAACCGCAAGCCGGAGATCACGGAGGTCGTGGAGACGCTGGCGGAGACCAAGCGCGCGCACGTCCCCGACCTGATCGCGCGCTGGCTGGACGCCCTCGAGCCAACCGAGCGCTGGGCGCTGCTCAAGCTGATCACGGGCGGCCTGCGCGTCGGCGTCTCCGAACGCCTCGCCAAGACCGCGCTGTCGGAGGCGTTCGACACGGACTTGCAGGAGATCGAGGAGGTCTGGCACGGCCTCTCGCCGCCCTACCAGGAGCTGTTCGCCTGGCTGGAGGGCCGGCAGGGGCGCCCCGAGATCGATACCCGCGCGGCGTTCCGTCCGCTGATGCTGGCCAACCCGCTGGAGGACCACGAGGTCGACCAGCTGGACGTGGCGAACTACCGCGCGGAATGGAAGTGGGACGGCATCCGTGTGCAGCTGGTTGCCGGCGGCGGGGTGCAGCGCGTGTTTTCCCGCACCGGCGAGGAGATCACCGGCACCTTCCCCGAGATCGCCGATGCGATGACCTTCGACGCCGTGCTGGACGGCGAGCTGTTGGTCGTGCGCGGGGGCACGGTGGCGTCGTTCAACGACCTGCAGCAGCGCCTGAACCGCAAGAACGTGACCAAGGAGCTGCTGCAGGAATATCCGGCACACGTAAGGCTTTACGACATTCTCTTCGACGGCGACGAAGATCTGCGCGGCCTCACGTTCGACGACCGGCGGGCGCGCCTTGAAACGTTTCTGGAGCGCGAGCGGCCAGCGCGGATCGACGCCTCGCAGCTATTACCCGTAAGCGGCCTGGACGACCTGAAACAGCTGCGCGAGGAGGCGCGCCAGCGCGGCATCGAAGGGCTGATGCTCAAGCGCGCGGATTCGACCTACGTCGCCGGCCGGCCGAAGGGCCCCTGGTTCAAGTGGAAGCGCGATCCGCTCACCCTCGACGCCGTGCTGATGTACGCCCAGCGGGGTCACGGCAAGCGCAGCAGCTATTTCTCCGACTACACCTTCGGCACCTGGCGGCCGGTCAGCGAACGCGCGGCGGGCGAGGAAGCCAACAAGTCGGAGGTCGACGGCTGGGAGCTGGTGCCGGTGGGCAAGGCCTACTTCGGCTTCACCGACCAGGAGCTGCGCCAGCTCGACAAGTGGGTGCGCGACAACACGGTCGAACGCTACGGGCCGGTGCGCGCGGTCGATCCGCGCCTGGTACTGGAGGTCGCGTTCGACGCCGTCCACCCCTCCAACCGCCACAAGTCCGGGGTCGCCATGCGCTTCCCCCGCGTCTCCCGGATCCGCTGGGACAAGCCCGCGAGCGAGGCGGACACGCTGGAGAATCTGGAGAAGCTGGTCGAGCGGTAGGCGGCGGCCGCCTACCAGCGAACGGACGCAGGTTCGACGGGCGTCTCGGCGGGTCCCCTCTCCGCCACTGGGGGGAGAGGGACAGGGTGAGGTGGTTTGCACGGCGCGTCGAGATAGCCGCCTTGCCCTCCTCTCCCTGTCCCTCTCCTCAGATTTGAGGAGAGGGAACCCGCCGCTACGGTCGCCGCAGTCGCCTGTGTTGCGTGGTCGGACGCGCAATTTCAGGGCTGCGCGCCTCACACGCTGTTGCCGCGGCGCGAACTAACTTCCTGACTTAGAACCCTTCTCGGTCACCGTCACCTTCAACTCCATCTCCGGATGGATGCCGCAGGTGACGTAGTAGGTGCCGGGGTCGTCGAAGGTCAGGCGGATGTCCTCGCCCGGGTCCTGGCCGCCGGAGTTGTAGTCCATCTTCGGGTGGAAAACGCGGATGTTGTGGGTCCGGCTGTCGTCGTTGTGCAGCAGGATGGTCTGGCCGGCCTCGATCGCCACGGCGTCGGGAGCGAAGCTCTTGTTCTTCTGGCTGATTTCGTGCGCCACGTCCGGGCCGCCGTCGCCGCAGGCGGCGAGCAGCAGCAGGCCGGCGAGGGCGGGGGCGAGCGGGCGCCGGGTCATTGCGGCAGCTGCGGCCGGGTCACCCCCTGCAGGGCTTCCGGCGTCTCCAGCGTTTTCAGGAAGGCGATCAGCTGGGCGGTTTCCTCCGGCGTCAGGGGCGTCGGCTGCATGTCCGCCGATAGCGTCTCACGCCGCATGAACCGGCCCTCGTAGTGCCGGATCACCTCGGTGAGCGTCTGGAAGCGGCCGTCGTGCATGTAGGGAGCGCGGCGGGTGACGTCGCGCAGCGTGGGCGTCTTAAACGCGTTGTTCGCCGCGGCGACGTCGAGCACCGGGCCGCGGCCGAGGTCGCTGTCGTTCTTCAGCCCGATGTCGTGATAGGCGCCGCGGGTAAACCGCCAGGTGCCGTGGCAGGCGACGCAGTTGGCCTTGCCGTTGAACAGTTCGAAGCCGCGCTTGGCGGCGTCCGAGATCGCATCCGGATCGCCCGCGACCCACTGGTCGAACGGCGTCATCGGCTGGACGATCGTGCGCTCGTAGGTGGCGATCGCCTTGGCCATGGTGGCTTCGGTGATCTTCGGCTCAGCGTCGGGGAAGGCGGCGGCGAAGGCGTCGCGGTAGCCGTCGACCGCCCGCAGCTCAGCCAGCAGCGAGCTCATCGGCTGGTTCATCTCGCCCTGGGTGATCACCGGGCGGGTTCCCTGATCCTCCAGGCTGGGCGACCGGCCGTCCCAGAAGAAGGTCCGCTCCCAGGCGAGGTTCCAGAGCGTGGGGGAGTGGCGCTTCTGCGGCTCGCCGGTCGGGCTTTGCGCCACCGGCTTGCCGTCCTCCCAGCCGAGGTCCGGATCGTGGCAGCCGGCGCACGAGATGTCGTTGCCGCCGCTAAGGCGCTTGTCGAAGAACAGCTGCTTGCCGAGCTGGGCCTTCGCGGGCGTATAGGGGTTGTCATCGGGGAAGGGCGGGGCGGCCGGGCGGACGTAGCGTTGCTTGAGTTCCGCCAGGTCCGGGCTGCTCTCCACCCCGGCGGCGAGGCCCCAGCCGAGCGCGGCCGACGCGGCGGCAATAGCCGCGAGGCCCAGGGCGGGCAGAAGGATGCGCGTGGGCATCGAATGTCTCGAACGGGTTTGCGAAACCAGGGGTCGTGATCGGGAAACACCGGGCAGGCGCCGGAATCGGCGGCCTGCCCGGTTTCCCAGTGTGAGACGCCAAAGGCGGTCTCGAAGCGGATCGGGATGACGACGTCAGCCGGCTCAGCCGGTCTCGCCGCCTTCGCCTCCCTCACCGCCTTCGCCGCCTTCGCCGCCTTCGCCGCCTTCGCCGCCTTCGCCGCCGGCGGAGGCGCCGTAGTCGCGGGTGATGAAGCCGGACAGCTCAAGCTCGACCTTGGAGGCGGCGGCCTTGACCTCGCCCGGGCTCATCTTCGGCTCGAAGTCCGGGGTGATCGACGGCCAGGCCGCCATCAGCGCCTCGTAGTCCGAGATCGCGCCCTGCAGATCCTCGGCGTCCTGGCTGTACAGGCTGGAGGACATGCTTCCCAGCAAGTCGCGGCCGACCCAGATGAAGCCGCGGCTGTCCTGGTACTCGGCGACGTTGACCATCTGGCCGTCCTTGATCGCCGCGTCGTATTCGGCCGCCGCCTGCTGCACCAGCGCGATCACCACGGGCAGCATGAAGCTCGGCTTGGTCGTGTACTCCGGGCTGACCGCGTTCAGGCCGGCGTTCACGTACTCCAGCGTGTGGTAATAGGCGTGCTCGGCCTTCTCGTAGTCGCCGGCTTCGGTGGCCGCGACCAGTTCGTCGAGATCGCCCTTGAAGCCCTCAACGCCGCGCTCCGCGAGCTCGCTCTCGATGCCGCCGTAAATCTCCTCCACCGGATGGCGGAAGTGGACGTTGGCGTCCTTCGGCTTGTCGGCCTCGAGCAGCTCGTATCCGGCCATCAGGTGGCCCTTCATCATGGCGAGCTGGAACAGGAAGTTCTGGCTCTCGGACAGGCCGGCGGCCGGGCCGGCTTCGCCGCCCTCGCCACCTTCGCCGCCTTCACCGCCTTCGCCACCGGCTTCCCCGCCGGCGGCGGCGGCTTCACCGCCTGCGCTGCCTTCACCGCCGGCTTCCCCGCCTTCACCGCCGGATGCGGCGAGCTGGATCGCGGTCGAGGTCTGCGGCGGCTCGTACGGCGCGTGCGCGCCGCGCTCGCCGCCCGCCACGCCGGCCGCGGCTTCGGCGTCCTTGACCGGATCGGCCTGCGTGCCGGCGCCGGCGGCGAACACGAAGGCGCCGAGCCCGACCCAGAGCTTGGTACGGTTGTTGGACATCGTCGTCCTCTCAAATCGAAACGTGTGAAATGGCCCGTTAAGGAGCCGTATGGAGCGCCGCGCCGATACAACGCGGCGCCCGGCAATGTGAATGAGAATGAATTGCAATTGCAACCGAAAATTCGGCGTTCTAGGGTGCCGCGCAGTATTGGACCATTTCAAGCGAGAGGATCGACGCCGTTATGATCGTGTGCATCGCCAACGTCCTCGACCGGGCAACCGTGGAGCAGGTGCGCGACCTGCTGGCGCAGGGCTCCTACGTCGACGGCAAGCAGACGGCCGGTTGGCACGCTAAGCTGGTCAAGCACAACCAGCAGCTCGCCAAGAGCGAACCCGCCGATCACGCCGATCGGCTCGTGCGCGAGGCGCTGCTCGCGCATCCGGTGTTCAACGCCGCCGTCCAGCCCAAGCGGCTGCGGCGGATGCTGTTCTCCCGCTACCAGGGCGGCAACGCCTACGGCGCGCACGTCGACGACGCGCTGATGGGCGCCGGGCCGAAGGTGGAGACGGACGGCGACAGTGCGCGCATGCGCTCCGACGTGTCGATGACCGTGTTCCTGTCCGATCCGCAGGACTACGACGGCGGCGAACTGGTGATCGAAGGTACCGGCGGCGAGCAGAGCTACAAGCTGGAGGCGGGGCACGCGATCACCTATCCCTCCAACACGCTGCATTACGTCGCCGAGGTCACCCGCGGGACCCGCGAAGTCGCCGTGACTTGGGCACAGAGCCTGGTGCGCGCGCCCGAGCAGAGGGAGGTGCTGTTCGACCTGGATACAGCGCGGCGCACGCTGTTCCAGCGCGAGGGCAAGAGCCGCGAGTTCGACCTGATGTCCAAGACGCATGCCAACCTGACCCGCATGTGGGCCGAGCCGTAGGCGCACCGGCAACCGACGCCCGGGCCGGCGGGGCGTCACGGTCGACTCGGCGATCGTGCAAATGCGAATGATGTGCAGTTGCAATGGCCGGGCGGGCGTGGCACAGTCCCCTCGGGATCGCGGGATCGGACACGGCCCTTGCTATCCTCATGTGCAAACTCCGCATGGCCCGGCCGGCACGTCCTCTTGGAAGCGGCAGTCCGGCCGGGCCCTTTTTCCCCTGTGTAGACACGCCGTCTGACACAGCCCATATCCATGAGCGGCTCAGATGGATTGCGCCGAGGGCGTAGGAAGCGCATTTTAGTGTGCGTAAGCCGCGCGCCCGGGGCCCGACAACGCGGGCATGCGGCGTCGGCACGCCTGAAGGCGGTAAATGCAGGGTGGATATGGCTGACACGAGCGAAAGCGCACACGGCGACCGCGTCCGCCAGCTTGAAGCGGATGCCCGACGTTCGGGCATGCGGATCACGCCGCACACGACCACGATCATCCAGATCCTGGACGAATCCTACGATCACCCGACCGCCGAAGACATTTTCGAGCGGGCCCGCGAACGCGACCCGAGCATTTCGTCGGCGAGTGTCTACCGGATTCTGAACAAGCTGGAGGAAAGCGATCTGGTCCGCCGGCAGCGGCTCGACAGCGATCGGTTCCGTTACGAGATCGCCGACGAGTGCCGGCACCATCTGGTCGACCTCGACAGCGGCCAGGTGATCGGGATCTCCGATCCGGAGATCGACGAACTGAAGGAAAAGATCGCGCGCCGGCACGGCTACGACATTGTCGACTTCCGCCTCGAGTTGTTCGGGCGCAAGCCGGGCAGCGGCAGCTGATCCGGCAGAGGCTTGGCCAGACACTGGCCGCCGTTCGGGCGTCCACCTACGCGCCGCTGTACCCGCCGCCCGCCCATTGAGCGGGTGGGCCCATTGCGAACGCCGAAGAAGCGGTCCGGCTTGCCGCCGAGTGTTCCTGCGACCTCCGACAATTAACGCATGCGGCGCGGATAACCCGTGCGCGGTCTGCTAGGGCAAGATGCTGAAACGTGGAATCACGTTTCAGCTGAATCTTGTCCTCCCTTCAAGAAGTTAGAGCGACATTCGGCCCGAAGGCCGGTTCGGCCTTCGAACATGTCGCTCTAGCGTTCCGCCGCATGCGACAACGCGCGCCAGCGGACAATATGTTGTCGGACCGTAAATTTGCTTGTGTTCCGACAAGATGCTGTCAGTATACGCCGCATGTCCGAAACCGAACGCACCCGCGGCGCCCAGGCGCTCACCGACCTGATCTTCGAGGTGTTCCGCCTGCACGGCGAGCTGCTCGCGATGGGCGACCGGATGGTCGCTGCGTACGACCTGACCAGCGCGCGCTGGCAGGTCGCCGGGTCGATCGACGAGGCCGGCCAGCCGCTGACCGTGCCGGTGATCGCCCGCAATCTGGGTCTCAGCCGGCAGGCGGTGCAGCGGGTGGTCAACGAACTGATGCGCGACGGATTGCTGTTGGCGGAAGACAACCCCCACCACCGGCAGGCCAAACTGATCCGTCTGACGGATCGGGGGCAGGTGGCGGTCCGCCAAGCGGCTGAGGTCCACGCCGCCTGGGCGAACGCCGCCGCGGCGGATCTCGATCCTGAGGAGATCGTGCGGTCCCGGAAGCTGCTGGAGACGCTCCGCCATCGCTGCGGCGACGCACCGGAGAACTGACGTCGCCGGGGCGACGTCGTCGTGCCTTACGTCGTCTTCTCGTCTCAGTAGGAGTCATCGATGATCATCCGCCTGCATGCGCTGGCGGGCAGCCTGGGTCTGCTCTGCATCGCGCTATTTTGGACGTCGACGGTTGTGAGCGAACTCTCCGGCGACGCCGCGGCGATCGCGAGGGTCAAGCACGCGATCCTGTGGGGCCTGCTGCTGCTGGTGCCTTCGATGGCCATGGTCGGCGCCAGCGGGTTCCGTCTGGCCCGCGGCCGGCACGGCGGCGCGGTCGACGCCAAGCGCCGGCGCATGCCGGTGATCGCCCTCAACGGGCTTCTGGTCCTGGTGCCCTGCGCCCTCGTGCTGGCCAGCTGGGCGGAAGCCGGGCGGTTCGACGGCTGGTTTTACGGACTACAGGCGCTGGAACTGGCCGCGGGCGGGCTCAACCTCGCCTTGATGGGCGCGAACATGCGCGACGGCCTTAGATTGACCGGGCGGCTCAATTAGGCCGCGTCGGCGCCGTAGCCACGGTGCCCGGCGGCCGGCTGGGCGGCGGCTTGCTACCGAGCGGCCGCCACCGCCTCCGCCGCCGTCTCGTCGGCCGCGGAGGCGGCCTTGCGGGCGATCTTCTGCCAGAACGCCTGCTGACCGGCGTCGAGTGCGTTGAACGCCTCGGCGTCGGTGTCGTGCATCGCGGCGTAGATCGCCGCGGCGATCCGCTGGACCCGGTCATCGCCGGGGTCGTGCTCGGCCAAGCTGCGCAGGCCGGCGCTGAGCGTGGTGCGCGCCAGCCCTTCGGTGCCAAGCGCGCTTGGATCGTCCTGCGCCTTCAAGAGCGCCTCGCCCAGGGCGTCGGCGGCATCCTCGATCGCCTGGCGGGCCGTCTTGTCGTTCATCGGGACGCTCCTTCTCCGCAACTCGTGTCAGGGCCGGCAGTGTGCGGCCCGACCAAGGCGGGCCGCAAGCCGGCCCGGCATCGCCGCCGTTTCTGCCGCACGTGTCGAGGGTTGTCATCGCCCGGGGTTGTAACACCTCCCGGATCAGCGTTAACGGCACAGCGATTGACGCGCGAAACCGCAAAAACCATGCGCGGGAGGTGACGCCATGACACCTTGGACGAAGCTTGACGAGGGCGGTGTGCTCTTGCTCGACGGCGGTATGGGCCAGGAACTGGTGGCCCGCGGGGTCGACAACTCCACCGGCCTCTGGTCCGCGGAGGCGCTGATCCACCAGCCCGACCTCGTGCAGCAGGCGCACAAGGCGTTCCTGGACGCCGGCGCCGAACTGATCATCGCCAACACCTACGCCAGCACGATCCGGCGGGTGCCCGAACGCGACAAGTTCGAGCGGCTGAACCGGACCGCGGGCGAGCTGGCCCGCGCGGCCGTCGCGGAAGCCGACCACGACGCGCTGGTTGCGGGGTCGCTGCCGCCGATGTTCGGCAGCTACCGTCCGGATCAGGTGCGCGGCGAGGACGAGCTGCTGCCGATGTACCGCGCGCAGTGCGAGGTCCAGGCGCCTTACGTCGACCTGTTTCTGTGCGAGACGATGTCGACAGCGGCCGAGGCGCGCGCCGCCGCCAAGGCCGCGGCCGAGTTCGACCGGCCGGTCTGGGTGTCCTGGACGCTTGCCGACGACCGCTCCGGACGGCTGCGCAGCGGCGAAAGCATCGTCGAGGCGGCGCAGGCCCTGCAAGATCTCGAGGTGTCCGCCCTGCTGGTCAATTGCTCGATTCCCGAGGCCGCGACCGCGGCGATGCCGGCGCTGGCGCAGGCCGCCGCCGGCCGTCCCTACGGCGCCTATCCGAACGGCTTCCACCCGATCGACAGCCGGGTCGGCGTGAACGACGGAGCGGACGTGCCGGGCGAACGCGAGGATCTGGACGAGGCGCGTTTCGCCCAGTTCGCGCGAACCTGGCGCACGGCGGGCGCCCAGCTGATCGGCGGCTGCTGCGAGACGCACCCGAGCCACATCGCGGAACTCAGCCGGGTCCTGCATACCGCGGCCGCGGCCTGAAGGGCCGCACGGGCGCCTCCGTCAACAGTCTGTTTTCGCCCGCGCGTCTTTGCGCCGCGGCGCCCACGGGGCATCTGTGACGGGAACCCGGCGGGCAATCCGCCCGCACCGAATCAGGGGACCCGAATCATGGCACACGGAGGCTTTCGATGATGCAGTTCCGCACGCTCGCCCTCGGCGCCGCCGGCGCCGCGGCACTCGCGTTCGCCCAGCCGACCGCGGCCGATGCCGCGCCCGAGACGTTCGAGATCGATCCCACCCACACCCAGATCGCCTTCCTGATCGATCACCTCGGCTATTCCAAGATGCTGGGCGAGTTCGAGGAGATGTCGGGCGAATTCACCTTCGATCCCGAGGACGTTTCGGCGGCGTCCGTCTCGCTCACCATCCAGGCCGACAGCCTTTATACCGGCCACACCAAGCGGGATGAGCACCTGACCGGACCGGACTTCCTGAACGCGCAGGAGTTTTCGGAGATCACCTTCGAGTCGACCGGCGCGGAGCGCACTGGCGAGAACACCGGCACGCTCACCGGCGAGCTTACCATGCACGGCCAGACCCACCCGGTGACGCTGGACGTGACCTTCAACAAGATGGCGCCGCACCCGCTGCCGCAGTACGACAAGGTGCTGACCGCCGGCTTCTCCGCGCGCGGCACGATCGACCGCACAAAGTGGGGCGTCGATGCCTATGCGCCCGCCGTCGGCTCGGAGATGCAGCTGATCATCGAGGTCGAGGGCCACGACAAGGACCACGAGAGCTGAGCCGCGGCTCGCCCCCTCTCTTTATACCCCTCCTCCAATCGGAGGAGGGGCGAGGGGAGGAGCGACCACGGGCAATAGCGCGGCGGGCAACCTCCTCTCCCGACCCGTTCTCGCCCCGCTGGAGGAGAGGCGATTAAGCCACTGATTTCATGTAACAGCTAGCCGTAACGGCTCCAGACCTCGCGGCCCTGCGAGAAGGTCATGCACGGGGCGAGCGCGTCGTCCAGCAGGGTGAGGTCGGCGTCGAAGCCTTGAGCCAGCTGCCCCTTGCGCGCCTGCAGCCCCAGCACCCGGGCGACGTTCGCGCCGAGCAGGGGCAGGGCGTCCGGCAACTCCAGCACCCGCTCGCGCACCAGCGTTTGCCAGTCGTGCAGGAGCGGCCCGTTGCTTGCGACCGACAGCTTGGTGAGCCGGCCCTCAGCGTCGAATTCCGGCAGGCTGCCCTGGCAGTCCGAGGACATGGTGATCCGCTCCGCGGGGACGCCGCGCTCCAAGAGCTTGCGCACGCCGTCGAAGCCGGTGACACCGTCGCCCGGGTCGCCGTCGAAGGCCGTGACGTCGACACTCGCCCCGAAGCGCTTGGCGAATTCGGCGGAGTCGTCGAGCAGATGGCCGATCCGGTTCACATGTGTGGGGATTACCTGCTCAGCCGGGATCTCGGTCTCGGTCAGCAGCCGGCGCAGCAGCTCGAGACCGCGCTTACCGTCGCCCATGTGGAAATGGCAGATGCCGCGCTTGCCGGCCAGCATGCCGCCGACGCGCGCGTCGGCCACCAGCCGGGCCAGTTCGTCGAAGTTGGGCTGGCTCGAGCGGTGGTCGCTGAGCGCGATCTCACCCACGCCCAGGACCTCCGGCACCCACGCGAGGTCGTGCTGCACCGAGCCGGTCAGGGTGGGTGGCGGCACCCGGTAGTTGCCGGTATACATGTAGGCGTCGATGCCTTCCGCTCGAAGGCCGCGCACCTTGGCCAGCAGGTCGGCCGGCGATCGGCTGATCCCGTCGGTGCCGAGCAGCCCGACGATGGTCGCGATGCCGCGCTCGGCGATCTGCTGGGCGGTGATCTCCGGACAGCGGGTGACCGGGCCGCCTTCGCCGCCGCCGCCGGTGGCGTGGACGTGCTGGTCGATGAACCCGGGCACGGCCCAGCAGTCGGGCCGCTCGTAGACCGCGACCGGCCAGTCGGTGGGCACGGAGAGCTCCGGCCCGACGTACGCGATCCGGCCGTCTGACAGCAGGATGTCGGTGGCCTCGCTCGGCTGCGGGGTGAACACCCGCGCCACGCGCAGGAGGGTCAGCATGGTCGGACGACTCCTCGGATATTCCAACGCGGACCGCGGGGCAGCGACGCTGCCCTGAATACGCCGGCACGCCGTTCGGGTATAGTTAACATACAGCCTTTAGGCTGGTGGCACCCGGTGTGCCAGCGCAAATTGGGCGCCGGCGACCTGCCTGCGGCTTCTGACCATCGACGGCAAGAGACACGAAGCTTGACAGAGGCATGACTGTGGAGCGCTTATATCCGGCAAACGATCGGTTTGACCTGGGACGGGCGACTCGTTCACCTGACGCAGGCTGCGTGCGCCGGAGCCGCTGCGACCGTTTCGCCCACCGCCCGCCGTCACCGCGAATCGCCGACGTCCTTTTCCCGACATCTTTCGACCCGACCCCCAAAAAGCTTAAGAGAGGCGTCGCGTGCCGCGACGACTGGCCTATCCATGGATAACAGCGCATTCTCTGCCGCCGTCGCGCCCAACGGCCGTGGCCCGAAAACCAACGGCGAAGACCCGCTTGGGACGCTGATCGCGATCGGCGGCGCGGAGGACAAGACCTCCAACCTGGAGGTCCTGACCCGCGTGTTCGACCACGCACCGGCGGACAACAAGACGGTCGCTGTGATCGCCACGGCGAGCCAGATCCCCGAAGAAGTGCTGCCGGCCTACGACGAGGTGTTCAAGCGTCTGGGGGCGACGGACGTACGATTGCTGGACGTCCAGGAGCGGGCGGCCGCGAAAGACCCCAAGACGTGCGAGGCCGTGCGCAGCGCCGGCGTGATCTTCTTCACCGGCGGCGACCAGATGCGCCTGACCTACGTGCTGGGCGGCTCGCCGCTGCTGGAGGCGGTGCGCGCGCGCTACCAGGAGGGGGCGGTGCTTGCCGGCACCAGCGCGGGCGCGGTCGCTTTGTCGTCGACCATGATCTATAATGGCAGTGCCGCCGATGCCCTGCGCAAGGGCGCGGTCAAGATGAGCAACGGCCTCGGCTTCGTCGACGGGGTGGTGATCGACAGCCACTTCCTGGAACGCGGCCGCTTCACCCGCCTGATGGAAGTCGGCGCCACCAATCCCGAGTACCTGGGCCTTGGCCTGGGCGAGGATGCGGGCGTCATCTTCCACAACGGCGGTTTTCTGGAAGCGATCGGGCCGGGTCACGTGGTGATCGTGGACAGCCGCGATCTCGGCAGCTCCAACGTTGCCGATCTCAGTGACGGCGAGCCCGTCGCCGTCGAGAACGTGATCATGCACGCCCTGATCGCCGGTCACGGCTACGACCGGACAACCCGAACTTACCTTGGCGCAGAGACGCTCGCCCAGCGCTTGGGGGAAAGGACGACAGCGTGAAGATCCTGCAGCTCCGCGCCCTGCGCGGCCCCAACTTTTACAGCCGCTATCTGACGATCTACATGCGCCTCGACATCGAGGAGCTGGAGGACAGCCCGACCGACACCGTGCCGGGCTTCCTGGAGCGGCTGCAGACCCTGATGCCGAGCCTGTACGAGCACCGCTGCTCGGTGGGCACGCGCGGCGGCTTCCTGGGGCGCGTCGAGCGCGGCACCTGGGCCGGGCACGTGGTCGAGCACGTGGCGATCGAGCTGCAGAACCTGATCGGCTTTTCGGTTGGCTACGGCAAGACGGTGGATAGCTACGAGCCCGGCATCTACAACGTCGTCTTCCGCTACCGCGACGAGGCCTGCGGCCTGGCCGCGGGCGAAGAGGCGGTGCAGATCGTCGACAAGCTGTTCAAGGCCGAGGAGGTCGACCTCGACTCGGTGGTCGCGCGGCTGAAAGAGGTGCGCGACGACCATCAGCTCGGCCCGTCCACCGGGTCGATCGTCAACGCCGCGAAGGCGCGGAACATCCCGTGGTACCGGCTGAGCGAGGACACCAGCTACACCCAGCTGGGCCACGGTCACAAGCAGCGCCGCTTTCAGGCGACCGTGACCGCGCGGACCAGCCTGATCGGCCACGGCATCGCCGACGACAAGGACTGGACCAAGCAGCTCCTGGGCGACGCCGGGATCCCGGTGCCCAAGGGCTATACCTGCGATTCCTGGGAAGACGCGCTGTGGGCCGCCGATCGGATCGGCTATCCGGTGGCGGTCAAGCCGCTCGTCGGCAACCACGGCCGCGGGGTGACCACCAACATCAATAACGAGCAGGAGCTGCGCGAGGGCTACGACGCTGCGTACGCGCGCTATGAGACGGTGGTGGTGGAGAGCTACGTCCGCGGCGAGGACCACCGTCTGCTGGTGGTCGACGGCAAGCTGATCGCTGCAGCCCGCCGGCGTCCGGCGCACGTCGTGGGTGACGGCCGGTCGACCATCCAGCAGCTGATCGATTGCGAGAATGCCGATCCGCGCCGCGGGGTGGGGCACGAGAACCTGCTGACCCAGATCCACGTCGACGAGCAGACGCACCGTCTGCTCAGCCAGGCCGGCATGGACCTGGAGACCGTGCCGAAGGACGGCGAGGTGGTCTACCTCAAGGCGACGGCCAACCTGTCGACCGGCGGCACGGCGACCGACATCACCGACGACGTGCACCCGGAGGTGAAGTACGCCGCCGAGCGGATCGCCCGGCTGGTCGGGCTGGACATCATCGGCATCGACCTGTTGGCGGAAACCCTGACCAAGCCACTCGACGAGCAGTCGGCCGGCGTGGTCGAGGTCAACGCCGGCCCCGGCTTCCGGATGCACATGGCGCCCACCGACGGCACGCCCCGGGATGTCGGCAAGCACGTGGTCGACATGATGTTCCCGGATCCCCAGGACGACGGCCGCGTGCCGATCACCGCGATCACCGGTACCAACGGCAAGACCACGACCACCCGGCTGATCTCCCACCTGCTGCGCCACGCCGGCCGGCAGGTCGGCATGGCCTGCACCGGCACGGTGGAGATCGACAATCACGTGATCATGCGCGGCGACTACTCCGGGCCCGGTGCCGCGCACGCGGTGCTGAAGGAGCCGACGGTCGAGCACGCCGTGCTGGAGTGCGCGCGCGGCGGGATCATGCGCCGCGGCCTCGGTTTTGACGAGTGCGACGTGGGCGTGCTGCTGAACATCGCGAGCGACCATCTGGGCGAACACGACATTCATACCCTGGACGAGCTCGCCCGCTGCAAGACGGTCGTGGTCGACGCCGTGCATCCCGAGGGGACCTGCGTTCTCAACGCCGACGATCCGCGCGTGCTAGAGCACGGTACCTATTGGTCGCGCGGGAAGATCGCCTATTTCACGCTGGACCCGGACCACCCGGAGGTGGCCAAGCACGTCGAGGACCACGGACTCGCGTTCACCGTGGCTGACGGCAAGATCGTGCTCCGGCAGGGCCAGGTGCAAGCGGACATCATCGAGGTCAACGACGTCCCGATCGCCTTCGAGGGGCACGCCCGCTTCAACGTGTCGAACGCGCTCGCCGCGGCGGCAGCCGGGTACGCGCTGGGCCTGGAGCTGGCGGACATCCGCCAGGGGCTGATGACCTTCCACCCGACCCCGGGCCAGCTGCCGGGCCGGACCAACCTGGTGCAGGCCGACGGCGTGCGCGTACTGGTCGACTACGGCCACAACGTCCCCGCGCTGACGGCGCTGGAGGAACTGGTTGGCGGCCTGACGGCCAAGCGCCGGATCGCGGTCGCCTCGGCGCCGGGCAACCGGCGGGACGAGGACCTGCAGGGCCTGGGCGCGCAACTGGCGCAGATGCACGACGAGCTGTTCATCTGCGAGCCGGACCCGCGCGGACGCGAGGTCGGCGAGGCGTCGAGCCTGCTGCGCGCGGGGGCCGAGAGCGCCAAGGCCGCCAAGGTCGAGGTGATCCTGGACGAGCGCAAGGCGATCGAGAAGGCAGTCGATTCGGCCAGCGAAGGCGACCTGCTGGTGATGTTGGTGGACGATACCGAGTACGCCATCCAACGCGTGAAGGGCCGCTCCTTCCGCGCCGCGGCGCCCTTGGCGAAGGCGGACGGTTAGGGGGCTGGCCGCCGGCGTCCACCCGCTCTCGTCGGGTCACGTCGCGGCGGTTGGAGCAGGATCAACGATGGCCGATACGGCTTGCATCGTGAGTTCTGCAGTAACTTCTTGAACAGCGGGCAAACTCCAGCTGAAACGTGATACGGCGTTTCAGCATCTTGCCCTTAAGCCACGGCCTTCGGCGAGGTCTTGGAGGTATCCAGGCGCTTCTTGCGCTCTTCCGGGCTGTGCGGCAGGGCGGGCAGGTCGTCCGCGCCCGCCTCGGCCTCGTCCCTGCCGGGGAGATCGCGGCGGGAGCCCGTGCGGGACAAGCGCCGGCTGCTCGCCAGCCGCTCGGAGCGGCTGCGGCGGCCGCCGGCTTGCGCGGATGCCTCGGCCTTCTCCAACGGGCTGGCCGACGCCGTGCTGGCGGCAGCCGCCTTGGCCGCCGCGGCACGTTCCTGGCGTGCGGTGTGCAGTTCGCTCATCCGCTGGACCAGCTTGTCCAACAGCTCGGTTTCAGACGGCGCCTTCTCCGGTGCCTTGACGCTGAACACGTCGAGACCGGCGTACTTCACCTGCAGGAAAGAGACCTGCAGGCTGCGCCAGGCGCAGAACACGGCGAACACGCCCACCACCAGCCAGCCGGAGCCCTGACCGACAAGCGCGAACGCCAGCCCGCAAAGCCCGCAGGTCAGCAGCACGACGGCCGCCACAGGCCGCCAGAACACGCCGGCCACCAGCAGCAGCACGGCGATCTGCACGGAGAAGACGAGGAGGTCGGTGGCAGCGAGCATGGCGGTCCCAGACGCGTGAACTCCACCCAAGGATAGGCCGTCGCTGGTTAAGCGTTCGTTAGGGCTGCATGGCGGCCGTGGGGTTGAGCCGACGCGCGGAGTGCACCGCGCGACCGTGGTCGGGACGCGGATCGCGCGGCGTGCCTGCCTGCGAGCGAGCCGCCCGGCGGGCATCGGTTCACTTGGCAACCCGGCCACGCTATGGCATGTTCCGACTGGAACAAAAGTTAACGTTAAGTGTAAAATGGTGGCGATGACCGCACCCAACGGCATGATGAAGATCGGCGAACTGGCGACACGGGCGGAGGTGAGCCAGCGCACCATCCATTATTACGAGTCCCTGGGCCTGCTTGAGCCGACCCGACGCGTCGGGCGCGGCTACCGATATTACGACGAGCAGGCCCTGAAGCGCCTCGAGAAGATCAAACAGCTGCAAAAGGTGGGCCTGTCGCTGGACGAGATCCGGCAGGTTATCGACCTGTATTTCCAGGATTCCACGGGCGTTAAGGGTAAGCGG
>CAYRCO010000023.1:0-20807 GCA_964422775.1 uncultured Rhodovibrio sp.
CGTGCTGCTGGAGCAGATGCCTCTGCCGGGCGCGTTCATCACGCTGTTCTCGCTGCTGGCGGTGCTGGTCGTGGCGATCTTCTTCGCCACCTCCTCGGACTCGGGCTCGCTGGTGGTCGACATGCTGACCAACGGCGGCGACCCGCACCCGATCTGGCAGCAGCGCCTGTTCTGGGCGGTGACCGAGGGTGCGGTCGCGGCGATCCTGCTGGTCGCCGGTGCGGCGGTCGGCGGCAACCCGCTGTCCGCGCTGCAGACCGCGGCGGTGACCTCGGGCCTGCCGATGTCGATCATCATCGTCTTCATGGCCTGGGGCCTGGTGCGCCAGCTCCAGAGCGAGCCGGTGCCGCCGGTCCCGGGGGCGCGGAAGACTCCCGCGCAACAGCGCGAGGCCGCGGAGTAACCGCCAAGGCTGCGCTGCCCGCGCCTGAACGCGGGATCGAGACGAAAAGCCGCCGTCCGGGTTCGCCCGGGCGGCGGTTTTTTTCGTGGGTAATAAAATGAAGAAAAACAAGAGCTTGGCGGGGGAGGAGGGATTCGAACCCCCGGAGGTGGGAACGCCACCTCTGCGGATTTCAAGTCCGCCGCATTCGACCGCTCTGCCACTCCCCCGCGCGGCGCCGGCGCGCCTCAGGCTTACGACACGCTGGCGCACCGGCGATCACGCGACCCCGGATTTAGACCGCATGGCCGGTCGGCTTCAAGGTCAGGTGGTGTGCCAGGCGCATCGGCTCAATTGCCAGCCTTCCGCCCGTATGGCAGAAGCGCTGGCATCAACTGCGGACCGATCCCCTAAGTCGGCACCGCGATTCGCGTTTTGGAGTTGCCGCCGATGGCCCGCCTTGCCTCCGTCTCCCGTCCGATCCGTCTCAGTCGCCGGCTTGCGTCCGCCGCGGCCGGGCTGCTGACCGCCGCCGCCCTGATCGCCTCGGCGGGACCCGTGGCCGCGCAGCAGAACGACGGGGCGGAGGAGGTCGCTCCGCGCAACGACCAGCCGTTCGGCGAATGGCTGCAGGAACTGCGCGCGGAGGCCGAGCGCGACGGCATCGGCGCGGCGACGCTCGACAGCGCGCTCGCGGACGTCGCGCCGGTCAACCGGGTGATCGAGCTCGACCAGCAGCAGCCGGAATTCACGCAGACCTTCTGGACCTACATGGACAAGCGCGTCTCGGAAGGGCGGATCGAACGCGGGCGCGCGCTGTTGACCAAGCACCGCGACCTCCTGGCGCAGATCGAGGCCGACTACGGCGTGCAGCCGCGCTTCCTCGTCGCGTTCTGGGGGCTGGAGACGAACTTCGGCGACTACCTGGGCTCCTTCCAGGTGATCGACGCACTGGCCACGCTCGCCTACGACCAGCGTCGTGCCGACTTCTTCCGCGCGCAACTCTTGGACGCGCTGCGGATCGTCGACCAGGGGCACGTCACGGCCGCCAACATGAAGGGCTCCTGGGCGGGCGCGATGGGCCACCTGCAGTTCATCCCCTCGACCTTTGTCGGCCACGCCGTCGACCGTACGGGCGACGGCCGGAAGGACATCTGGGGCACGCTGCCGGACGTCTTCGCCAGCGGCGCGAACTACCTTTCCAACCTCGGCTGGGAAGGCGACCAGCTATGGGGCCGGGAGGTCGTGCTGCCGGATGGGTTCGACTTGAGCCAGGCCGCGCTCTCGGTGCGCAAGCCGCTCGACGCCTGGGCTGAGATGGGCGTGCGCAAGGCGAACGGCCAGCCGCTGTCGACGCCGGAAGGCATGGAGGGCTCGGTGATCCTGCCGCAGGGCCACGAGGGGCCGGCCTTCCTGGTCTACGAGAATTTCCGCCACATCCTGAGCTGGAACCGCTCGATCAGCTACGCGATCGCGGTCGGGCATCTGGCCGACCGGATCGTCGGCCTGCCGGCGATCCAGCACGGCCGTGACCTCGACAACCGGCCGCTGTCGTTCGCCCAGGCGGAGCAGATGCAGCGCCTGCTGAACCAGCTCGGCTTCGACGCCGGGCCGGTGGACGGCGTCCCGGGCTCGCAGACGCGCGCGGCAATCCGGGCGTTCCAGCAGGCCAACGGCCTGCCGGCGGACGGCTATCCGTCGGTGGCGCTGCTGGAGCGGCTGCAGCAGCGCGCGGACCGGTAGCCCGAAGGCGCGGGAGACTTGCCGGTCAACGGAAAATTCACGTATCTTGCGCATGATTGCCGGTAAAGAGGTGGAGTCACCCCAGATGTTGCGGCCAACCCCGATGACGCGGCGCACCTCATGAGGTTATCGAACGGCACGCGCGCCGGGTTTGCGCTGATCGCGGCCGCGCTGCTGCTCGGCGGCTGCGCGGAAACGCAGCTGATCGCGCACACGGCCAAGCAGGCGCGCGATGCGGTTACGCCGGACAAGCCAGCCGGGCGCGGCGGCTACTACAAGGTCGGCAACCCCTACCAGATCAGCGGGATCTGGTATCACCCCAAGGCCGACTACGATTATGTCGAGACCGGGATCGCTTCCTGGTACGGGCCCGGCTTCCACGGCAAGGAAACCGCCAACGGCGAAACCTACGACCAGAACGACCTGACGGCCGCGCACCGAACCCTGCCGATGCCGAGCGTCGTGCGGGTCACCAACCTGGAAAACGGCAAATCGATCAAGCTGCGGGTGAACGACCGCGGGCCGTTCGCGCGCGGCCGGATCATCGACGTCTCCGCCCGGGCGGCCGAGCTCCTGGAATTCAAGCAGCAGGGCACAGCCAAGGTGCGGGTCGAGATCGTCGAGGGCGAGAGCCGCCGCCTTGCTGGAGAAAGTCTAGAAAAGCAGGATACCGGCAAGACGCCGCCGGCCGTGCCCGCGGGCGCGGTCGAGACCGCAAGCCTGTCGGACGACACCGCGCCGTCGACCCGGGCGAGCGACGCGGATCCCAGCGGCTCCGCGCGCGGCGACCAATCGCGCACGCCGCGCGAGACAGCGCCGCCGGAATTGGACGGCGAGGTGACGCAGCAGGCGGTGCAGGATACCAGCATCTTCGTCCAGGCCGGCGCGTTCACGCAGTACGCCAACGCCAACCGGCTGCGCGCGAAGCTCTCCCCGCTCGGCAACGCGCAGATCGAACGGGCGATGGTCAACGACCGGGAATTCTTCCGCGTCCGCCTGGGCCCGGTCGAGAACGTCGACACGGCCGACAAGCTGTTGAACCGGATGGTCGACCAGGGCTACACGCGGGCCCGCGTGGTGGTAGACTGACACCGTCGCGGCGATCGGCGCCACACTGTGGGCATCATCCGCCGGTAACCGGTTTCGCGTACCCGATCGCCCGTAGCCTCGGCCACGCCAAGTGCCGCCTGCACACGACCCGCCGACACTCGTTCCCCTCGATCAAGACGTGACACACGCCATGCGCCGCACCCTGATCCGCCTGTCCCTCGCGCTGCTCGCGCTCGCCGCCGGGATCGCGCCCGCCGCCGCGCTCGAGACCAAGGCGCGCGAAGCCGTCGTGATGGACTACAACACCGGCACGGTGCTGTTCGAGAAGAACGCCCGTCAGCCGATGCCGCCGGCCTCGATGACCAAGATCATGACGGCCTACGTGATGTTCGATCGGCTGAAGAACGGTGAACTGTCGATGGACGACAAGTTCGTCGTCTCGGAGAAGGCCTGGCGCAAGGGCGGCTCCAAGATGTTCGTCGAGGTCGGCAAGGAGGTGACGGTCGAGAACCTGCTGCAGGGCATGATCGTGCAGTCGGGCAACGACGCCTCGATCGTGCTGGCCGAGGGGGTCGCCGGCAGCGAGGAAGCCTTCGCCGACGTCATGAACGACTACGCCGAGAAGCTGAACATGCCGGCGACCAACTTCGAGAACGCGACCGGCTGGCCGGACGAGACCCACCGCACCAGCGCCCTTGGCCTGGCCCGCCTGGCGCGCGCGCTGATCCGGGATTTCCCGGAGTATTACGGTCGCTTCTATTCCCAGCGCGAGTTCACCTGGAACGACATCCGGCAATACAACCGCAACCCGTTGTTGCGCCGGAACATGGGCGTCGACGGACTGAAGACCGGCTATACCCGCAATGCCGGCTACGGCCTGACCGCCTCGGCCGAGCGCGACGGTCGGCGGGTGATCTCGGTGGTCAACGGCCTGGAGCGGCCGAGCGGCCGGGAGAACGAGAGCGCGCGCCTGATCGAATGGGCGTTCCGGGAGTTCAAGAACGTCGAGCTGTTCGCCGAGGGCGAGACGGTCGAGCAGGCCGAGGTCTGGCTGGGCAGCCAGCCGCGCGTGCCGCTGGTGACCGACCAGCGCCTGGAGATGACCCTGCCGTCCGACGCGACCGACAGCATGACCGTCACCGTCAGCTACAAGGCGCCGATCCCGGCCCCGATCGACGCGGGCGAGGAACTCGCCACGCTGACCATCGAGGCGCCCAATATCGAAACCCGTACGATCCCGCTCAAGGCCGGCGAGACGGTGACCCAGCTGGGTCCGTTCGGGCGGATCGTCTCCGGCGTCGAATACCTCGTCTTCGGCGCGCCGTAAGCGCGCCGGCCGTCGGAAGGATCGTGGCGCGCGGCCGGTTCATAACGCTGGAAGGCGGCGAGGGCGCCGGCAAGAGCGTGCAGCGCGACCGGCTGGTGGAACGCCTGCGCGCGGCCGGGCTGGAGGTGGTCGCCACCCGCGAGCCGGGCGGCAGCCCGTCCTCGGAGGCGGTGCGCGACCTGCTGCTCGCCCAAGGCACCGAGTGGCAGCCGCTGTCGGAAGCGCTGCTGCACGCCGCCGCGCGCAGTCAGCACCTCGCGGAAACCGTGCGGCCTGCGCTCGCGGCCGGGCGTTGGGTCGTTTCCGACCGGTTCAGCGATTCCACCCGCGCCTACCAGGGCTGGGGCCAGGGGGTGCCGTTGGACACGCTGGACGAGCTTGAACGGATTGTCGTGGGCGACAGCCGACCCGACCTGACCCTGATGCTCGACGTCGCGCCCGAGGTCGGGCTGGCGCGCGCGCACGGGCGCGGGCAGGGGGCCGACCGCTACGAAGCCATGGACCTGTCCTTTCACCAGCGCCTGCGCGAGGGCTACCGCGCGATCGCCGAAGCGGCACCGCAGCGCTGCGAGCTGATCGATGCGAGCGGCGCGGCGGATACGGTCGAAGCCGCCATCCGGGCGGCCGTGCGCGATCGCCTTGGGGTGACGGTCTAGATGGCATCCGGCAAGACCGAAACGGCGGACGCGCCGACCGTCCCGCATGCCCGCCAGGCGCCGGACCTGCTGGGTCACGCCGCGGCGGAAGACGTGCTGTTGCGCGCCTGGTCGTCCGGGCGCCTGCCGCACGCCTGGCTGATCACCGGCGCGCGCGGCATCGGCAAGGCGACACTCGCCTACCGCTTCGCCAAGTTCGCTCTTGCCGGTGGTGGGGAGGGTGGTGGCCTGTTCGGCGACGGGCCGGACACCCTGGGTCTGGACCCCGACCATCCGGTATCCCGGCAGGTCGCCGCCGGCAGCCATCCCGACATCTTCGCGCTCGAGCCGTTCATGCCGCGCGAGCAGCGCAGCTTGAAGCCGAGCGCCGAGATCCTGGTCGAACACGTCCGACAGGCGGTGCACTTCTGCTTCATGACTCCGTCCAGCTCGGAATGGCGGGTAATCGTGGTTGATCCCGCGGAGGAGATGAACGCGAACGCGGCGAACGCGCTTTTGAAGGTGCTGGAGGAGCCGCCCAGCCAAGCGGTTCTGCTGCTGGTCTCCCACGCCCCCGCCCGGCTCCTGCCGACGATCCGCAGCCGTTGCGCGCAGCTGTCGTTGGCGGCGCTGGACGAAAGTAGCATGGCCAGCCTGCTGGACCGCCATCTGCCCGAGGTCGAGGGCGACGACCGCGCGGCGCTCGCGCTGCTGGCGGAGGGCAGCATCGGCCGCGCGCTCGACCTGCACAAGGCGGGCGGGCTCAAGCTGTACCGCGAGCTGGTCGATCTCCTGACCGGCCTGCCGCAACTCGACACCGGCCGGCTGCACGCCTTCGCCGACAAGCTGGCGCAGGGTCAGGACCCGACCGCCTTCCGTCTGGGTGGCGAGCTACTGGCCTGGTGGCTGGGCCGGCTGATCCGCGCCAAGGCCCGCGGCGAAACGCCGGGCGAGGTGGTGGCGGGCGAGGGGGCCGCGACGGCCCGGCTGGCCGCCCGGGCCGACCTTGAACAGTGGCTCAGCCTGTGGGAAAAGATCGCCGGCCTGTTCCGGCGGGCCGAGCGCGCCAATCTCGACCGCAAGCAGGTCGTGCTGACCGCCTTCCTGGACCTGCAGGCCGCGGCGTCCTGATCGCCGGGCGCGCAGGCGGGTCTGCCAGCCAGCGCCGGCGCCGCCGTTCAGCCGCCCGTCACAGCCGCCCGTCAACAGCGGCCCGTCAACAGCGGCAAGACCCGCGCGAGAGCCGAGAAGGACACGCTGATGCCGTCTAACGGCAAAGACATCGCCAAGGCGCCTTATTACATCACCACGCCGATCTATTACGTCAACGACAAGCCGCACATCGGGCATGTCTACACGACGTTGGCGTGTGACGTGCTGGCGCGCTTCATGCGCCTGGACGGGCGGCGTGTGAAGTTCCTGACCGGCACGGACGAGCACGGCCAGAAGGTCGAGCAGTCCGCGCGCAAGAACGGCGTGGAGCCGCAGGCGTTCACCGACCGGATGTCGCAGAACTTCCGCGATCTGTCGCAAGCCTGGCAGTTCTCCAACGACGACTTCATCCGTACGACCGAGGACCGGCACGTGCAGAGCGCGCAAGCGCTGTGGATGCGCCTGAAGGAAGCCGGCTACATCTACCTCGACAAGTACGCCGGCTGGTACGCGGTGCGCGACGAGGCGTTCTACGGCGAAGACGAGCTGACGAAGACCGACGACGGGCGGATGATCGCCGCCTCTGGCGCGGAATGCGAGTGGGTGGAGGAGCCGAGCTACTTCTTCAAGCTGTCGGCCTTCCAGGATACGCTGCTCAAGTTCTACGACCAGAACCCCGACTTCATCGGGCCCGAAGGCCGGCGCAACGAGGTGATCTCGTTCGTTAAAGGCGGGCTGCGCGACCTGTCGATCTCGCGCACCACCTTCAAGTGGGGCATCCAGGTCCCGGACGATCCGGACCATATTATGTACGTCTGGCTGGATGCGCTGACAAACTACATCACCGCCGTCGGCTATCCCGATGAAAACGCCCAACAATACCAGGCGTTCTGGCCAGCCGACCTGCACATGGTCGGCAAGGACATCCTGCGCTTCCACGCGGTCTACTGGCCCGCTTTCCTGATGGCCGCCGGGATCGAGCCGCCGAAGCGGATCTTCGCCCACGGCTGGTGGACCAACGAGGGGCAGAAGATCTCCAAGTCGCTCGGCAACGTCATCGATCCCTACGAGTTGATCGAGACCTACGGCCTGGACCAGACCCGCTATTTCCTGCTGCGGGAAGTGCCGTTCGGCAACGACGGCGACTTTTCCCACCGGGCGATGGTCAACCGGATGAACAACGACCTGGCGAACGATTTCGGCAACCTTGGCCAGCGCGTGCTGTCGATGATCTACAAGAACTGCGGCGGCCAAATCCCTGAGCCATCGGAGTTGCGCCCGGCCGACGAGGCGATGCTGGCGGCCGCCGATAGCGCGCTCATACGCATGCGCAGCGAACTCGCGCTGCAAGCCTTCCACCGCGCGCTGGAAGCGCATTTTTCGGTGGTCGCGCAGGCCAACCGCTACGTCGATGAACAGGCGCCCTGGGTCCTGCGCAAGACCGACACGGCGCGCTTCCAGACGGTGCTCTACGTCCTGGCGGAGGTGATCCGCAAGCTGGCGATCCTGGCCCAGCCGTTCATGCCCAACGGCCCGGACGCGCTGTTGGAGCAGATGAACCAGCCGAGGGATGCGCGCGACTTTGCGGCGCTGGAGACGCGTCTCGTCCCCGGCACCGAGATCGCCAAGCCGCAGGGCGTGTTCCCGCGCTACGTCGAGGACGAAGAGAGCAAGGGAGCGTCCTGATGTTGGTGGATTCCCACTGCCACCTGGACATGATCGCCGACCACCAGGACCTGGACGAAGTCGTCGGCCGCGCCCGGCGCGCGGGCGTCCAGACGATGGTAACGATCTCCACCACGCTGTCCGGCTGGGACCGCGTGAAGGAAATCGCGGAGACCTACGACAACGTCTGGTGTTCGGTTGGCGTGCATCCGCACGAGGCCGGCCCGGAAGGCCAAAGCGCGCCCGACAAGCTGATCGAGCTGGCGCAGCACCCCCGCGTCGTCGGGATCGGCGAGAGCGGGCTCGACTATCATTACGACAACTCCCCGCGCCAGGCGCAGGCGGAGAGTTTCCGTACGCACATCGTGGCGGCAAGGGAGACCGGCCTGCCGCTGATCGTGCACGCCCGGGAGGCGGACGAGGACACGGCCATGATCCTGCGCGAGGGCTACGAGCAGGGGCCGTTTCCCTGCGTGATGCACTGCTTTTCCTCCGGCATCGGGCTCGCGGAAGCGGCGCTCGACCTCGGCTTCTACATCTCGATGTCCGGCATCGCGACCTTCAAGAAGGCCGAGGAAATCCGCGACGTCGCGCGCATGGTACCGGAAGACAAGCTGCTGGTGGAAACCGACGCGCCGTACCTCGCTCCGGTGCCGCGGCGCGGCAAACCGAACGAACCGTCCTACGTGTCCTACACGGCCGACAGCCTGTGCGAGACCCTTGGCGTGGAGCGCGCGGAACTGGAGCGGCGCACCACCGATAACTTCTTCCGCCTGTTCAGCCGTGCCGAACGACCGGGTGATGCCGCGTGAGCGACGTTGAGGCGGCCGGCATCGACGGATCCAACGGGGCAGGGCGGTTGTGACCGGCGAGACAGACATGCAGGTCACGTTGCTGGGTTGCGGCGGCTCTGGCGGGGTGCCGCTGGTGGGCGGCGTCTGGGGCGCCTGCGATCCCACCGACCCGCGCAACCGCCGGCGACGGCCGTCGATCCTGGTGCGTACGGCGGACGCCAGCATCCTGGTCGACACCTCGCCGGATCTGCGCGCGCAGCTTCTGGACGCCGAGGTCACCAACCTGGACGCGGTGCTGTTTACCCATTCCCACGCCGACCACTGCCATGGCATCGACGATCTGCGCCCCCTGGTCTACGCCCGCGGCAAGCCGATCCCGGCTTATAGCGATCCGGCGACGATGGCGAACCTGACCGCGCGCTTCGATTACGCCTTCGCCTCGACGGCATCTGCGAAAGCAGCCTATTCGGCGATGCTCCGCGACCATTCGATCCCGCTCGGCACGCCGTTCGAGGTGTGCGGGATCGAGGTCACGGCGTTCGCGCAGAGCCACGGGCCGATGACCACGCTCGGCTACCGGATCGGGCCGGTCGGCTATTCCCCAGACGCGGTGGAGATTGGCGAGGCCGGGTTCGAGACGCTTGCAGGCATCGATCTCTGGATCGTCGACTGCCTGCGCCACGAGCCGCATCCCAGCCACGCCCACTTCGAACGCACGATGTCCTGGATCCGGCGCGTGGCGCCCAAGCGCGCGGTGCTGACCCACATGAACCATACGATGAACTACGCCGACGTCGCCGCCCAATGCCCGGTGGGCGTGGAACCGGGACGCGACGGCATGACGATCGATCTGACGGACCTCTGACAAACCTCAAGCAGCGCGCATAACGCGTTGACCATGCAGGAATTCGGCATGCTGCTCGACTTCGACACCATCCCGCGCAAGCGCAAACCGAACAGCGCGCTGGCGCTGCCTGCGCACAGCCCCCGCGACGACGCGGACCTGCAAAGCCCGGTGTTTCAGGCGACCGTGGAGCAGCTGCGCGACGCCGTGGTGTCGATCGCCGCGCACGAGCCGCGCACGCACCTCCTGCATCTGGACCGGGAGGCGATGCAGGCGGAATTCGAGCAGAGCTCCCGGATTTTCCGTTTTCCGGACACGATCACCGTCGCGTTCGAGGCGGTGGACGCGAGCCACGCGAGCGTGTCGATCTATAGCCGCGCCAAGCTTGGCTACTACGATTTCGGGGTGAACCGGACGCGCGTCCGGCGCTGGCTGGATCGGCTAGCGCGCAAGCTGGAGCAGGGCTGAGGCGATGAGCGCGCCGCGGCCGGTGCCGGCGGTGATCGCGGTCGTCTGGCGCCACGGGCGCGTGCTTCTGGTGCGCCGGCACAATCCGCCCAACGCTTTTGCCTGGGGCTTTCCGGGCGGCAAGCTGGAGCCGGGCGAACCGGTGCTGTGCGCGGCCGAACGCGAGCTCCGCGAGGAGACCGGGCTCACGGGCACGTCCGTGCGCGCGTTCGATGCGGTGGACGTGATCGCCGAGGGTGATCCGCCGGCGTATCACTTTCTGCTGGTAGCCGTGCTGGTGCGCGCTGAGACCGGCGAGCCGGCCGCGGCCGACGACGTCGACGAGGCGGCGTGGTGCGATCCGGCCGCGCTGCCGACACCGCAGGTGCCGGAGCTTGCCCGCGTGATTGCCCATGCGCGCGCGCTTTCCGACAGCGCATAAGGGTCCACGGCGCGCTGGCGAAAGTCGGCAACCCCCGGAAACCATTGCTCTTTTCCCGCGATCGGTTGTTACCATAATATGTATTATGCGCGAACGCCGTATAGGCGGTGTCCGGTCGAACCACGGATACCCCGCCTACCTACGCTGGCTCGAACTCCGCTGCGGTTGGTCACAGCGCTGGGTATTGGACCGCTGGGGGTCGTGCTTCGGATCAGTCGCCTGCGGTGACCGTTGCTTCATGGCGGACCGGGAAGTTGACGGAGTTCTTGATGAAGCAGCGCCGGGCCGCTTCGGCGTGCAGGCGTTCGGCCGCGGCGATCTGATCGTGTTCGGCGACACGGACCTGCGGTCGCAGCACGACCTCAGTGAACGATCCGCCGGCGCCGGGGCTCTCGGCCATCTCTCCGGTAGCGGCATCGCGATAGGCTGTGACGACCACGCCGGCGTCGGCACACAGATGCAGGTACCAAAGCTGGTGGCAGGCCGCGAGCGCCGCGACCAGCAGATCTTCCGGGTTCCAGCACGCCGCATCGCCCAGGAAAGCGGGATCGGCGGAGCCGGTCAGCGTCGGTTTGCCCGCCGACTCGATCCGATAGCTTCGGTCGTAGGCCCGGTAGTGCGTGGTGCCCTGCCCTCTGTTGCCGGTCCAGCACACGGCGACGGCGTAGCTGTGGTGGCGTGTGGTCATGCGGTGTTCTGTCCTTGGGACGCGCAGCGTTTTGGGGTGCTTTGAGGCTATCGGCTAAGTCGCAGCATTTGGCTGGCGCCGCGTTGGACCTCGTAGTCGACAGCGACGATCTCGCTTCGTACGCCAGACTCCGTAAGCGCCGCGCGGATCGGCGCCAGATGCCGGGACGGTTCCCCATCCAGATTGACCAACGGAAACACGCGCACCTCCCCCGCGACCCTCAGAAGCTCTTCCAAGGCCTGGAGATGCAACGCCCGGCTCAGCTGCTTCTCGTACAGGAACAGCAGATGCGAGCACAGCGCCAGATCGAACGCCCGGTCTGCAAATGGCAGCGTCGGGAGCGCACCCGCCACATAGCGGCCGTCTTGGCCGGTGGCGGCATAGTCCGCGAGGAAGCGCTGCATGGCCTGCCAGCGGCGGGCCGCGAGCGCGTCGATCGTGTCGCCCGGCTTAAGCGCGAAGCGCCCGGGCTCGGCGTGCATCCGCCGCACGACGTCGGGAAAGGTGGCCGTGATCCGTTCTCGGATCGCGGCTGCCGGCCAGGCGTAAAGGGGATCCAGCGAGACCACCTGCCCGCCCTCGCCCGTCCAGTCGGCGTTGAAGGCTGCGGGCCCGTCGCCGCAGCCGAGCAGCCGGCGCGCGCGGTCGCAGCGCTCGAGCGCGAACATCGCGCGATAGTCGGCCGCGCTGCGTCCAAGCGGCACGATCTGATCCAGTTGCATGGTGAGCGCTCCAGGCGGCTTGCCAGGCTCGATGGGCGGATGATCGACAGTTGCGCAGAGTAAGGGTCCGGCGATCGGACCGGGATGCGCCCAGTGCGCGCCGGCCGTGCGCCTGTTGCAGAGCGGGCCCGTGGGCAGACGTGGCAGTTTGCGTCCTGCGCGGCTTTTCGCTCATGGTCGTGCGCGGCGGGTCACCGCCTCAGGCGGTAACGGCCAAAAAGAGCCGCTTATGTATAACGCATTGTAAAAGGGGGGTTACGCTTTGACCTTCAAGCAGACTGTTAAACAGGGCTCCGGTGCCAGCGGGCGCATCGCCGCCGCTCTCGTGGGCGGCGTGCTGGCGTTTTCCGGGCTGCCCGCCGGCGCTCAGGCCCAAGACGACGTGCGCTGGAAGCTGCAGACGGCCTTCTCGGTCGACCTGCCCGGCCTCGGCTCGCCGGCCAAGTACCTGAGCGAGCAGCTCGACGCCGCGAGCGGCGGGCGCGTGCAGGTGCGCGTGTTCGAGCCCGGCAAGCTGGTGCCCACGCTGGAGATCGCCGAGGCCGTCTCCAACGGCAAGATCCAGGCCGGCTTCAGCGCCACCGCGTACGAGCAGGGTCAGGTTCCGGCCGCCTCGCTGTTCAACTCGCCGCCGTTCGGCCTCAAGCCGTGGGCGTTCATGGCCTGGTACTACGAGGGCGGCGGTCACGAGATGCTGCAGGAGCTGTTCCAGGAGGAAGGCTACAACATCCACTTCGAGCTCTGCGGCATCACCGGTCCGGAAACCGCCGGCTGGTACAAGCAGCCGATCACAAGCGTCTCCGACTACGACGGCATGAACATCCGCTTCGCCGGGCTGGGCTCCGAAGTGATCAAGGAGTACGGCGCCTCGGTCGCGCTGATGGGCGGCAGCGAAACTTTCCAGGCGCTGCAGACCGGGCAGCTGGACGCTACCGAATTCTCCATGCCGATGATCGACCAGTTGATTGGCTTCAACAAGGTGGCGAAATACAACCTCTTCCCGGGGTGGCATGCGCCCGCGAACGCCGTTTACCTGTTCGTCAACGCCGACAGCTGGCAGGACACGTCGCGCAGCACCAAGGCGCTGGTTAAAAACGTCTGCCGCGCCGCGACGGCGACCTCACTCGCCCAGAACGAATACGAGAACGGCCGGATCCTGGAAACCTACGCCGACAAGGGCGTGGAGGTGCAGGAAATCCCGCGGGAGACGCTGAAGAAATTGCAACAGACCACCGAGCAGGTCCTGCAGGCGGAAGCCGAGAAGGACGAGAACTTCAAGCGGATCTGGCAGAGCCAGAAGGAATTCCAGAAGAGCCACCGGCTGTGGGAGAAGCGCGCCCACCTGCCGGCGGACTTCTACGACGGCGAGTAACTGCCTGCGCCGTCTACAACATCATTGAGCGGGAGCCGGTCCCATCGGTCTTGGGGCCGGCTCTTTTGATGCCTCCCCGCTCTGGCAGGGCAATCTCGCCGACCTACTCCGCCGCCTGCCCGACGCGGGCCTGGCTGACGGCACCCAGGGTCGCGGCCTCGGCCAGCAGTTGCTTGACGCTGCGTAGCTGAAACTTCTGCAGGATGCTGTTGCGGTGCTGTTCGACCGTGCGGTGAGAGAGCTTGAGCTTGCGCGCGACCTCCTTGGCGCTGAGCCCGCGTGCGGTCAGCACGAAGACCTCCTGCTCGCGCGGGGTCAGCGTGCCGTAGACCTTGGAAAAGCGCGTCGACGGCGATTCCTCGCTCAGGTCCCGCACCAGCGACAGCGCTACCTGCCGGCCGTCGACGTCCTGCAGCGGCGTGACCGTGTTCTCGCTTGGGAAGCAGGCCCCGCACGCCCGGCGCATCCACATCCGGGTGTGAAACGGCTGACCGTTTTCGAGCAGCGGGTTGCCGCTGTCACCGAAGTCGTTGAAGCTGTCTTCGCTGATATGCAGCAGGATGGTGGTGCGGCCAACCATCTGTTTGGCCGAATAGCCGAACACCTGCTCGGCCCGGCTGTTGCACGCCAGGATCGTGCGGGTCCCGTGTTCGACCATGAAGGCGGCTTCGCGCATGCTCTCCAGCAGCGCCATCAAGAGCCGGCTTTCGATCCGGTCCTGCGACAGTTCGTTGGCGTTCACGAAAGGCCAAGCGACCGTCATGAAAAGTATCCTTCGATCTCTCGGTGCGCGGGACGTTTGGCGGCCGAACCGCGCGTCTCTAAACGCTAGGTTGCGACAGCATTTTCACATCCCTCGCAGTAAAATATGGCCCTTGGGTCGGCGAACCGCCAAGGCAGCGAGCGCGCGGGCCATACAACGGTCATATCCGTGTACCGCCGGTCCGTCGGCAACTCCCCGTATTTGCACGGATATACGCCCGTTTACGTATCGGCTATTGACAACGCCATCGGTGGGCTGTGACAGGGCCGCGCCCAACACAGACTGCCCGCTCTTTCGCTGCATAGGTTTTTCAGGTGCCGACACCCTTACACGAGCCGGGCCAAATCCAGGCCTGCCCAGCCTCTTTGCGCACGCTTCATAGCTATTGGCAGGGCAAGCGGCGCGAAGGGGCGCTGCCCGGCCGCGCCGACATCGATCCCGTGGAACTGCGCGCCTATCTCGGTCGGATCGCGATCGCGGAACTGCGCGGCGGCGAATTGATCTACCGCCTTGTGGGCACGGACCTTGTGGAGGAATGGGGCTTCGAGCCGACCGGCCGGCGGATCGCGGACACGCTGGCGGGCGACTGCCGCGACACCTTCATGAGCCCCTACCGGATCGCCATCGAGCAGGCGACGCCGGTCCACGCACAGTTGCCGATGCGGACCCGCCTGTGGCGCGGCCTGGGGGTCGAGGCGCTGTTCCTTCCCCTCGCCCGGGACGGCCGCGCGGTCGACATGGTCCTAGCCTATGGTACCAAGCCCCGCGACGTTGCGCCGGGCCGGGTTCAGAGCATCAGGTACCCGACGTAGCCGGCGTAAAGCACCAGGAAGACGCTTCCCTCGCGCCGGCTGATCCGTAGGCCGCTCAGGGCTACCGGCAGCAGCGCCGCGCTGGCGGCGATCATCAGGCCAAGGTCGATCCAGGTGATGTCCGCCGGCAGCGACAGCGGCGTCACCAGACTGGTCAAACCCAGGATACCCAACACGTTGTAGATGTTACTGCCGACCACGTTGCCGAAGGCGACGTCACTGTGCCCGCGCAAGGCCGCGACGATCGCCGCCGTCAGTTCGGGTAGCGACGTACCCACCGCGACGATCGTGAGACCGATTACGCCTTCCGAGATGCCGGCGGCGCGCGCCATCCAGACCGCGCCGTCGACCAGCCAGCCGGCGCCGAGCAACGTCAGGCCCAGTCCGACCGCCGCCGTGATCAGGGCGACCGGCAGCGCCATGCCGGTCGGGGACACCTGCGCGGCCTCTTCCGCATGCAGCTCGGCGCTCGGGCCGTTGCGCTTGTCCTGGCGGTAGGTCCAGACGATATACACCACCAGCGCGACCACGAAGACCGCGCCCACGCTGCGCCCGATCCCGGCCAGACCCAACAGCACCAGCGCAGCGGCCAGGCCGGTCGCGATCATCACCCAGGAATCCCGGCGCACGGCGTCCGGTTTTACCGCGATCGGAGCGAGCACCGCGGCCACGCCGAGGATCAGCAGCACGTTCGCAATGTTGGAGCCGATCACGTTGCCGACCGCGATCCCTGGCGCACCGGCGAGCGCGGCCTGAATCGACGTGACCAGTTCTGGCGTCGAGGTGCCGAAGCCGACCAGCGTGACGCCGATGATCATGGGCGAGACGCCCAGCCGCGTGGCCGCCGCGACGGCGCCGCGGACCAGCAGCTCGCCCCCGGCGATGAGGGCGACAAGACCGAGCATGAGGGCTAGAGGAGGCGACATATCCTTCAGCGTAAGGCGATTCCCAAGCGCCTGCCAGCCGTGCTTGGCCTCGCGGCGACCTGCGGTGTAGGCTCCGCGGCGTCATGAGCCGCTCTTCCGCCGATAGCAAAACCACCGACCCCGACACCGCTCCCCGCGGCGCCATCGCACCGCCGCGCCACGACCGCGGCATCGACCGCCTGCTTGCCGTTATGGCGTGCCTGCGCGACCCCGAGCGCGGCTGTCCCTGGGACGTGGAGCAGACCTTCGCCACGATCGCGCCCTACACGATCGAGGAGGCCTACGAGGTCGCCGAGGCGATCCGCCGGGCTGACATGGGCGAGCTGTGCGACGAGCTGGGCGACCTCTTGCTGCAGGTGGTCTACCACGCGCAGATGGCGCAGGAGGACGGCCAGTTCGACTTCGACCGGGTGGCCGCCGCCTGCGCCGACAAGATGATCCGCCGCCACCCGCACGTGTTCGCCGACGACCACGTCGAGAGCGCGGACGCGCAGACGGTGAACTGGGAGCAGCAGAAGGACGCCGAACGTGCCGCCAAGGCGCGCGCCGAAGGGCGCCAGCCAAGCGCGCTCGACGACCTCGCGCTCGGCCTGCCGGCGCTAATGCGCGCGGCCAAGCTGTCCAAGCGGGCGGCGCGTACCGGCTTCGACTGGCCGGATGCCGAGCAGGTGTTCGCCAAGATCGAGGAGGAGATCGGCGAGCTGCGCAACGAGATCGCCCGCGGCGACGCGCCGGAGGCGGTCCACGAGGAGCTGGGCGACCTGCTGTTCACGGTGGCCAACCTGGCGCGCAAGCTGGACGTCGATCCAGAGACGGCGCTGCGCGACGCCAACGCCAAGTTCGAGCAGCGCTTCCGCGAGGTCGAGCGGCGCGTCGCCGCCGAGGGCCGGCGCCCGCAGGACTGCCGCCTGGACGAGCTCGAGGCTCACTGGCAGGCGGGCAAGCGCACCGGCCCGCAACGATAACCGGCTCACCGCAGCCCGGCGATTCTCTTGCGATAACAGAAACTTCAGGGAGGGATTTGATGTCGATCGACAGCGATAAGGTAAACCCCGCCGAGCTCACCGTACTGGTCACCGGCGCCACCGCCGGGTTCGGCTACGCCACCGCCAAGCGCTTCCACGAGCAGGGCGCCAAGGTGATCGCCACCGGCCGCCGGCAGGAGCGCTTGGACGAGCTGGCGAACGAGTTCGGCAACGAGCGCATCCACACCGTCAAGCTGGACGTGCGCGACCGGGATGCGGTGTTCAAGATGGTCGACGACCTGCCGGGCGAATTCGCCGAAGTGGACGTGCTGGTCAACAATGCCGGGTTGGCGCTCGGCCTGGAAGGCGCGCAGGACGCGGTGCTCGACGACTGGGACACCATGGTCGACACCAACTGCAAGGGCCTGATGTACTGCACCCGCGCCCTGCTGCCGGGCATGTGCAAGCGCGACCGCGGCCACGTGATCAACCTGAGCTCGGTCGCCGGCGCCTACCCCTATCCCGGCGGCAACGTCTACGGCGCCAGCAAGGCGTTCGTCACCCAGTTCTCGCTCAACATCCGCGCCGACCTTCTGGGCTACAACGTCCGGGTCACCGACATCGAGCCCGGCCTGGCGCACACCGAGTTCTCTGAAGTGCGCTTCAAGGGCGACACCGAGAAGGCGAAGAAGCCCTACGAGGGCCTGCAGCCGCTGCGCAAGGAGGACGTCGCCGAGACGATCTACTTCGCCGTCACCCTGCCCCGGCACGTCAACATCAACCGGCTCGAGGTCATGCCGGTGATGCAGGCCTTCAACCCGTTCAAGTTCCACAAGGAGTAGCGAGCGCAGCGCGCCCAATGTCCCCTCTCCTCCAATGGGAGGAGAGGGTTAGGGAGAGGAGGTTGCCCGGGGCATACGCTCGTGGCTCCTCCTCCCCTAGCCCCTCCTCCCACGTGTAGGAGGGGGATTAAGAGCGCAACTTAATCACCCGACTACGCGTTGAAATCCAGGCCCCAGGGGGCGTAGCGCTCGGGGTCGTCGGTCCAGCCTTCGCGGACCTTGACGAACAGGAACAGGTGGACCGGGCAGCCGAGTTGCTGTTCCAGGTCCGCCTGGGCGGCCTCCCGGACCTTGCGGATCGTGCTGCCCTGACGGCCGAGCGCGATCTTCTTCTGCGCGTCGCGCTCGACGTAGATCGCCTGTTCGATCCGCACGCTGCCGTCGTCGAACTGCTGCCAGTCCTCGGTCTCCACCGTGAGCGCGTAGGGCAACTCCTCGTGCAGGCGCAGGAACAGCTTCTCGCGCGTCACCTCGGCCGCGATCAAGCGCATCGGCAGGTCTGACAGCTGATCCTCGGGGAACAGCCACGGCCCTTCCGGGACCCGCTCGGCGAGGTAGTCGCGCAGGTCGTCGATGCCGTCGCCGGTTTCGGCCGAGATCATGAAGATCCGCTCGAACGCCGCTTCCTGGTCGAACCGGGCGGCGATCTCCAGCAGCTTCTCGCGCTTGATCCGGTCGATTTTGTTGAGCGCCAGCACCATCGGCGTCGACAGCTGGTTCAGGCGCCGGACGATCCGCAGCGTGTCCTCGTCGACCTGCTTGCGTGCCACGTCGTAGAGCAGCACCACGACGTCGGCGTCGTCCGCGCCCTGCCAGGCGGAGGCGACCATGGCGCGTTCCAGCCGGCGCTTCGGGCTGGTGAACACGCCCGGGGTGTCGACGAACACGATCTGACTGTCGCCCTCGATCGCCACGCCGCGCACGCGGGTGCGGGTGGTCTGAACCTTGTGGGTGACGATCGACAGCTTGGCGCCGACCATCCGGTTCATAAGCGTCGACTTGCCGGCGTTGGGCGCGCCGACCAGCGCCACCACGCCGCAGCGCCCCTGGCGCGCGGCGGGCTGGTCGGGCGGTCCCGCCGGCGCCGCCTCGGTTGGATCGTCGGACATCTTCGCGCCTATCCTTCAGGTGTTCTTGAGCCGCTGCAGCAGCTGGGTGGCGGCATCCTGCTCGGCCAGGCGCTTGGACCGGCCCTGCCCCTGCGCGCCCTGATAGCCGTCGACCGCGGCTTCGACCGTGAACGTCGGATCGTGCGGCGGCCCGCTGCGTTCGACCACCGTGTAGCTCGGCAGCGGCAGGCCGCGGCCCTGCGCCCATTCCTGCAGCGCGGTCTTGCTGTCCTGCGGCGGCTTGCGGTCCTGGCGAACCAGCGGTTCCCAACTCGGCACCACGAAGCCGCGCGCGGCCTCCAGCCCGGAATCGCGGTAGAGCGCGCCGATCACCGCCTCGCAGACGTCGGCCAGCATGGTCGGGTTGTCCCGGCCACCGCCCTCCGCCTCGCCGCGGGAGACGTGCAGGAACTCGCCCAGCCCGAGCCCCCGCGCCACCTCGGCGAGCGCTTCCCGGCTGACCAGGAAGGCGTGCCGGCGGGCGAGCGCCCCCTCGGGCTCGTCCGGGAAGCGGTCCAGCAGCATGTCCGCCACGATCAGGCCCAGCACGCGGTCGCCCAAGAACTCCAGGCGCTCGTAGCTGACCACCTCCGCGCGCTGATGGCCGGTCGCACTGGAGTGCGTCAGGGCCTGGCGCAGCAGCCGCGGGTCGGCGAAGCGGTAGCCGAGCCGTTCGCTCAGCGGCTCCAGGTCGGCGTCGCGGTTTGAATCGTCAGTCGATGCCATCGAGCAGCCGTCCGTAGCGGATCGCGGTCGGCCAGTTCCAGACTTCCCAGATCGACGCGGAGCCGTCGTGGCTGAAGAATACCACCTCGGCGCGTCCGACGAGGTTGTCGAACGGGATGTAGCCGACGCGCTGCAGCGCGCGGCTGTCCTGCGAGGAATCCCGGTTGTCACCCATCATGAAATAATGGCCTTCCGGCACCTCGTAGACGGGCGTGTCGTCGAAGAAGTTGTCGTCGCCGCGTTCACGGATCAGGTGGCTCTCGCCGTTCGGAAGGGTCTCCCGGTAGACCGTGACGGACGCCTGCCCGACGGTTGTTTCCCTTACCTTCTCCCGCTCCACGGGCTCGCCGTTGATGTGCAGGATCCCATCGACAACCTGGATGCGGTCGCCCGGCAGGCCGATGACGCGCTTGATGTAGTCGGTGGAGTCGTCCGAGGGCAGCTTGAACACCGCGACGTCGCCGCGCTCGGGCGCGTCGGCCATGATCCGGCCGTCGAACAACGGCAGGCCGAGCGGCAGCGAGAACCGGGAATAGCCGTACGCATACTTGGAGACGAACAGATAGTCGCCCACCAACAGCGTGGGGATCATCGACCCCGACGGGATCGAGAAGGGCTCATAGGCGAAGGTGCGGATGACGAGCGCGATCAGCACCGCGTAGATCACCGTGCGCAGGGTCTCGCCGAAGCCGCCCTTCTTCTGCTTTGTCGCCATGTTATCGAGTGCACTCGTTGTCTTGGAGGAAGCCGCCCCGGGACCCAGGGCCGGACTGGCGCGATGGCGGCGGCGTCAGGGCTGGTCCGCCGGCACGGCGGAGATCAGCACGAACACGTGGGCTAGCGGATATTCATCGGTGATCGTGACGTCAATCTGTGCGGTCATCCCGGACGGGATCAGCGCCGCCAGGCGATCGGCCGCACCGCCGGTGAGCGCCATCGTCGGTTTGCCGCTCGCCCGGTTCACCACGCCCATGTCGACCCAGTGCACGCCCGCCCGGGGCACGCCGGTACCGAGTGCCTTCGCACAAGCCTCCTTGGCGGCGAACCGCTTGGCGTAGGTCGCCGCGCGGTTGGCACGGCGCTCCGCGCGCGCCTTCTCGGTATTGGTGAACACGCGGTCGGTAAAGCGATCGCCGAACCGCTCCAGGGTCTGCTCGATCCGCCGGATGTCGCAGATATCGTTGCCGATGCCGATGATCATGACGCAGCCGCGATCGCCTTGCGCGCTTCGTCCATCAGTTCCCGCATCCGCCGGATCACGGCGTCCAAGCCGATGAAAGCCGCCTCGCCGACCAGGAAATGGCCGATGTTGAGCTCGACGACCTGCGGCAGCGCGGCGACCGGCTTGACCGTATCGAAGGTGAGGCCGTGCCCGGCATGGCATTCCAGGCCGAGTTCGCC
>CAYRCO010000024.1:0-5003 GCA_964422775.1 uncultured Rhodovibrio sp.
CCGCCGCGCTGCGGGCTGATCGTGCGGCCGGCGGGCTTGCGCATCACCAGCGTGCTCCAATCGCCGATCCGCCGGCGGCGCAGCAGGATCAGGCCCTGGGCCCGGTGGCGCAGCAGCACTTTGCGTGCCTGGTGGTTCAGCAGGCCCGACAGCACGGCGACGCCGCCCGGCGCGAGCGCGGCCTCCAGGTCGCCCGCCATCCGGGTCAGCGGCTCCGCCAGGATGTTGGCGCAGACCATGTCGTAGGGCGCGCCCTCCTGCACGCGGCGGTCCCGGTAGCCCTCGCTCAGCAGACTGGTGACCCAGGGGGCGACGCCGTTGATGCGCGCGTTCTGCGCACAGATCCGGACCGAATTGGCATCGTTGTCGGCGGCGATCACCGGCCGGCGCCACAGCCGGGCGGCGGCGAAGGCGAGCAGCCCGCTGCCTGCGCCCATGTCGAGCGCGCGCTCCACCTTGAAGCCGGCGTTGGCCAGCCGCTCGATCTCCAACAGACAGCCCAGCGTGGTCTCGTGGCGGCCGGTGCCGAAGGCTTGGTTGGCCTCGATATGAAAGGCGATCGTGCCCGCCGGGCGCGGCTTGTCCTTGTCGTGCTCGCCGTACACCCAGAAGCGCCCGGCGTGGATCGGCGGCAGCCCTTCGTAGGCCTGCTGCACCCAGTCGACGTCGGGCAGCGGCTGGCTCTCCACCGCCGGCGTGGGCACGCCCGCGGCCATCGCCGCGGTGGCGAGGCGGGTGTCGAGATCGTCCGGGTCCGGGGCTTCGGCCAGGTAGACGTCGACCGGCACGTTGCCTTGGGCGTCCGTCTCGCCGGTGACGATCGCCGCGCCGAAGCCCTGCAGCGCCGACTCGAAGGTCGCCAGCGCCGAACCTGGCACGTCCAGGTGCAGATGATGCCCACTCGTCATGTCGCTCCTCGCCCGCGAATGTCGCGCGCGGGTTATAGCCGGGCGGCCGGCGGCTGGCAAAGCAGGGATGGGGGGGCGGGTGTTGGCACAGCGTGTCGGCGGGTTCTGTCCCTCACGGAGCCGTTGGCACGGCTGCTTCAACACCCGTCGAGCATCCTTCGACACGGCTGGCTGCGCCAGCCTGCTCAGGATGAAGTTATAGGTTTTTCAGAAGTATACTTCAGCTTCATGCTGAGCAGCCGACCGGAGGTCGGCGTGTCGAAGCGCGACTGACGGGGGTTGCCACAGACGCGCAAAAGTCCCCTCAAGGGAGAGGGGTCAAGGGAGAGGGGCGGGCCGTCGACGTCCAATCGACGGCGCCGCCCTACAGCAGCGCCTCGTCGAGCGCGAGCGTGCTGGCCGCGCCCTGGCGGACCTGGGCGGCGGCGGTTTCGGCCCGCGGCAGCAGGTTGTCGGCGTAGAAGCGGGCCACGGCCAGCTTGGCGCGGTGCTGGTCGGACGGCGTATCGGCGGCCGCCATCTGCTGCGCGGCGATCCCGGCCTGCTGGGCCAGCAGCGCGCCTGCGATCGCCGTCCCGGCCAGCTCCAGATAGGGATCGGCGACCGCGGCGGACAGCGCGATGTCGTCCTGCGACAATGAGATCAGCGTTTCGGTTGCGGTCTCCAACTGGTCGAGGCCGCGCGCGACCGCCCGCCTGATCTCGGTCAGGTCCGGATCGCCGCTGCGCTCGAGCGCGCCCATGTCGGCGCGCAGGTCGGCCAGCAGCGCCTGCATCCCGGCCCCGCGGTCGCGCAGCACCTTGCGGCCCATCAGGTCGAGCGCCTGGATGCCGTTGGTGCCCTCGTAGATCGGGGCGATCCGGGCGTCGCGGTAGTGCTGGGCGACGCCGCCCTCCTCGATGAAGCCCATGCCGCCCAGCACCTGGATCGCGGTCGAGGTGACCTCGACCCCGCGGTCGGTGCACCAGGCTTTGACCACCGGCACCAGGAGGTCGACCCGGGTTTGCAGGCGCGCCCGCAGGTCGCTGTCGTCAGCCTGCTTCGCCTGGTCGAGCGCGTTGCCGGCGTAAAGCGCGATCGCCCGGCCGCCTTCGGTGAGCGCGCGCATGGTCAAGAGCTTGCGGCGGATGTTCGGGTGGCGGACGATCGGCACCGTCTCGTGGCCGCCGTGGATGTCGCGCGACTGCGTGCGCTCGAAGGCGTAGGCGCGGGCATCCTGGTAGGCGCGCTCGGCAAGCCCGACGCCCTGGATGCCGACGGCCAGACGGGCGTTGTTCATCATCGTGAACATGGCGCCGAGGCCGCCGTGCTCCTCGCCCACCAGCCAGCCGACGGCGCCGCCCCCATTGTCGGCGGTGTCGTCGCCGTAGCTCATCGTGCAGGTGGGGCAGGCGTGGATGCCCAGCTTGTGTTCCAGGCCGGTGCAGCTGAGGTCGTTGCGCCGGCCTGGATTGCCCTCGCCGTCGGGAATGAACTTGGGCACCACGAACAGCGACAACCCACGTGTGCCCCTGGGCGCGTCCGGCAGGCGGGCCAGGACCATGTGCACGATGTTCTCGGTCAGGTCATGCTCGCCCCAGGTGATGTAGATCTTCTGACCGGTGATCCGGTAGCTGCCGTCGGCCGCCCGCTCGGCCTTGCAGGCGATCTGGCCCAGGTCGCTGCCCGCCTGCGGCTCCGACAGGTTCATGGTGCCGGTCCATTCGCCGCTGATCAGCTTGGGCAGGTAGGTGGCCTGCTGCTCCGGCGTGCCGTGAGCCTGCAGCAGCTCGACCGAGCCGATCGTGAGCAAGGGATTGAGCGCCAAGGAGGTGTTGGCGCTCTGCCAGACCTCCATCAGCGCCAGCGCCAGCGTCCAGGGCAGCCCCTGGCCGCCCCACTGCACCTCGAACGGCAGGCTGTTGAAGCCGCTGTCGACGTAGGCGCGGTAGGCCTCCTTGAAGCCTTCGGCCGTGCGCACCACGCCGTTGTCCAAATGCACGCCCTCGAGGTCGCCGCTGCGGTTGAGCGGCGCCCAGACCTCCGCGGCCATCCGCCCGGCTTCCTCGACGATCTGGTCGACCAGATCGGCGTCCACCTCGGCGAACGCCGGCAGGGCGTGCAGCCCCTCGAGGCCGCCTGAGGTGCGGAGCGCGAAGTCCAGGTCGGCGAGCGGTGCGCGGTAATCGGCCATGGGCTCCTCGGGCGCGAACGGGAACGATGCGCCGAGCATGCCACGCACGCACGGCGGCGACCATGCGCGCCTTGGCGCACGTATGATTCCCCTCCTCCAGTGGGAGGAGGGGTTCGGGGAGGAGGGTGCCGCGACATTGATGCTGCTGGCTACCTCCTCTCCCTAGCCCTCTCCTCCCAGCGGAGGAGAGGGGACAAGAAAGCGCCCGCGCTAGTGGCTCTCCTGGAACTTCTGCTTCTGCGCGTCGGTCGCCTCGGTCTGGTACTTCGCCTTCCACTCGTCGTAGGGCATGCCGTAGACGATCTCGCGGGCGTCGTCGTAGGAGAGCTCGATCCCCTTCTCCTCGGCGGCCGCGCGGTACCACTTGGACAGGCAGTTGCGGCAGAAGCCGGCCAGGTTCATCAGGTCGATATTCTGCACGTCTGTGCGCTCGCGCAGGTGCTCCACCAGGTCGCGGAACACCTGTGCCTCGATCTCGGTGCGGGTCTTGTCGTCCATGGCCTTGGGCCTCCCGATATCCGTTGACTGCCCGCAGATATGACCCGGTGGTGGGGATGGGTAAATGGGCTAAACCCCGACCAACGTCTCCCCGGCCAGCATGTCCACCACTTGCTGCAGGGCTGTATGCTGGTCCGCGCCTTCGGAGAGCGCGTCGTGGTAGACCTGCAGCTGCCGGTGGGCGCTGGTGCCGCGGCGGACGATCTCGCGGGCGTGCGTGACCTCGGCCAGCACGTCCAGCTCCTCGGCTTCCGGGCGGATCAGGTCGATCAGCTCCTCCAAAAGCTCGCTGTAGGGCAGCAGCTCGCCGCGGCCGAAGTCGACCAGCCCCTCGTCGAAGCCGTAGCGCTGGGCGCGCCAGCGGTTCTCGCGCACCAGCATGTTGGAATAGCGCCGCCAGCGCTGGTTGTTGCGCTTCAGGCGGTAGAGCATGCGCAGCACGCACACGAAGATCGCGGCGATACAGATGCCGTCGTCCAGCCGGGGCGTGACGTCGGGGATCCGCAGTTCCAACGTTGGGAAGCGCGCGGACGGGCGAACGTCCCACCAGATCTTGCTGGCGTCCTCGATCAAGCCGGCCTTGACCATGATGTCGAGGTGGCGCTGGTACTCCGCCCAGCTCTCGAAGGATTCCGGCAGGCCGGTGCGCGGCAGCTCGTCGAACACCGCCAGGCGGTAGGACTTGAGCCCGGTGTTCTCGCCCCGCCAGAACGGCGACGACGTCGAAAGCGCCAGCAGGTGCGGCAGGAAGTAGGCGGCCTGGCCCATCAGGTCCATGCGCAGCTCGTCGTCGTCGATCCCGACGTGCACGTGCATGGCGCAGATGATCATCCGCCGCGCGACCGCCTGCATGTCGCGCGCCAGGACGTTGTAGCGCTCCTTGTCGGTGTGCTTCTGGCTGGTCCAGGCGGCGAACGGGTGGGTCGAGGCGGCGATCGGGGACAGGCCGTAGTCGCTCACCACCTCCGCGACGGTGCCGCGCAGTTCGCGCAACTCCTCCCGGCAGCCGTGCACCGTGTCGTTGACCCCGGTGCCGACCTCGATCTGGCAGCGCAGGAACTCCGGACTGACCCGGCCCTTCAGCCGGCGCTCGCACTCCGCCATCAGTTCGTCCGGCACCTCGGTGACCAGGTCGCGGCTCTCCCGCTCGACCAGCAGGTATTCCTCCTCCATGCCCATGGTGAAGGAGGGCACGGTCTGGGTCATGCGCGGCACTCCCGGTTGCTGCGGGCCGTTGACTGGCGAAAAGTCTGCCCGCCGCGCGCCCGGCTTGCAAAGCCCGCGCGTCGGGAGCGCGGCGGATTCGCGTGCGCCAGGGGGCGGGGCGCATCGGCGGGTCCCCTCTCCGCCCCTGGAGGAGAGGGGGGGGCATTTTCCGCCGGGGGGGGTTGTTCCGCTCCGGGGCGGTGAGCAGCGGGCGGGGG
>CAYRCO010000024.1:5013-5721 GCA_964422775.1 uncultured Rhodovibrio sp.
GGTCCCCTCTCCGCCACTGGGGGGAGAGGGACAGGGTGAGGTAGTGTGCACGCCATCAACCAAGTAGGAGCGCCGTGCGCGCTGGGAGGGCGTGCGAACCTCCTCTCCCTTGCCCTCTCCTCCCACGTGGAGGAGAGGGGACCATTTACCGCCGGGTGGGCTTGTACAGCTCCGGGTCGTCGAGCAGCGGACGGAGCAGCTCGACCATCTCCTGCGCCCAGGCGCGCTGAGCGCGCTGGGTGTCGATCAGGTCCTGCCGGATTTCCACCAGCGCGTTCGCGAGCCCGCGCTTGTCGCCGTGGACGTGCTGGGTATAGCCGTGGCCGTCGCGCGCGGAGTAGGGCTCGTTGTCGCCCACCGTCCAGCCGCGCGCGGCCGCGCGCTCCATCAGCGGGACCGGCAGGCGTTCGTCGTAATCCCACAGGACGCCGATCTCCCACGGCCGCTCACGCCCGCGCAGCACGGGCGTGAAGGAGTGCATCGACACCATTACCGGGGTGCGCCCGCGCGCGGCCATCGCGTCGAGCTGCCGGGCGACGGCTGTGTGGTAAGGCCAGAAGAAGCTCTGCAGCCGGGCCTCCAGATCCTCCGGCGAGACCTCCCGGTTGCCGGGGACCACCGTCTCGTCCGCGATCGCGGGCGTTAGGGTCGGGTCGTCGAGCTGCCGGTTCGGCTCCACGATCAGCGGGGAGAAATGCGAGAACACCG
>CAYRCO010000024.1:5731-13662 GCA_964422775.1 uncultured Rhodovibrio sp.
CACCGCCGGCGCGCCCAATGCGTCCGCCATCATTCGGGTCACCGGCGCGATCCCGATGTCGTAGGCGATGTGCCGCTCCAGCGCGCGCGCCGGCACGCCAAGCCGGTCCAGCGCCCGGGGGACGAAGTTGTCGGCATGGTCGCAGACCAGCAGCAGGTCGCTGTCCGCCCCGGCGTTGTAGGTCCAGACGGGCGCGGGCTCGTCGGCGGCGCGGAGGGGGGCGGTTCCGGACGTCGCGCGATCGGTGTCGGATAACTGCGTCATCGCGGTCGAGCATAGACCAGGCGGGCAAGGCTGGAAAACGGGATCGCGCGGGCCGCGGGAACGGGGCAGGTTGCGGGCCGTTGACCGCGGGGGCGCAGGCGCGCCTAATCGGGGCCATGGCAATCGGGCAGCCCAACACCTTCTTCTGCATCGACGGGCATACCTGCGGCAACCCGGTCCGGCTGGTCGCAGGCGGCGGGCCGCGGCTGGCGGGAGCCACGATGTCGGAACGCCGGCAGGATTTCCTCGCCCGCTACGACTGGATCCGCACCGGGCTGATGTTCGAGCCGCGCGGCCACGACATGATGTCGGGCGCGATCCTCTATCCGCCGACCACCGACGACGGCGACACCGGCGTGCTCTACATCGAGACCAGCGGCTGCCTGCCGATGTGCGGCCACGGCACGATCGGCACCGTGACCTTCGCGCTGGAGCGCGGGCTCGTGCAGCCGGCCGAGCCGGGCGTTCTCCGCCTGGACACGCCGGCCGGGCGGGTGACGGCGAACTACCGCACGCGCGGCGATAAGGTCGAAGCGGTCAAGATCACCAACGTGCCCGCGTTCCTGCACACCCGCGCGCTGGCGGTCGAGGTCGACGGGCTGGGCGCGCTCACCCTCGACGTCGCCTACGGCGGCAACTTCTATGCGATTGTCGAGCCGCAGGCGAATTTCGCCGGGCTGGAGGCGATCACGGCCGCCGACGTGCTCGCCTGGTCGCCGCGGGTGCGCGAAGCGGTCAACGCGGCGCTCGACGCCGTGCATCCACAGGACCCGACGATCCGCGGCGTCACCCACGTGATGTGGACCGGCACGCCGCAGGCCGAGGGCGCGCACGCCCGCAATGCCGTCTTCTACGGCCGGCGCGCGATCGACCGCAGCCCCTGCGGCACCGGCACCTGCGCCCGGATGGCGCAGCTCGCCGCGCGCGGGGAGCTTTCGGTGGGCGACGCGTTCGTGCACGAGAGCATCATCGGCTCGCTGTTCACCGGCCGCGTGGAGGCCCAGACGGAGGTCGCCGGCACCCCCGCGATCCAGCCGTCGGTCGAGGGCTGGGCGACGATCACCGGCTTCAACACGCTGTTCCTGGACGCGCAGGATCCCTACGTCGGTGGGTTCACGGTCGCGTAGTTCTGCATCCAGCGCAGGCCCTTTGGTGAGCGGCCTATTGGAGTGAAGGCGGGTCCGGCCGGCACGCCCGCACGGTATTGGGCGTAAGGCCGGCTGCGCGCAGCATCCACCAGCCCGCGATCGGGCGATCGCACGGGCCGCGACGCGATCGGGTGAACACCTGTCAGTTGTATTGAATATCTTGCGTGACCGACATAGTGGGAAGTCGGCGACTGGTGCGGATTATCCAGTTTATGGGTGATAAGGTTCGCGCCTTGCGCGAATAAATGCCCGCATCGCGTGTATTTCCACTCTCGCTATTGCTTTCAAGAACACGGCTTTGCGCCACCCTGGGTGCTTCGATGTTCGATTTAACATCGATTTAACTTCGGTAAATCGTAGTTATTTCCTAGTCTCTATGAGCACCAATGTTTCCGTCACATTTGTCGGAAAAATCCAGATATTGAGAAACGTAAGAAAAGACTCGCCATCCGGCGTATTTCAGGCATTCTAATCATTGTTGTGGCGCCGGATCGGGGAGGATGGGGTGAGCGATACCTTTAAAACAATCCGTTTTGCCAACGTGTTATCCGAGTTGCGCCCGGTACACCGGAAACGTGTAGCTGATCTGTCGCGTCTGTTGAAGAACGGCGAACGCGACCTGCGCGCGACGGTTGATGAGGAGGCGGAGGGCGACGCCGAGTCGAAGACGGCGATCGCCCGTCTGAAGGAAAAGGCTGAGATCGCGCGGGCAGAGGCCGACGCGCGCGAGGAGGCCGACGCGGAGGCTGAGGCGGACGACGCGGAGGTGCTGACGCTCGACCCCACGCTGCGCCTCAACGTGCCGTTCCCCGGGCTGGAACTGCCCGCCCGCGGTCTCATGGACGAGCGGATCGTCGGGCCCTTCCGGGATCTGGGCGGCTTCGAGCACCGCTTCCGCATCCCCCGCCGCGGGCGCTGGCAGACCCTGACCTTCGCGGACACCAAGGAGACGGCGATCCTGGTGCCGCAGCGCATGGCCAAGGCCGACGATGGCGAGATCCGCATCCAACTCGGCAAGGGAACGCTCTGGCTTGCCGCCCGTCTGTTCGATCCCAACGCGTCCGACGCGAAGGCCATGGTGGGCCTGCGGGTCGATAGCGCGGAGGGCGCCTTCAAGGGCGACGGGCGCCTGGCGCTGGCGACGCCGGTCACCGGCGAACTGAAGCTGTCACTGGCTTATCCGACGGGCGAGATCGAGGCTTGTGAGGGCGTCGGCCTGATCGCGCCAAGGGAAATGACGATCCAGTGGCGCAACGGGCAGGTCCGGGTGGAGATTGAAGGCGGCGCCGCGATCCTGGGCGCCACCCGGATCGATCTCGAAGGCCAATCCGGCGAGCCGCAGTACGACGCCAGCCGGCAGCGCGTGGTGCTGCCGGTCAAGGCGAGCCCGGACGGATTGGTGCTGAGCGAGACCGGCCCGCGGGCGCGCGGCGGACGGGCAGGGCCGACCGAACTCCCGCACCCCTTCGTGGACTTCGTCGGCAAGGCGGCGATCGGTTTCGCCGGCTGGGCATTGCCGGTGCGCACCGTCGCCAACCCGAACAGTCTCACCCCCGTTCAGGCCGTGGGCGGCTGGCTGTTCCATCTGGATAGCGAGATCGTGGCCGACTGGCCGGGGCTGCTGGGCGCTGCCCGGTTCGGCAAGTCCGTCATGGAGATCGCGACCGATGGCTGGTTCCTGATGGGCCAGGCGGACACCGCGGGCGCCTGGCAGATCAACGAGGCCTGGCCGCTGCCCCAAGGCACCACGCAGCACATCTATGTCCGGCTGCCCGAGGAAGGGGTGGTCGCGATCGGTTGCGGCGAGGACAACGGCGCTTTCTGCGGTTTCACCGGCGTACTGACGGGCCGGCTGTCGCGTCCGCTGGACATCGCCGGCCGGCCGCTTGATTTGGCGGAGACCGGCGTGGCGGCGCTGTTTCAGCAGAAGCGGGGCGAACCGCGCAGCTACGCGCTCCACGCGCTCGGGCCGAGCCGGGGCGACGGCGGCCGGATCGCGCTCGAGAACGCGCTGATCGACGTTACGCCGACGCAGTTCGAGAGCCTGCGGGCGACGCTGGCCGGCGACACCCGGCTGCTGCGCGGGGCCGTGCGCATCCGCATGACCGCGCGGGCCTGGATGCCGATCCTGCCCGATCCGTACGTGGCCAACGTCGCGCCCAGTCTGCACCAGGGGCAGCCCTCACCCATCACCGCGATCGTGCGCTGGGACGACGCGCCGCCGGAAGTGGTTTTCTCCGGGGCGCTGAACGAATTCGCGGTGCAGTTGGAAAAGCCGCACGCCGGCGGCCCCTGGAGTTCCATCGACACCCATCACCAGCCCCACGAACCGGGAGAGACGCGTGGGACCGGCGTGACCCCCGGCGGTGAGCGGCGCGGCGGGCTGACCGACCAGGGCCGGGTCACGGGCTGGGCTGGCAAGACCGGGGCTAAATCGTCGACCCAACCGGGGATTTCTGCGCGCGCCAGTTACCGGGCCCATCCGCTGGATGCGTCGCAGGTGATCGCGGCGTCAGGCCTGGAGGCACCGCCGAAGCCGACGATCTGGGCGGACCGTGTGTGGCAGGAAACTACCGGCAGCTTCCGTTCGCCGCAGATCCGCCTGCTCGATGTCTCCACCAACCGCGATCAGATCGGCGTGGAGATCGATCCGCACCTGGGCGTTGGCCCCCGTGGGGTTCAGCTGGAAGGGCTGCAGGTTCACACCGCGCTCAACAACGTGCGCGTGTTCGCCCTGCCGCAGATCCAATGGGAACCGGTGCGTACCCTGGACATCGATCAGAAGGTCGAGGAGATCGGTATCTTCCCCTCGCCGCTGGCCGCGCCCAACGATGGCGGTCCGACGGAGATCGCGAGTTCGGCCCGACGGCTGTCGCCGATCGTGCCGGAGCTGTGGCTGGACGGGGCGATCGACGCGTTCGGCGACGGGCACGCAACCACCATGGTCACGACCCTGCCGTTCGGGTTGCACGCCTACCTCGATCTGCAGCCGCGCGATCAGGCCGACCGGGACGCCGACAGCCTGCGCCTGCTGCGGCCGAGCTTCGAGCGCGGCGATGGCTTCGGCGGCGCGTTGCAGCTGGTGGTGGAGGCGGGCCACCGGCGGGTGTCCGGTCCGGCGGCGGACCGCGCGTTCGCCGGCCTAGCCTACCAGGAAGCCAACGGCGTGGCCCTGTCCACGGGCCAGCCGCTGAACATCTCCGTGCTGGGCGAGACGGCCACGCCGGAGTCCTCGCTCGAGGCGCTGTTCAACAACGAGTTCGCGGTCGAACGGCCGAAGGTGCCGGTCACCCGGCTGGACATCTGCGGCTACGGTGGCTCCACCTTCAGCGACTGGCGCAACCCGCTGGCCGCGTTCGCCGAGGCGGCGAAGGTGCAGTTCCAGGTCCTGGTCGGCACCGCGCTGGAAGTCGTGAAGTTCGTCAGCGTGCTCTACCCCTGGGGCATCCGGGTGACCCGCACGGTCGAGATCGAACGCGGGGCCGGCGCCGGGATCCTGCGTCGGGACAGCGGCTGGCAGGCGGCGTCCGACGGGCTGCTCGACTTCACCTATATGCCCGAAGGAGCGACGACCCCGGTCAGCGACGTCTACGAGGTGCATCCGGGTCTGATCCGCGGTGTCTACGGCGTCGAGCGCATCCGCGGCGCCGACCGGCCGGCCTACGATCTGCCGGACGGTGGCCGGGTGCTGGCGATGTATTTCGACGCCGAGGTCGAGATCGGCACCAGCGACGCCAACGCCCGTCGTACTGCGTTCAAGCAGGTGCTCGGCTATCTGCACCTGAGCCCTGTCGGCGCGCCCTTGAGCGACCGGGACCTGGCGACCCTGCTGATGCAGCACGGCGCCGCGGGCGGCCAGACCGACACCGAGATCGAGATCGGCGAGACCGCGTTCGCCTGCCGGGCGCTGCGCGTCGAGGTCGGGGTGGCGGACTTCGATGCGACCGTGCCCCCCGACGGCAAGGTGACGCTGTGCGGGTCGGTGCGGACCGTGCCGAAGTTCGGACCGGTGGGGGCTTGGTCCGTCGCGGCGATGGCGGGCCCCGGCAGTCCGGATGCCACCGGCAACGCCGAGGCGGTGACCGACGGTGTGCCGATCGTCGTCGCGGGCGCGGCGCAGTCGCCCGCGCACGGGCGCGTTCGCGTCACCTATCAGGGTCATATCCGGTTTGCGGACCCCGCGGACCTGTTCGCCGGCAACGCGCCCAACCGCGATTACGCCTTCGTGCAGAGCGCACCGACCCACGTCTTCGCCTACCGCCGGCCGACCATCCCGTTCGGACAGAAACGCGTGGAGACCGCGCTGCCGCCGCTGTTCGCCGACGTCTACGCCCGCACCACCGGCGGCGGGGTCGTGCCGCACGAGGACGACTGCATCCAGCTGCCTGCTTCGCTCAAGCTCAAGGTCGATCCAGCCACCGGACGGCTGTTCCTTGAGAGACGCTACGAAGAGCGGGTCACCCGCGGTCCGCTGGAACTGACGGACGAGGGCGACATCGCATCGCGCGTGTACTACGGCGGCCAGACCTTGACCTTCGAGCTGTGGCCGGATCGCTGGTTGGTCAGACTGCCGGGCCTAGAGGTCTGGATGGATATCTTCGGGGTCCGCGAAGTCACCGGCATCAGGTTCGATCTGCGCGGCGGCAGCGCTCAGCCCAACCAGATCGCCGACATCGAAACCCTGATGCTGAACGAGCTGCAAGATTTCCTCAGCATGATCCCGGGCTTCGGGGCGGGCCGACCGACCCTTCCGCCCGTCGACCTCGGCGCCACCAACGACAAGCTGCAGGTCAAGATCAAGACGATCGTCAAGAAGAAGTTCCCTTTGATCCCTCAGCAACTGTACCTGACGCTTAAGGCCTCCTTCGAGGCGGGCGCGGCACAGATCGAGCTGCCGGCGGACCCCAGCCGGCCGGACGCTGAGCCGGACAAGACGTTCGCACCGTTGATCGGCGGCTCACTCGGCTTGGGACTGCTCGGAAGGGTGCCGGCACCGCCTTACGGTTACGCGCTCTTCGGCGCGGAGCTGATCCTGGGCGGGAAGCTCATCCTGCCGGTCGTGGTCGACGGCGAAACCACCGAGCTAGTCGAGAAGGGTTACATCGAACTGCGTGCGCTGATCGGCTTCGAACTCGGCCAGGATTTCGGTCCTTTCAAGGCCAAGAGCACCATCGGGATGGGACCGGCCGTCCGGTACGACGGCAAATGGAAGTATGGCGGGTTCATCACGACGGACGCGATCGTCCAAGTTCTCTGGGTCGTCATCAATATTTTCGCTGAGTTTCTCGCCCTGTTCTTCAAAGAAGACGAAGTCCGGAAGGTCGAATGGGAAGGGATGATCGGCATTCACGTCAAGCTCGCCCCGTTGGTCAAGCTCAAGGTCGCCGTCGCGGTCAGCGAGACGTCGGAACTCTAGGCCGGAGACAGCCCCCATGAACGCCCCGAAACTTACGATCGTCCCCTATTTGCAGGGCTGGGATCCGGCGACCCGGCAGCTCACCCTGAACCTCCTCATCAGCCCGTTCGGCGACCCGCGCCAGCCGCTCGCGCAGCCGGTCGCGGGACGGCCGGCAGCACGCCCGTTTACCGGTTGCGAACTGATCCTGGCGCCGCACGTCTCGACCAACCCGGGCCAGATCCCAAGCCTGGCGGACACGCCAGCGGACGCCGCCACTTTGCCGCTCACCATGCCCGCGAGCCAGGGCGAGGTGTTCGCCGCGCTCGCACGCGCGTTGTCGATCACCCAGCCGCAGCCCGACTTCGAGCGGGACGCGGCTTATACAATGCGCAAGTACTTGCCCAGGAGCTATCGCGCTTCGTTCGATTTCGTCGCGCCGAAAACCGATCTTGCGGTGACTGACGATAGCTACTTCTGTGCCCTGCGGTGCGCGCGCGAGAGCCTGCCGGGGATACCGGAGCCGACGCAGGAAGTCAGTTGGGGCGAAGCCTTCGCCATGCTGCTCCGCCAGCCATTCATGGCCAGGGCGGCCGGTCTGATCCATACCGTCCAGCTGACGATGCCAAATCCGTTCTTGGGCGGCTGGGTGTTCTTCAGCCTTGCGGCCGGGTCCGACTATGCAAATAACGCCGCGGCGGAAGCGGATTTCCTGAAAATCTTCTCTACGCACGTTCCCGAACTGGCGGATACACCGCGGACGGTGTTCACGGCCGTGAACTTCCCCGTGGCGAAGGACGCGGCCGCGCTGGCCGCATTGGGACCGTTCGACGAGGTGTTCGACGAAGCCACCGGCTACGACGACGGCTTCGCCAAGATCGTGCATGCCCGCCAAGCTGACACCGGCCACATCTCCGCTGACGACGGCGTCGGACCAGAGCTTGTTTCCGATCCGGGCATTCAGCTGGGCTGGGATGACGAGGACGTACTGATCGCGACCAACCGGGGCGTTGGTCTGAACCTGGACGGCTCGACACCGCCCGATGCGCCAAGTGGCGTTGCCGGCTACCGCGTCGATGTCCGGGAAGCTGGTCAGACGGCTTGGCACACGATGTGCCGCATCG
>CAYRCO010000024.1:13751-20428 GCA_964422775.1 uncultured Rhodovibrio sp.
CAGCATGTTCGAGGGCGTGCCCTTCGGCGGTGTCGATCAGGAGGTCAACGTTGAGATCCACCCGGTCCAACTCGACACCCAGTACTGGTTGCCGCCGTTCTTCACGTCGTGGCTCGGCCGCTCGTTGGTCGCGCCCACGCCCGACGAACAGTTGCTGAGTAACAAAGAGCCCAACGATTCGCCGAATTTCGCCCACGTCGGCGGGGACGCCGTGCCGCTGCGCTACGGGCGCACATACGAGTTCCGTGTCCGTCTGGCCGACGCAACCGGCGGCGGCCCAGACTGGTCGGCGGACCCGGTCCGCCCGGCGCAGGGCCCGGTCGCGCGGCACGCGATGCGCCGCAGGGTGCGCCCGCGCTCGGTTCTGGTTACGCCGGATCTGCTGGGAACTTCGGCCACGGCATCGCCGCCGCCGACGCGTTTCCAGGTCCGGAGGCCCAGGTGCGGCTATCCGGAGGCGGTGTTCACCGGGCTTAACGGGGCGTTCGCGGTGTTACGCGCGGCGGCACGCGCCAACACGGGCCTCGCCGCGCCCTCGGAGAGCGGCGTCACGACGCCGAGCCGCGATCCAAGCGCCCAGGCGGTCGTGGTACCGGACCCCGACGCGGTCGCGCTGGAGATCAACGTCTACGCCGCCACGCCCACGTTCGATCCGGCTGGCGGGCGCGACGGGGAGGTCCTTGTATCCCGGACCTATCGCGCGTTCCCGGCGTTGCCGGACGCGACCTCGGAGACCGCGCTGCAGCTCGACCTGGAGTGGATTACGGTGGGACGGCTGAGCGACCGGGCGTGGCCGATGGAGACCCAGCCGGTCGGGACCACCGGCCCGGTGGCCGTCCCGCGCGGGCGCGGGGTCCGGGTCGTCGTCCGGGCGGTCGGCCGCCAGGACCTCAGCTATTTCGCCACGCTCGATGCGACGCTGGGCGACGAGGTGGATCTCTGGAACGGCACGCTGAACGTGCCGGCGATCGACGAGCCGCCGGTGTTCGAGCCGCTGCCCGCCGTCGATGCGCTCGCCTCGGTGTTCCTGCAGCCCGATCCGGTTCAGAACGCCGAGACGCGCAGCGCGCCCACCCAGCTGCGGCCCTCCCCGCTGCTGGCCAAGCGGCTGGCGAGCGCGCTCGACCTCGTCGAGGAAAACGGCGTGCTGTACGGCCAGCCGGGGCAGCGGGTGGTGTTCGCCTGCAACGGGCTGAAGCACCACCTGGCCCCGGACGGCTCCAGCCTCGCGCTGATCAACCGCTCCGAGCTGGCGCAGACCTGGATCACGGTCGTGCGCCTTCCCCTGGCGCGCGACTGGACCTGGACCGGCTACGCCAAGCCCGCGCTCAAGCTGACCCGGCGGATCGAACTCGCCGGACGCGGTCAGGTATCGACGGTCAGGCTCGGCGACGTCGACATCGAGCACACCATCGGTCAGCAGGCCGCGCGGGTGGTCCCGCCGGACCGCGAGCGGATCGAGGTGCTGGTGATCGACGCCTTCGAGCCGCCGCTGGGCAGCGACGGTTTCCCCTACGAGCCGATCGTGACCTATGAGGTCGAGGCCCGGTTCGACGCCGCGCCGGCCCAACGGCACACGCTGACGACCCACCTGCCGGTGGCGACGCCGCCGCGCGTGGCGCCCACGGTGGTCTCCGCCGGTCACGCCCTGAGCCCTTATACGGTGACGGAGGATTACGCCGAGACCCTGGACCGGGAGCGCCTGCTCTGGCTGGAGTTCGCGGAGGATCCCCGTCAGGACCCGCGCGACGTGCTGTACGGCCGGGTGGTGGCCCTTTCTGCGGACCCGATGCTGCTGCCCGGCTGGGAGCCGGAGGCCGATCCCCCGAACCTGGCCGGGATCGACCTGGACCCGGAAACGATCCGGGTGATCCGCCCGGGCCAGCCGGACGACAACGCCGGCCTGTCGGCCATGCAGCCGCTGATCCCCGCGCGCGACAGCAGCCTGCACTACGCCCTGCCGCTGCCGGCCAACATCGCCCCGGAAAGCGCCGAACTGTTCGGGTTCTTCACCTACGAGTTCCGGGTCGGACACCCGCGCGGGACGCAGGAGGAGCCCTATTGGTCGACCGCCCAGGGCCGATTCGGTCCGCCGACGGTGATCGAGGGGGTGCAGTTCCCGGCCCCCAAGCTGGACTGCACGATCCGGCGGTTCGGCCAGACCTGGCAACTGTCCGCCAAGCACGCCCGACCGGTGGTCGACGGCGAGCCGGTGGCGGTGGACCGGCCCAACACGGCCATCTGGTTCGTCCTCTACGCCCGCGTCATGCAGGCCGACGGCGCGATCCGCCGCAACGTACAGCTGGCCCGCACGCCGGGTCGCCCGGAGGAGCCGCGCCGCGGCCGGCGGCCGATCCGCAGCGTCGCCGATTGGACGCGGGCGGAGGTCGAGAGTGCGCTCGCGAAGCTGGGCCTGCCGACCTCAACGCCCTGCAGCGTACTGGCGGTGGAACTGCTGCCGGAGCCGAACGGCACCTTCTGGGACCCGCTGGGCCACGACCTGGGGCAGGTTCGGATCCTGCGCACCTCGCGGCTGGTGGAGGTGCCGGACGACTGCTGCGTGGAGTAAGGGGCGCCCTAAGTTCTTGCAGAGAGGGCAAGATTCAGCTGAACCGTGATTCCACGTTGCAGCATCTTGCCCTACCCGCCGGCCTTCCACCGGGCCACTTCGCCACGCCAGAAGTCGGCGTCGGCGTATGGCGTCGTATCCGGCACGCCCGCATCGTGCAGCGCTTCCAGCCGTTCCACGCAGGTGCCGCAGCGCCCGCAGTGGATCGCTTCGCCCTTGTAGCAGGACCAGGTCTCCGCGACCGGCACGCTGAGGCGGCCGGCTTCCGCGGCGATGTCGGTCTTGGACCAGCGGATGAACGGCGTCTCAAGACGGATCGACGCGACGCCGTCGAGCGCGGTGTCCTCCATCGCCTGGAAGGCGTCGACGAAGGCCGGCCGGCAGTCGGGGTAGATCGTGTGGTCGCCGGTGTGCATCGCCGCGGCGACGCGGCTCACCCCCCAGCCGCTGGCGAGTGCGAAGGCGGCCGACAGCATCAGCGGGTTGCGGTTCGCCACCACCGTGACCGCCATCGTCTCGGCGCTGTAGTGCCCCTCCGGCACGTCCGTCGCGTCGGTAAGCGCGCTGCCGGCGATCCGGCGGCCGACGTCGGAGAGGTCGATCACCTCGTGGCGCACGCTGAGGCGCTCGGCGCAGCGGGCGGCGAAGTCGATCTCCTTACGGTGGCGCTGGCCGTAGTCGAAGGTCACCAGGCCGGCGACGCCGCCGGGCTCGGCCGCCAGGCGGTGGGCGAGCGTGACCGAGTCCAGCCCGCCGGAACAGACCACCAGCGCCGGGCCGGGCGCGCTGTCGCTCATGCCCGCGTCTCCGTCATGCCGGGGCGAGGCCGATCTTACGGTCGCGCTTGCGCAGCAGCATGACGCAGGGTAGCGCCAGCAGGGTCATCCACAGCTTGCCCAGCACCTGGCCCCAGAAGTGGTCCAGGCTGCCGAAGGCGAGCTGCAGGAACACGATGGAGTCGATCGTCAGCCCCACGAGCCCGCTTAGGAACACCGCCAGCACCAGGCGCCGGCGCTGCAGCGGGGTGTAGACGGCGAAGTCGGCGAGTTCGGAGAACAGGAAGGCGGCGGTGGAGGCGGCTACCAGCGCGCCGGGCGACACCAGGCCGGACAGGACCGCACCAACCGCGATGCCGAACAGCGTCCACAGCTTGCCCAGGCGCCGCTGCACCATGTCGCGCATGACGAGCGCGATCCCGATCATCAGCACGCCCGAAGGCGCCATGATCGGCTCGCCGAACAGCCCGGGCGCGACCGGGATCAGGCACGGGCCGTTCGGCACGCAGGTCGTGCCGACATTGCCGATCAGCCAGTTCGCCAGCGGCACACAGGCGCAGAAGGCGACCAGAAAGGCCGTCCCCTCGATCCGGCGCTGCTTGGCGGTTGCGGGTGTCTCTGCCATGGCGAGAGGGTTGCTACACGATGCGCCGTCCCGGGCGCAAGCCGGCTCTCCGCCGCAACAACGGTCGCTCTGATCCCCTCAAGGGAGAGGGACCCGCCGATGCGATCGTTGTAATCCCGAGCAGCGCCCCGCGCACCCCCACAGCGTTGACCCGCACGGCGGGCACGCCTTAAACCCACTTGCCAGTGAGGACATTGCGACGAACGCCAAGGCCCGCCCATGACCACCGACGACCGCGTCCATTTCTACGACTGCACGCTGCGCGACGGGCAGCAGACGCAGGGCGTCGACTTCTCCGTCGCCGACAAGCGCACGCTGTCGCTGGCGTTGGACGAGCTCGGCATCGACTACATCGAAGGCGGCTGGCCGGGGGCGAACCCGACCGACGACGCGTTCTTCGAGGACCCGCCCAAGCTCTCCAACGCCAAGATGGTCGCCTTCGGCATGACCCGGCGGATCGGCCGGTCGGCGGACAACGATCCCGGCATGGCCGCCCTGCTGAACTCGCGCGCCGACGGGCTGACCATCGTGGGCAAGACCTGGGACTACCACGTCGACCTCGCGCTCGGCGCCGACCGGGACGAATACGTCGAGGTGATCGCCGACAGCGTGCGTGTCGCACGCGAGCGCAAGGGCGAGGCGATCTTCGACGCCGAGCACTTCTTCGACGGCTACAAGGCCAACCCCGACTACGCGCTGCGCTGCCTGGACGCGGCCTATCAGGCGGGCGCGCGCTGGATCGTGCTGTGCGACACCAACGGCGGCACCCTGCCGCCCGAGGTCAGCCGGATCGTCGCCGAGGTCGCCGAGCGGATCCCCGGCAGCCGGCTCGGCATCCACACCCACGACGACACCGGCAACGCGGTCGCCAACTCGCTGGCCGCGGTGGAGGCCGGCGTGCGCCACGTTCAGGGCACCTTGAACGGGCTGGGCGAACGTTGCGGCAACGCCAACCTGATCTCGGTGATCGCCTCGATCGCGCTCAAGACGGACTTCGAGACCCGGATCACCGACGCTCAGCTGAAGGAGCTCACGCCGGTCTCGCGCCTGCTGGACGAGCGGCTGAACCGGGCGCCCTCGCGCGGGGCGCCCTATGTCGGCGAGAGCGCGTTCGCCCACAAGGGCGGGCTGCACGTCTCGGCCGTGGAGAAGGATCCGCGCACCTACGAGCACATCGAGCCGAGCCTGGTTGGCAACCGCCGGCACATCGTCGTCTCCGACCAGTCCGGGCGCTCCAACATCCTGGCGCGCTTCCGGGAGATCGGGATCGACATGGACCCGAACGACCCGGCCGTCGCGGACCTGGTGGAGCGGGTCAAGGCGCGCGAGTTCGAGGGCTACGCCTACGACGGCGCTGAAGCGAGCTTCGAGCTGCTGGCGCGCCGGGCGCTCCGCCAAGTGCCGGACTATTTCGCGCTGTCGCGCTTCCGGGTGATGGACGACCGGCGCTGGAACGCGCGCGGCGAGCTCGTCACCGAGTCCGAGGCGACCGTGACCACCGAAGTGGCCGGGCGCGAGATGATGACGGTCGCCAACGGCAACGGCCCGGTGAACGCGCTCGACAAGGCGCTGCGCAAGGCGCTGCTGGAGTTCTACCCGCAGCTCGAGGACATGCGGCTGACCGACTACAAGGTGCGCATCCTGACCCCGCAGGCCGGCACCGGCGCGGTCACCCGCGTGATGATCGAAAGCGCCGACGGGCAGGGGCGCAGCTGGACTACCGTGGGGGTCTCGACCAACATCATCGACGCCTCGTTCAACGCGCTGCACGACGGCCTGACCTGGAAGCTGTACCAGGAAGGCGCGCTCGAGGCCGAGGGCCCGCGCCGGCCGCACGCGGTCGAGGAGTAGATGGCCCGCGACAAGCTCCAGCCCGTCCCCGAGGGGCCGCAGCCCGCGATCGTTCTGGTGCGCCCGCAGCTGGGGCAGAACATCGGCATGGCCGCGCGGGCGATGCTGAACTGCGGCCTGTCGGACCTCAGGATCGTCGCCCCGCGCGACGGCTGGCCGAACGAAGATGCCGAGGCGGCGGCCGCCCACGCCCGGTCGGTTGTGGACCAAGCGCGCGTCTACGACGACGTGCCGAGCGCGGTTGCCGAGATGGCCCGCGTCTACGCCACCACCGCGCGCGAACGCGACCAGGTGAAATGGGTGCTGACCCCGCGCGCCACCGGGGCCGACCTGCGCGCCGCCGTGCGCGACGAGGGGCCGGCGGCCGTGCTGTTCGGGCCGGAGAAGCAGGGGTTGGAGAACGACGAGGTCGCGCTCGCCGACACGCTGATCCGCGCACCGCTCAACCCGGGGGCGACGTCGCTCAACCTGGCGCAGGCGGTGCTGCTGATCGCCTACGAATGGTGGACCGCGGAAGACGCCACGCCGGCCGTCAAGCTGGTCAGCGGCCGGCAGAACAGCGGCCGCGCCGCGCGCGCGGAGGAGTTGGACAACTTCATGGCGCGCCTGGAGGCGCGGCTGGAGGCCGCCGGCTACTTCAACATCCCGGAGAAGCGCCCGGCGATGGTGCGCAACCTGCGCAACATCTTCGCCCGCGCCCGCCCGACGGCGGCGGAGGTCGACAGCCTGCACGGCATGGTCAAGGCGCTCTACGAAGCCCCCAAGCTGACCCGCCGCCCGCGCGAGCAGGCGCGCGAGAAGGACGAGTGAGGGTGCGCGCCGCAGCGCCCGCGCGGCCGAAATCTACCCACCCCAC
>CAYRCO010000025.1:0-19505 GCA_964422775.1 uncultured Rhodovibrio sp.
TGACCGTATCGAAGGTGAGGCCGTGCCCGGCATGGCATTCCAGGCCGAGTTCGCCTGCCAGCCGCGCGCCCTCGACGATCCGGTCCAGCTCGCGCCTGGTGGCGTGGTCCGGCGCCTGTCCTTCGGCCGCGGCTGCCAGGAAAGCGTCGCAGTAGGCGCCGGTGTGCAGTTCCACCACCGGCGCGCCGATCGCGGCCGCGGCTTCCAGCTGCGTGCGATCAGGGTCGATGAACAGGGACACGCGCGTGCCCGCGGCGCCAAGTTCAGCCACGAAGCGGGCCAGCGTGTCGCGTTGGCCGGCGACGTCCAGCCCGCCTTCGGTGGTGACCTCTTCCCGTCGCTCGGGCACCAGGCAGCAGGCGTGCGGGGCGTGGCGCTTGGCGAGTGCCAGCATCTCGTCGGTCGCCGCCATCTCCAGGTTGAGCGGCACGGTCAGTTCCGCGCTCAGCCGCTCAATGTCGCGGTCGACGATATGCCGTCGGTCCTCGCGCAGATGCGCGGTGATGCCGTCGGCGCCAGCCCGCTCGGCAAGTTTCGCGGCGCGCAGGGGGTCGGGGTGGCGACCGCCGCGGGCGTTGCGCAGGGTGGCGATGTGGTCGATGTTGACGCCCAGCCGGATCGGCTGCGTCATGACTGCTCTCCCTTGGCCTCGGCCCGGGCCGTTTTGGCGGCGGCCTTGGCGGCACGCTTCGCGGCCCGGCGCTCACGGGCGCGCGCGCGCCGCGCCTCGCGGTGCGCCTGATATCGGGCCACGGCCTTATAGCACGGCCAGAAGAAAATCAACCACGCCGCCAAGGCGGTCGGCAGGCCGCCTACCAGCATTGGATAAAAGACGTCCCAGGTGTGGTCGAAAATGTAGCTGAGCGTCAGTTCGTCCGGCAGCGCGCTGCCTTCCGGATGGCCGAGGATCGCCCGGCCCAGCCAGAAAATGGCCGCCCAGATGAACGGGAAGGTCCAGGGGTTGCCGATGGCGGTCCCGATCGCGGAGGCGATCACGTTGCCGCCGATCACGAACGCGATCAGCGCACCCAATACGAAATGTAAGCCGATCAGCGGGGTGAATGACACCGCCACGCCGCAGGCGAAACCGGCGGCGATCGAGTACGGCGACCCAGGCAGCCGGCGGATCCTGTGGGTGACGTAGATCAGCGCGCGGCGGATTCCGGCCTTGGGCCAGACGGTCTCCCCAAGACGTCTCCAGAAATGCGGCCGCTTGCGGCGCCCGAAGATCATGCACGCATCCGCTTGGTTCGGCGCACGCTAGCCGCGCGCGCGGTCGACCGAGGTGATCACCGGCGACGCCCGCAACGCCGCCATGACGTTGGTGAGATGCTTGACGTCCGTGACCTCGACGTCGACCAGCATCTCGAAAAAGTCGACCGACCGGTTGGTGATCTTAAGGTTGGAGATGTTCGCCCGGTTCTTGCCGATCACGGTCGACAAGTCGCCCAGGCTGCCGGGCTCGTTGGCGACCACGACGTGCAGACGCCCGGTATAGGGCTCGTCGGTCTCGTCCGCCTCCCAGGCCAGATCGACCCAGCGTTCCGGCGAATCCTGGAAATTCTCGAGCGTCTCGCAGTCGATGGTGTGCACCGTGACCCCCTTGCCGGTGGTGACGATGCCGACGATGCGTTCACCGGGCAACGGGTGACAGCAGTGCGCGTAGTGCACCGCCATGCCCGGAATCAGGCCGCGGATCGGTACGGCGTGGTCGCGCCGGCCGCCCTTGTTCTTCGCGCGCTGCTGGATCGGGACGACCTTGCGGTCCTTGTCGCTCTCCTTGGAACCCGGGAAGACGGCGTGCACCACCTCGCGCGCGGTAATGTCGCCGCGCCCGACGTAGACGTAGATATCCCCGACGTTCTCCGCCTTGAAGCGCTTCAGGACGCCCGCGACGGCTTTCTCGGTAAAGTCGTAGCCCTCCTGCCGGAAGGCCTTCTGCAGCATCTGGCGACCCAGCTCGTGATACTGCTCGCGCTCCTTCTGGCGGACGAACCGCCGGATGCGCGCGCGCGCTTTGCCGGTGACGACGAACTTTTCCCAGTCCGGCGAGGGCGTCTGAGCCTTGGAGGTGACGATCTCCACTTGATCGCCGTTCTTGAGCGGGGTCTTGAGCGGCACCATCCGCCCGTCGACCTTGGCGCCGACACAGGTGTCGCCGACCTCGGAGTGGACGGCGTAGGCGAAATCGACCGGTGTCGAATTGCGCGGCAGGGCGATCAGGTCGCCCTTGGGTGTGAAGCAGAACACCTGATCCTGGAACATCTCCATCTTGGTGTGTTCCAGGAACTCCTCCGGGTTGGAGGCGTGTTCCAGGATGTCCAGCAGTTCGCGCACCCAGCGGTACTGCCGGCCGTCGACCGAGCGCCCCTGCCCGATCGCTTCGGAGTCCAGCTCGGCGTCCGGCTGCTTGTAGAGCCAGTGCGCGGCAACGCCGTATTCCGCGACCTCGTGCATCTCCCGGGTCCGGATCTGCACCTCGATGCGCTGACGCTGCGGCCCGATCAGGCCGGTGTGGAGCGAGCGGTAGCCGTTCGGCTTGGGGGTCGAGATGTAGTCCTTGAACCGCCCTGGCACGACGGGATAGCGCGCATGCAGGACGCCGAGCGCGTGATAGCACTCCGGAACCGTATCCACGATCACCCGGTAGGCCATGATGTCGGACAACTGCTCGAAGCCGACGTTCTTGACCTGCATCTTGCGCCAGATCGAATAGGGCGTCTTGGTGCGTCCGCGCACGGTCGCCTTCACGCCCTCGCCGTCGAGGGCGTATTGCAGTTCCTGCGACACTCGCGTTTCCAGGTCGCCGCCGCGCTGGCGCAGGAACTCCAGGCGCTTGACGATCGACTCGCGCGCCTCCGGGTTCAGCTCGCGGAACGCCAGGTCCTCGAGTTCGTCCTTGAAGGATTGCATGCCGATCCGCTCGGCGAGCGGCGCATAGATCTCCATCGTCTCGCGCGCGATCCGCTTGCGCTTCTCCGGATCGCGCATGTAGTGCAGCGTCTGCATGTTGTGCAGCCGGTCGGCCAGCTTGACCAGCAGCACCCGGATGTCCTCGGACATCGCGAGGACGAGTTTACGGAAGTTTTCCGCGTGCTTGCTCTGCTCACTCTGCAGCTCCAGGCGGGACAGCTTGGTGACCCCGTCGACCAGCCGGGCAACGTCCCGGCCGAACAGCTGTTCGATATCCGCGATCGAGGTGTCGGTGTCCTCGACCGTGTCGTGCAGCAGTGCGGTCATGATCGACGCGCCGTCCAGCTTCAGGCTGGTCAGAATACCGGCGACTTCGAGCGGGTGCGAAAAGTACGGGTCGCCGGACGCGCGCGTCTGCGCGCCGTGCGCCTTCATGGAAAACACGTAGGCGCGGTTCAGCGCGTCCTCGTCGACGTTGGCGTCGTAGGACTTGACCGTCTCCACCAGTTCGAATTGGCGCATCATACAGGGAGCGTCCGCGCTGCGGCTTGATTACAAGGCCGGGTTGCTGCGCGTCCCGGCCCTCGTCGCGTTTGGGTTTACGGGCGCCCGGGCGTAGCCGAGTCCGCGCGTACTCCTAATGTACGGGCGATAGCCCCGCGCTCCAAGCCGTGCGCGCAGTGACGAACCGCCGCCATCTTGGGATCGGGCACGAAAAAGGGCTCCGCGGAACACCCCGGAGCCCCTGACGTGTCGTCCGTTCAGCCGTACGCGCCAGCGGTGCCGGCGACGTGCGGCGATGCGCCGGCTTAGGACTGGTCGTCGTCCAGATTGTCGGCGCCGGCGTCGCTCTCGGCTTCCTGCTCGCGCATCTCCTCGAGCGAGACGCCCTCCCCGCCGCTCTCGCCGCTGTCATCCGCGCCGGACGCTTCCCCGGCGGACTCGGCGCCAGCCGGACGCAGCTCCTCGGCCACCTGGGCGCTCGCCTCCAACTCGCCCTCAAGCGCGTCGAACTCGGGTACGTCTTCGTCCTGATCCTCGCGCGCGGCGTACTTCTGCTGGCTTTGGATCAGGCTGTCCTCCAACTCGTCCAGCCCGATCGTGCTGTCGGCGATCTCGCGCAGGGCCACGACCGGGTTCTTGTCGCGGTCGCGGTCGACCGTCAGCTGCGAGCCCGCGGAGATGTTGCGCGCCCGCTGGGCCGCCATCATCACCAGCTCGAAGCGGTTGGGGATGCGGATAATGCAGTCTTCGACCGTAACGCGCGCCATTGCGTCGCTGTCTCCTGGACCAGGATGTTCGGAAATGCTCTTGGGGCTGGGTTATAGGCGGCGCGCCGCAACGTTTCAAGACTCCGGCCCGTCGTCGTCCGGCGCCCGGCGGCAGGTCTGCCCCGCGGGCAGCGCCGCCAGCAGCGCGTCGATATGGCGACCGCTTGCCGGATGGCGCCAGTTGGGCGCGATCTCCTGCAACGGCATCAACACGAACGCCCGGTCGTGCAGACGCGGGTGCGGCAGCTTAGGCCAAGCCTCCGGACCGCTCACCTCCCCGCCCGCGTCGATCAGGTCGAGATCGACCGCGCGCGGCGCGTTCGGCACCGAGCGAACGCGCCCCAGATCCGCCTCCAGCGCATGCAGCGTCTCCATGAGCCGCGCCGGCTCCGGGGCGTCGTCCAGGCGCACGACCGCGTTGATGAACCACGGCTGGTCGCTCGCTGGGACGGGCGCGCTCTCATACCACCCGGACCGCGCGGCGATCCGAAAACCGCGCGCCTCCAATAGCGCCAACGCCGCCCTCAGCGTCGCGCGCGGAGGACCGTAGCGTTCCGAGGCAAGATTAGCGCCCAAGGCGACGTACGACATCATTGTGAACGCGTCCAAAGCCTGTCGCGGTGTGTCTTGCGTGGCATCGCCAATCCAGCTACGCAGTCAAATGTGAGGGTGCTATTGATGACACCCTCGAATGGGCGGGCTCCGACTTAGCTTGCCGGGGCTGGCTGCGAAACCCTTTCCTGCTTAAGGATTCCTCGATGCACTTTTATCAGTCCGAGCGCACCGCGCTCTTCATCGACGGCGCCAACCTGTATCAGACCGCCCGGGCGCTCGGCTTCGACATCGACTACCGCCGCCTGCTCGAGCTGTTCGCCAACGAGAGCCGGCTGGTGCGCGCCTTCTACTACACCGCGCTGGTGGAGGATCAGGAGTATTCCCCGATCCGCCCGCTGGTGGATTGGCTCGACTACAACGGCTACACCATGGTCACCAAGCCGACCAAGGAGTTCACCGACTCCTCGGGCCGGCGGAAGACCAAGGGGAATATGGATATCGAGCTTGCGATCGACATGCTCGAGATCTCCAACTACCTCGACCACGTCGTGCTGTTTTCCGGCGACGGCGACTTCCGCCGGCTGATCGAGGCGGTGCAGCGCAAGGCGGTGCGCACCACGATCGTCTCCACCATTCGCACCTCCCCGCCGATGATCGCGGACGAGCTGCGCCGCGCGGCCGACACCTTCATCGACCTGGAGACGCTGCGCCAGGACATCGAGCGGATCCACACTTCCCCGCCGGACGAGCGGCGCCGCAACCGGCCGCCGCGCGACAGCGGCGACGCGCCGAGCGACGACGACTACACCCGCTAACGCCCGGATCTCCGCCAGCCATGCCCGCCGTCCAGCCGCCGGAACCGCCGGCCGATTGCCAGCGCTGTCCCCGCCTGGCCGACTTCCGCGCGCACAATCGGGCGCGTCATCCGGACTTCCTGAACGCCCCCGTGCCATCGTTCGGGGGCCTGGATGCGCAGTTGCTGGTGGTCGGTCTGGCCCCCGGCCTGAAGGGCGCCAACCGGACCGGCCGGCCGTTCACCGGCGACTGGGCAGGGGACCTGCTCTACCCAACCCTGGTCGACGTCGGCTTCGCCCGCGGCACCTTTCGCGCCGATCCCAACGACGGGATCGAACTGATCGACTGCCGGATCACCAACGCGGTCAAGTGTGTGCCGCCGGAAAACAAGCCGACCACCGAGGAAATCAAGACCTGCCGCTCGGCGTTCCTGGAAGGCGAGATCGCCGCCATGGGACGCCTGCGCGCCGTGCTGGCGCTGGGCAAGATCGCCCACGACACGCTGCTGGTCGCCCGCGGGCTGCGGCAGAGCCACTACCGCTTCGCCCACGGCGCCTGGCACGTGCTCCCCGACGGCCTGGTGCTGGCGGACAGCTACCACTGCTCGCGCTACAACACGAACACCGGCCGCCTGACCCCGGCGATGTTCCACGACGTGCTCCACCGGCTGGCGCGGGATCTCGCGTAATGTATTCGCTGGGCGGGTCCGGTTCGTAGGGTGGATTTGCCGCGGCTTCGCGGCAATCCACCGCATCGGCCGTGCCGCCGGCGCACCCTGTCTGGTGGGTTGCTTCGCGAACCTACCCGACGGTCCCTGCCTTACTCTTCCGCGGTGCCGAATGCTGTGTAACGCACCGTTGAGCCAACCGGGATGTCCAGCCGGTCGACCGTGCCGCCACGCAGTTCCAGCACCGCCTTCACCCGCTGGCCGGCGGAGATCGGGCGTCTGGACTGCGGCACGGTGCGCTCGGCGATGTGCACCACCTCGCCGTCCGGCTTGATGAACAGCATGTCGAGCGGGATGTAGGTGTTCGCCATCCACATCGAATGCAGGCCGACCCGGTCGTACAGGAACAGCATACCGTGATCGCCCGCCATCTCCCGCCGGTACATCAGGCCGCGGGCGCGCTGTTCGTCGTTGACCGCCAGCTCGACCGTGAACTCGTGCCGCTCGCCCGACGGCGTTTCGATGGCGAGCCGATCGGTCTCGAAGCTGACCGCCCCGGCCGGCGCGCTGAACGCGATCATGACGGCGGCGGCGACGGCGAAGCCAAAGTCGATGGCGCGCGGCACGGGCATTTCCTGTTCCTTTGCAAACGGGCGCTCACGCGGCCAGCGCTGTCGCCACCGCTTCGCGCACGGCCGTGCGCAACGGACCCCGGCGGGGCGGATCGGCGAGCGCGGTGAACCACGACTCGGGCGGGTTGCGTCCCCGACTATGCCGCCAGGATAGGCCGCGTAAAACCGCTTCGGCCTCCGGGGTGACGCGCTCCGGGATCTCGTGGCCGTTCAGCACCGCCCAAAAGCCGGCCCAGGTGCGGCCCACCGACCAGGGATTGTAGCCGCCCCCGCCCAGCATCAAAGTCCGCGGCGCGAGGTCCATGACCGCGCGCACCACCCGCCAAAGCGCCGTGTTGGACAGGCCGAGACGGCTCAGCGGGTCGTCCGCGCAGGCGTCCGAACCGCCTTGGATCACGATCGCCTCCGGCTCGAAGGCGTCGATCAGCGGCAGGATCGCCGCTTCCAGGACGTAGGCCATCTCGTCGTCGTTGAACTCCGGCGGCACCGGGATATTGCGCGCCGACCCGCCAGCGGTGTCGCGCGCGGACCCGGCGATCTGTCCGTCGGCACGCGCGGCCATCGGCCAGCGGCCGTCCTCGTGTACCGAGATCATAAGGACCCGTGGATCGCCGTGCAGGGCATCCTGCACGCCGTCGGCATGGTGCGCGTCGGTGTCGAGGTAGAGCACGCGCGTCAGTCCGCCGTCCAGCAGGGTCAAGAGCGCCAGAACCGGATCGTTGAAGTAGCAGAAGCCGCTCGCCCGGTCGGGACGGCCGTGGTGGGTCCCACCGGCGGGGTTGTGCACCTTGCCGGGACGCTCCAGCAGCATCTGCGCGGCCAGGATCGACCCGCCGGCCGCCGTCGCCGGGCGCCGGAACACTTCCGGAAACACCGGGTTGCCGCGCGCCCCCAGGTCGTGGCGAAGCCGCATGTCTGCGCTCGCGCGCTGGGTCCGCTCGGCCGCCTGCACGGCGGCGACGTAGGCTGGATCGTGAAAGCGCGCCAACTGCTCGGGTGTGGCGCGCGGGCTGTCGTGGTAGACCTCCGCCGGCAGCCAGCCCATCGCCCGGCACAGGTCGATACAGGTCGACACGCGCGGGATCGACAGCGGATGCTTCGCGCCGTAGCTCGAATGGCGGTAGATCTCGCTGCCGATGAAGCGCGGCGCGGGAGCCTCTTGTCCGCCCGGCTGCGGGGCGACAGGTTGGAGCGGTGACGCGTCGTGCATGGCAGCCTTAATGGTAAGGCCTGCGCCCGGCACGGCAAGCCGAGCCATCTTCACCGGGGGAGCCGCGAACCTTGCAGCGGCTGAGAGGTCCCGTGGGCGGGACGACCCCTTCGAACCTGATCCGGTTAGCACCGGCGTAGGGAGCGTGCATTGACCCAGTCCGACCGGCCGGCGGGCGCCGAGCGCGGCGCCCGCGTCTACCCCTTCCCCAACCGCCGCACGGCCCGGCCCGAGGCCCAGCGGGCGGATGCACCAGGCGTGCGCGTGCGCGGCGCCCGGCTCGCCTTCGACGGCGTGCACCTGTTCGACCGCCTCGACCTCGACGTGGCGGGCGGGGAGATCACCTGCCTCTTGGGACCGAGCGGGGTCGGTAAGACCAGCCTGCTGCGGCTGATCGCGGGGCTGGCGGATGCCGCGGAAGGCCGCGTCAGCGATCCGCATGGTCAGCCGCTCAATGGCCGGCTCGCCTACATGGCGCAGCAGGACCTGCTGCTGCCCTGGCTGTCCGTGCGCGCCAACGTCCTCCTGGGCCCGCGGCTGCGCGGCCAGCCGGTGACCCGGGCGATGCGCGCCCAGGCGGACGAGCTGCTCCGGCGGGTCGGCCTGGCCGACGCCGCAGACGCCCGGCCCGGCGCGCTGTCCGGCGGCATGCGCCAGCGCGTCGCGCTCGCCCGGACGCTGATGGAGGACCGGCAGATCGTGCTGATGGACGAGCCGTTCGCCGGCCTGGACGCGATCACGCGTTATGAACTGCAGGCGCTCGCCGCCGAACTGCTGGCCGGGCGGACCGTGCTGCTGGTCACGCACGATCCGCTGGAAGCCCTGCGCCTGGGCCATCGTATCCGGGTGATGGCCGGTCGACCGGCAAAGCTCGACGACAGCGTCAGCGCGCCGCCGGGGGCCCCGCCGCGCCCAGCGGATCAGGTGGGTGACCGGCAGGGTGCGCTGTTGGACCGGCTGGCCGCCGCCAAGCGCGCGCAGCGGGAGGCCGGCGATGTCTGAAGCCACGCGGCGCTTCCTTCGCCCGCTCGCGATCCTGGCCGGGTTGCTGGTGATCTGGCAGGCGATCCAATGGGCGAGTCAGGCGCCCGCCTACATCCTGCCCGGCCCGTTTGCCGTCGGCGAGGTCCTGCTGACCCGCTGGCCGCAGCTCATGGATCACGCCTGGGTCACGTTCGCGGAGATCCTGCTCGGGCTGGCGCTCGGGCTCTTGCTGGGCGCGGCGAGCGCGCTTCTGATCGCGAGCTTCCGGCCGATGCGCCGCTGGCTCTTGCCGGTTCTCGTCGTCAGCCAGGCGGTCCCGGTGTTCGCGCTGGCGCCGATCCTGGTCGTCTGGCTCGGCTACGGCATGGCGAGCAAGGTGGTGATGGCGACCCTGATCATCTATTTCCCGGTGACCAGCGCCTTCTTCGACGGCCTGCGGCGGACCGAGCCGGGGTGGCTCGACCTTGCCCGCACGATGGGGGGTAACCGAGGGCGCGTGCTGTGGCATTTGCGGGTCCCGGCCGCCCTGCCCGCGCTCGGCTCCGGCCTGCGCGTCGCCACCGCCGTCGCGCCGATCGGGGCGGTCGTCGGCGAATGGGTCGGCTCCAGCGCCGGGCTCGGCTACCTGATGTTGCAGGCGAACGCGCGCATGCAGGTGGACGTGATGTTCGCCGCCTTGTTCGTGCTCGCGGTCTTCGCCGTCGGCCTTTACTTCACAGTCGACCGGCTGGTTCGGCGCGCGGTGCCGTGGCAGGCTGAAGAGCGGTAGCGCCTTAGGGCAAGATGCTGAAACGCGGAATCACGTTTCAGCATCTTGCCCTCTCCTCAAGAAGTTAGAGCCCTGAGGCCCCGGCTTGTGCGGCGCGTCGTCCGGCGACTGGCCGGACAGGGCCCGGGTATCGCGGTCGTATTTGCCCTCGAGTTCGTCCAGCTTGGTGCCCTTCCACAGCGGCACGCCGGAGATGTAGGAGGCGCGTCCCAACAGATGGGCCGCGACCGGCGTGGTCGCGATCAGGAACAGCACCGCGGCCACCGCACGCAGAACCACGTCGAGTTCTTGCGCCTGTACTGCAACGGCCAGCAGCAGCAGGCCGGAGCCGAGCGTGCCGGCCTTGGTCGCGGCGTGCATGCGCACGTAGACATCCGGCATGCGCAGGATGCCGACCGCGGCGACGAACACGAAGAAGGAGCCGATCAGGATCATCACCCCGGCGACGATCTCGCTTACCCCGTCCATCTCCCTAGCGCTCCTTCCTGCGGTCCATCGTATCGTAGCCGTGGTCCAGTTCGCGCCCGCGCGTCTCGATCAGCCGGGCGAAGAACACCGTCGCCAGGAACGCGACCAGCCCGAGCGCGAGCGCGATCTCCAGATACAGCACGTCGCCGGTGGCGATCACCCTGAGCCCGATTACGCCCATCGCGAGCACGGTCAGTAGGTCGAGCGCGACCACCCGGTCGGCGAGGCTCGGCCCCTTGATCAGGCGTACGAAGGTCAGCAGCAGCGACACGCCGATCAGCACCACGGCGACCGCGACCGCCCCGTCCAGAAAGCTCGTCACCTCGCTGAACGGGTTCATTGCAGCGCCTTTCGGATCGGGTCCTCGAAGGTTTCCTTCATGTCCCGCTTCTCCGCCTCGGCGTCCTCGGTATCCATGGCGTGGACGTAGAGTGTGCTGCGGTCGTCGGAGACGTCGAGCGAGAGCGTGCCGGGCGTGAGCGAGATCAGGTTGGCGAACAGGGTGATGCCGAGGTCGTGCTTGACGTCCAGCGGCACTGCCACGATCGCCGAGCGGAACTTCAGGCCCGGGGTAAGCACCAGCATCGCCACGGTGGTGGCGGAGGCGATCAGTTCCCAGACGAACGTCAGCATCAGCCGCAGGATCCGCCACGGCCGGCGGAAATAGGTGTCGTCGCCCCACATCCGCCACGGCAGCCACAGCGCCAGGAACGCCAGCACGAAGCCGACCGTGAGGTTGAGCAGCGAGAACGCCCCGGTGGTGAGCGACCAGGCGAGCGCGAGCACAACGTTGAGGGCGAACACGTTGAGCTGCGCGGTACGCGGCACCTCCACCGTCTCGGCGTCGGCGATGTCGTCTCGATGCGGTCTGGTCTCGCTCATGCGCCCTCCCCGCTCAGCACGGTGGTCACGTAGGGCTCGTGGTTGATCAGTTCATCCGCCGCGCGTTCCGACAGTGTCAGCAGCGGCTGGGCGAACAGCCCGATCAGCAGCGTCACCAGCGCCAGCACGGCGACCGGCAGCAGGGTCATGCGCGTGTCGCCGCGGCTCATCTCGCCGGTTTCCAATATCCCGGGCCCGGCGGCCGCCACGACGTGCTCCGGCTGCGCCTTCCAGAAGGCGAGCGACCAGACCTTGGCCATCGAATAGAGGGTGAGCAGGCCGGTGACCAGCGCCGCAGCCGCGACGACGTAGGCGTCGGTCGCGAGCGATGCCTTGACCAGGATCACCTTCGGCCAGAACCCGGAGAGGGGCGGGACACCCGCGAGCGACATCGCGACGAAGAAGAACAGCACCGCGACCCAAGGGTGCTTCAGGTACAGGCCGCCCAGATCGTTTAGGCCGGGCGCACCGGCGAGCCGCTGTGCCACGCCCGCGACCATGAACAAGGCCGACATCACGATGATGTGGTGCACGGTGTAGTACAGCGCCCCGGCCAGGCCGAGCGCGGTGCCCAGCCCCACGCCGATCAGAATGAATCCGATGCCGCTTACCAAATTGAACGACAGCACCCGGCGGATGTCGTCCTGCGCGATCGCGCCCAGCACGCCGACCAGCATGGTGACGATCCCGGCGACCAGCAGCACCGCGTAGGTGAACTCCTGGCTTTCTGTGAACACCAGCGAGAACACCCGGATCAGCGCGTAGACGCCGACCTTGGTCAGCAGCGCCGCGAACACGGCCGAGATCGCCGCGGCCGGCGTGTGGTAGCTGGCCGGCAGCCAGAAGTAGAGCGGGAACACCGCTGCCTTCATGGCGAACGCCAACAGGAACAGCGCGGCGATCGCGGTCAACAGCCCCCGGTCCGGGTGGTCGGGGACGACCTGCGCCAGATCGGCCAGGTTGAGCGTGCCCGTCGCGCCGTACAGCAGGCCGATCGCCATCAGCATCAGCGTGGTCGCGATCAGGTTGAGCAGCACGTACTTGACGCCGCCGTCGATCTGCTCGCGCTCGCCGCCGAGGGTGATCAGCCCGAACGAGGCGATCACCATCACTTCGAACCAGACGTACATGTTGAAGATGTCGCCGGTCATGAACGCGCCGCCCACCCCGGCGAGCAGCGCCTGGAACAGCGGGTGGAAGCCGGTGCGCTCGCGCTCGTAGCCGATGTCGCCCAGGGCGTAGACCGCCACGCCCAGGCCGATCAGCGCGGTCAGCGCAGCCATGGTGACCGACAGCGTATCGGCGACGAAGGTGATGCCGTAGGGCGCCGGCCAGTCGCCGGCCTGCACCGAGACGATCCCGCCGGTCCAGACCTCCCGGAACAGCGCCAGGATGCCCGCCGCGAGCACCGCCGTCCCGATCAGCGAGACGATGCGCTGCAGGTCCGGCCGGGTCCAGAACACCAGGCACAGCGAGGCGGTCAGGATCGGCAGCAGAACCGGCCAGAACAGCAGCCAGGCGGTCATTCGGCCACCTCCGGCGCGCGTTCGTTGTCATACTTGACCTGGCGCCCGGCGGCCCCGCTCGGCACGTTTTGTCCCGGATACGGCGGCTCCGCCAGGCGCATGGCGTCGACGTCGACCGTGCGCATGGTGGCGAAGGCGCGGTAGCTCAGCACCAGCGCGAAGGCGAGCAGCGAGAAGCCGATCACGATCGCGGTCAGGATCAGCGCCTGGGGCAGCGGGTTCGCGATCACCCCCTCGGGCACCTTGACGTTTTCGGGCACGATCGGCGGGGCGTCGCGGGTCACGCGGCCGCTGGTGAAGATCAGCAGGTTTGCCGCGTTCGACAGGATCGCCAGGCCCAGCATGATCCGGATCAGATCGCGGGCGAGGATCAGGAAGACCGCGCAGGCCACCAGGATGCCAACCGCGATGGCGAGGATGCTTTCCATGTCAGTCGCGCGCCTCCTCGAGCTCGAGGGCGATGGTGGTAAGCGCCCCCACAACCACCAGGTAGACCCCGATGTCGAATAAGAGCGGCGTCGACAGCGCGACCTTCGCTTCGATGCCGAGCTTGGGGAAATACCAGAGCCCGGTGAGAAACGGCTTGCCGTGGATGCCCGAAAGCACGCCCGACAGCGCGGCGAAGAACAGCCCCGCGCCCGCGACCGACAGACCTGAGGCGCGCATGCCGTGGCGCGCCCAGGTGCTGCCGAACGCCACGGAATAGAGGATGATTCCGCTGGCTGCGATCAGACCGCCGATGAACCCGCCGCCCGGCTCGTTGTGGCCGCGGTAGAGGATGTAGACGGAGAACATCAGGATCAGGCTGGTCAGGATCCGGGTCGCAGTGTGCAGGATGACCGAGTTCACGCATCACCTCCCGCGGTCTCGGCGGCGCGCGGCTGCTGCGCCGGCGGCACGTCAGCGCGCGCGGCCTTGCGCCGTGTCAGGGCCAAACGCACCAGGCCGAAGCAGGACAGCCCGGCGATCGTCACCACGAAGATTTCGCCCAGCGTGTCCAGCGCGCGGAAGTCGACCAGAATGACGTTGACGATGTTGTGGCCGTGGGCGATCGGCACCGACTTCTCAATGAAGTACTCGCTCAGTCGCAGGTCGAGCGGTCCCTGCGTGGTGGCCAGCAGCACCAAGCTGACCGCCGCGCCGACCGCGACCGCGATCACAGCGTCGCGCAGCCGGCCCGCCCGGCCGCGGAAAGCGCTGACTTCGAGCGGTACGCGCATTAGCACCAGCACCAGGATGACGACCGTCAGTGTCTCCACCATAAACTGCGTGAACGCGAGATCGGGGGCGGAGAAGATCAGGAACAAGAGCGCGACCGCGTAGCCGACCACGCCGATCGCCGCGACCGCCGCGACCCGGCTGTAAACGACGGTCGCCACGACCGCGCCGCCGACCAAGAGCGCGAGCGCGATTACTTCGGGCAGGTAGACCGTTGGCACCCGGAAGTCGCTCGGCAGCCCGCCCACAGTGAACAGTGTGGCCAGCATGAACACGGCGACGACGAGGAAGGTCGCCATCACATAATGGCGCAGATAGCCGGTCTGCTGCACCCGCGTCGCGGCATACGCCAGCCGCTCCAGCCCCGCGACAGCCTGGTCGTAGCCGTGATCCGGGCCCCAGCCGATCGCGCGCAGAATCGCGGCGATACCGGCACGCATCTGCGGCCAGAACGCGAAGCCGAGCGCGCCCAGCGCGAGCGTGACGATCGAGAGGATCAGCGGCGGCTTGATGCCGTGCCAGAGGTAGAGCTCGGCCGCCTGCTCGCCGACCGGCAGGCCGTTCAGGCTCGCCATCACCGGGGCGGCGACGTAGTCCGCGGTGATCGGAAAGCCGACGCCGCAAAACAGGCCGAGGGCGGCGAGCGCGATCGGCCCGACCAGCATCGACGGCGGGGCTTCGTGGGGATGGTGCGGCGTCGCCTTGTGCGCGCTCAGGAAGGGACGCAGGCCGACGATCCCGGCGGCGACCACGTTGAAGGCGTTGCCCAGCACCGCCGCCGCGGTGACCAGGATCAGCGCCGTGGCGCCGACGTGCAGGGTCGCCTCGTAGATCACTTCCTTGGCGATGAAGCCGACGAACGGGATGATCCCGGCCATCGACAAGCCGAGCAGCACGGCCACCGCGAAGGTGACCGGCATCGGGCGTGCAAGACCGCCCAGCTGCAGCGCGTCGCGCGTGCCGGTCCCGTGGTCGATCGACCCGGCGACCATGAACAGACCGCCTTTGTAAAAGGCGTGGGTGATCAGGAACAGCGCCATCGCCTTGAAGGCGTAGTCGCCGCCCAGCCCGATCAGCATGGTGAGCGTGCCCAGCCCGGCGACGGTGGTGTAGGCGAGCACCAGCTTCAGGTCGCTCTGGCGCATCGCCAGGAAGCCACCGACCAGCATGGTCGTCGCGCCGAAGATCACCAGGGCGTAGAACCACAGATCGGTGCCGCCTAGTCCTGGGGACACGCGCGCCATCAGATAGACGCCCGCCTTCACCATCGTGGAGGAGTGCAGGTAAGCGCTGACCGGCGTCGGCGCCTCCATCGCGTTGGGCAGCCAGAAGTGCAGCGGGAACTGCGCCGACTTCGAGAACGCGCCCAGCAGCACAAGAATGGTCATCGGCACGTAGAGCGCCGAAGAGGTCAGCACCTCTGGATCGCTCAAGATTTGCGACAGCTCGCTCGTCCCGGCGACCGAGGCCATGATCAGCAAGCCCGCCAACAGCGCCAGCCCGCCACCGCCGGTCACGACCAGGGCCTGCATCGCGGCGCGGCGCGACTTCGGCGCGGTGTGGCTGAAGCCGATCAGCAGGAACGACGTGATCGACGTGAGTTCCCAGAAGACGAACAGCGTGATCACGTTGTCCGCCAGCACGAGCCCCAGCATCGAGCCCATGAACGACAGCAGATACAGAAAGAACCGGCCGAGCTGGGCGTGGCCGTGCAGGTATCCGCCGGCGTAGAGCACGATGAAGGTGCCGATCCCGGTGATCAGCAGGGCGAAGATCAGGCTGAGCCCGTCGAGGTAGAACGACAGCGCGACGTCCAGCCCGGGGACCCATTCGGTGGCGACGCGCACGCTCTCCCCGGCGGCCACGACGGGCAGGAACTGGGCGAAATAGACGAACAGGACGGCCGGCAGAACCGCCAGCAGCCAATGCACACGCTCGCCCAAGGTCCGCGTCAACCAAGGCGCAAGCGCCCCCAATACGAACCCGGATATGACAGCAGATGACATCATGATTGGCGGACGGCCGCGCCCTTCGGTCCGTTGTCGTTATGTCGTCGGCGTCTGTGACGAGCCCCCTGATCGGCCGGGGCAACCTACTGACCGCCGCGACGTGCACGCAAGGGATTCCGGTCGGAACCTTGAGGCAGCAACGACAGCCAGCCGATCGCGGGTCCCTATGTAGAGTTCGCTGCCATAAGGTCGCGCCATAATCGAAAACACGCTTTCGCTATCGTTCTAAACTTGTAATGCGTTAAATTATGGTTTGCCCTAGGGTCGCGTGCATACTGACGCATTCCACGCCCGTGGAGTCTGCAGCCCACCAGCGTACCCTGATCCCAGCGTACCCTGATCCCAGCGTACCCTGATCGCGGAGAACTGAAACGGTGTCGCCCAAAGACCACCACCAACCGCCGATCGTGATCACCGGCGGTCTGGCTTGGTGCATTGCCGCTGGAATTTCTGTGTTCGAGCGGCTGAACCTCCTCGCCGACATTGTCGGCGCCGAAGGGCTCGACGCGGTCGCCGCCCGGCTGCAGGCGGATCCCACGGCGGCGGTGGTTTACGTCTGCGGCGCGCCCACGCCTCGGCATTTCGACGGTCTGGAGCGCCTGCGCGGCGAACATCCCCACGCCCACCTGGTTGCGGCCAGCCCGGAACCGGACCCGGAGGTTGCCCGGCACGCCAGGGCTCTGGGGCTGCTCGGCTACACCCATTTCGACGCCTCGCCGGCTGATACCGGAGACGTGATCCAGCGGGTGCGCGATGGCCAACGTGCGTTCATGCCCACCGACCGGACACCGGAGGTGGCTGCGTTGCATCTCGACGATCCGGAGCTGGAACGCCGGATCCAGCGCCTGACCCGACGCGAGCGTCAGGTCATGGACCTGCTCGGCCAAGGCTACGCCAACCGCGACATTGCCGAGGCGCTCGGCCTGCGCGAGGGCACCATCCGGATCTACGTTCACCGGGTGATCCGTCAGCTCGGCATGCGCAATCGTGTCGACGTGGCCCTGTGCGCGAGCCGCATGCGGAAACCCGCTTAAAGCCCCTAAGCGGCGTCTTTTTTCTGTCTCGCTTGTCCGGCCTCCGGGATTTGTGAACCGCCCGTCGGTTGCGTCGCCAGCACCACGGCATTAGTTTCCGGCCATAAACTGGTTCGGAAATCATGCCATTCATGGGTATGAATGTGCCGAACCCGAAAGCCAGACGGCGGGCGCGCGGTAATAACAGCGACGCACGGCAAAAAAAGCCGTCGAGCGCCCGACAACGGCGAGAAAAGAACCTGGGGAGGTTCACGATATGAGCGCTTTTCGCAAGCTCACGGCCGGGCTTGCCGGCCTAGCGGCGTGCGCGGTTGCGGCCCCGGCCGCGGCGGCTGACGACACGCAGTTCGACGGCACCATCACGCTAGGTGCCGCGATCTCGCTGACCGGCAAGTACTCCACCAACGGCGGCCACACCAAGAACGGCTACGACATGGCCGTCGACCGCATCAATTCGGAGGGCGGCGTCGAGGTCGGCGACAAGACCTACAAGCTCGAGGTCAAGTACTACGACGACGAATCGACGCCAGCACGCGGCGCCCAACTCGCCGAGCGGCTGATCCAGCAGGACGGCGTGAAGTTCGTCCTGGGCCCCTACTCGTCCGGCATGACCAAGGCGATCGCCCCGGTCACCGAGGAGTACGGTGTGCCCATGGTCGAGGCCAACGGCGCCTCCCGCTCGCTGTTCACGCAGGGCTACGAGTACCTGTTCGCCGTCCTGTCGACGTCCGAGCAGTACCTGGCGAGCGCAGTCGACCTGCGTGCGGAGATCGCCGAGAAGAACGGCATGAAGCCGTCCGACATGACGATCGCCGGGGCGTTCGAGAACGACCCGTTCAGCCAGGACATCCGCGCCGGCGTGATCGCCGACGCGAAGGAGCACGGCATGGAGATGGTGGTCGACGACAAGCTGCCGCCTGAGATCAACGACATGTCGTCGACCCTGATCAAGGTGAAGGCGAAGAACCCGGACATGATGGTCGTGTCCGGCCACTCCAAGGGCGCGGCGCTGGCGATCCGGCAGATGTCCGAGATGCGGGTCAACGTGCCCATGCTGGCGATGACGCACTGCGACAGCGCGCAGATCATCAAGAAGTTCGGCGAGAAGGCCGAGGGCACGCTGTGCGCCAGCCAGTGGGCGCCTTCGCTGACCTATAGCGACGACTACTTCGGCTCCGCCGGCGACTTCGCCCAGGACTTCGAGGAGCGCTTCGGCTACGCCCCGCCGTACCAGTCCGCGGAGTCGGCGGCGGCCGTGCTGGTCTACAAGAACGCCTTCGAGCGCGCCGGCAGCCTGGACAAGAAGGCGGTGCGCGACGCCATCCAGAACACCGACATGATGACCTTCTACGGGCCGGTCGACTTCGACGACACCGGCAAGAACACGGCCAAGCCGATGGTCCTCTACCAGGTCCAGGACGGCGAATATAAGGTCGTCGCGCCGACCGACTACGCCAGCGCCGAGGTGCAGTATCCGTTCCCGAACTGGTCCGAACGGTAAAACCGGCGCCTGATAGCTCGGCCTCGGGGTCCGGCGCCCGGTGTGGCGCCGGACCCCGTTTTGCCGGCGTACCCCGACGTGTTTGCGCGCCAGCCGGCGTCTCAACCGGCCAACGTGTCCGCTTCTTCCACACGAAGGACGCTGTGACCTGGACCTGATCGATGGATAACCTGTCCCTTCTCCTACAGGCGCCGCCGCTCGGTCTCCAGCTGTTGATCGAGGGCATCCTGCTGGGCGGTATTTTCGCCCTCGCCGCCTACGGCATGGCGCTCGTCTGGGGCGTCATGAACATCATCAACATCGTGCAGGGCGAATGGGTGATGCTGGGCGGTTTCATCGCCTTCGTCCTGGCGCAGTGGGGCGGCATACACGTCCTGTTCGGCATCCCGGTCGCCGCGGCCGTCCTGTTCGCGATCGGCTGGCTCGCGTATCAAACGATCATCTTCCGGATCGTCGACCGGGACCTGTTCACGTCGATCTTGGCGACCTTCGGCCTGTCGATCCTGTTCCAGCAGCTGATGAACCAGATCTTCGGCTCCGACGTGCGCACGCTGGAGAGCGGTCTGGGCAGCTGGTACTTCTTCAACTCCATGGTCTCGATCAGCCAGACCAAGGTGCTGGGCTTCGTGCTGGCGGGCGTGATCGGTCTCATTCTGACGATCTTCATGCGCTCCTCGCGTATGGGCCAGGCGATCCGGGCCACCGCGCAGAACGCGCGGGCGGCGCGCATCCTCGGCATCGACACCGACCGGGTTTACGCCTTCACCTACGGCCTGAACGCGGCCATCTGCGGTGCGGCCGGCGCGATCGTGGTGATGGCGTTCACGATCCACCCGTACCAGGGCCTGATCTACACGGTCCGCTCGTTCACCATCGTGGTGATCGCCGGCTTAGGCAATCTGCCGGGCGTGATCGCCTCCTCCTTCGGGCTGGGCGTCGCGGAACAGTTCGCTGGCTTCACCCTGGGCGCGGAGTACCAGAACGCCTTCGTCTTCCTGCTGCTGGTCGTGATCCTGGTCGCGCGCAACCTGCGCCTGCAGCGTAAGCGGGAGGTGCTGAGATGACCGCGCC
>CAYRCO010000026.1:0-18665 GCA_964422775.1 uncultured Rhodovibrio sp.
GTCGCGCGCAACCTGCGCCTGCAGCGTAAGCGGGAGGTGCTGAGATGACCGCGCCGTCGCTCGCCACCCCGGCCACGACCAAGGCCCGTCTGACCGGCGGTTATGGCGCCCTGCTGGCGGCGTCGCTGCTGGCGCCGCTGGTGTTCCCGGCGTTCACCACACAGTTCGCCTTCCTCTGGGTGCTGGTCGTGATCGCGCTGTGCTGGAACGTCATGGGCGGCGAGATGGGCTACAACTCGTTCGGCAACATCGTCTTCTTCGGGCTCGGCATGTACGCCACCTCGGTCGTGCAGGTCGGGTTGTACGGCGATGTCGCCGCCTATACCGCCGCCAAGGGCGGGATGGAACTGCAACTCACCGCCACGCAGTACTTCATCGGCCTGGCTGCCGGCATGGTCGCGGGCGCGCTCCTCTCGGTCGCAGTCGCCGGGATCCTGGGGATGGGAATGCTGGGCCTGCGCGGCCACTACTTCGCGATCGGCACGTTGGGCCTGGGCATCGCCGCGGCGGAGCTTGCGGCCGGCTGGGACTGGATCGGGGCCGGTTCCGGCATGGTGCCGCCGCGATTCCCGGGCGCCTTCGATCGAACGCTGGTGTTCTACTACCTCGCCTTCGTGCTGGCGGTCGCCACCTTCTTCACGCTTAAGCGCCTGCGCCGCGGGCGGTTTGGCCTCGCCCTCAACGCCATCCGCGACGACGAGGACAAGGCGGAGGCGATGGGCCTGCACACGGTGCGCTACAAGACCGTGGCGTGGTGCGTTAGCGCCTTCTTCACCGCGTTCGCGGGCGGCATCGTCGGCAACATCGTGGGCTTCATCGATCCCCGCACGGTCGCCTTCGCCGGCGTCACCTATGGCGTCTGGATGGTGCTGATGACCGTGCTCGGCGGCAAGGGCACGCTGTGGGGGCCGGTCGTGGGCGCGGCCGTGTTCCACGTCACCCAGGAACTGTTCTGGACCTATCTCCTGGGCTGGCAGCGCGTGGCACTGGGCCTCTTAATCGTGTTGATCGTGGTGTTCTTTCCGAAGGGGATCGTCGGCTACGTCCGGGACAAGTGGCCGGAGAAGTTCGGCTACACGGTCGACGAGAGCGCCAGCGGCACCGCCACCGATCCGGCGCAGCAGGGAGGTTCGCGATGAGCCCGCTGCTCGAGGTCAACCAAGTCTCCAAGGCATTCGGCGGCGTGCAGGCGAACCAGGACATTTCCATGCAGGTCGCCGACGGGGAGATCGTCGGCATCATCGGGCCGAACGGATCGGGCAAGACCACGCTGTTCAACTCCATCGTCGGCTATCACCCGATCGATCAGGGGTCGATCAAGTTCCGCGACGAGGAGCTGTCGCACCTGCGCGTACCGTATATCGCCCGGCGCGGGTTGCTGCGCACCTTCCAGCAGACCCGCATCTACAAGCAGATGACCTGCGTCGAGAACATGCTGATCTCCCGCCCGCACGCGAACGAGACGATCACCAGCATGCTCGCCGACTTCGACAAAGCGGATTATCAGGAAGCCAACGAGCTTTTGGAACTCGTCGGGCTGTACGCCAAGCGCAATCTACGGGCCGGCGACCTCTCGTTCGGGCAGCAAAAGCTGCTGGAGTTCGCCATGGCGCTGATGAACAAGCCGAAGATGCTGCTGCTCGACGAGCCGACGGCGGGGATCAACCCGACCCTGATCAACGGTCTGCTGGAGCGCATGCTCTACGCCAACCGCGAGCTCGGCATCACGCTGCTGGTGATCGAGCACAACATGCGCGTGATCATGTCGCTCGCAGAGCGGATCTACTGCCTGGCGCACGGCCAGCTGCTGGCCGAAGGCGATCCGGAGACGGTGCGCCAGGATCCGCGCGTGATCGACGCGTATCTGGGAGGCCAATGATGGCGCAGCAGAGCACCGCGGAACGCGCCGGGCTCAAGAGCGCCCTGTCGGTCGACGAGGTTGCCCGTCAGGCGCAGCAGATGTCGGAGAACGCGCCCGACCGGGCGCAACTGAAGGACCTCTGCCGCGGCGACCCGCATCTTGAGATCGAGGGCCTGACCGCCGGCTACGGCAAGATGGAGATCCTGCACGACCTCGACCTGCTGGTCGGCTCCGGGCAGTCGCTCTGTCTGATCGGGCCGAACGGGGCCGGGAAGTCGACCGTGCTGCATTCGGTCTTCGGCTTCACCAACGTCTTCGACGGCGCGGTCAAGGTGCGGGGCCAGGACGTCACCCGGATGAGCCCGAAGGACAAGCTGGCGCGTGCCGGGATCGCCTACATCCTGCAGGATAACTCGGTCTTCCCCGACCTCAGCGTCGAGGAAAACTTGCTGATGGGCGGCTACCTCCTGGAAACCCAGAAGGAGGCGAAGCAGGCCGCCGAGCGGGTGTTCGAGAAGTACCCGCGCCTGGCCGACCGCAAGAACCAGCGCGCCGGCGTGCTGTCCGGCGGCGAGCGGCGACTGCTGGAGATCAGCCGGGCGCTGGTGATGGACCCCTCGGTGCTGCTGGTCGACGAGCCTTCGATCGGCCTGGAGCCGCGGTTTATCGAAATGGTGTTCGGGATCCTGGCCGACCTGAAGGACACCGACGAGAAGACCATCCTACTGGTCGAGCAAAACGCCAAGAAGGGGCTGGAGTTCGCCGATATCGGCTACGTTCTGGTGGCGGGTCAGCTGGCCATGGCGGGACCGGGGCAAGACCTGCTCGACGACGACGAGGTCGCCAAGCTCTTCCTGGGCGGGTAATCCGACCTACACCGGCGGGCGGACGTAAAGCGGTCACGTCCGCGCGCTTGCGCCGCACCCGGCTGTGCGCGTACAGCAGAAGGCGGTTAATCCCGACGACCCACAACCACCAAGGTGCCCCGCCGCGCGTCCGCCACGCCGGCCTGCGCGCAGGCGCCCGGGCCGCGCCCCAGGGTCGCGCCTCAAGGGTCGCGCCAAGGTTCGAGGAGAGCTGCGCCATGGAACTGACCGGCGAACACACCATCCAGGCCGACCGTCAGAAGGTCTGGGAGTCGCTCAACGACCCCGAGATCCTGAAGCAGTGCATCCCCGGCTGCGAGGAGATCGAGCAGTCCGGCGAGAACGAATTCTCCGCCAAGGTGAAGGCCAAGGTCGGGCCGGTGAACTCGCGGTTCTCCGGCAAGGTCACGCTGTCCAACCTGAACCCGCCGGAGAGCTACACCATCTCCGGCGAGGGCAGCGGCGGCGCGGCCGGCTTCGCCAAGGGCGGCGCTGACGTCAAGCTGGAGGAGATCGACGCCAGTCAGACCAAGCTGTCGTATAAGGTGGACGCGCAGGTCGGGGGCAAGCTGGCCCAACTCGGCCAGCGTCTGATCCAGTCGACGGCGAACAAGTACGCCAAGCAGTTCTTCGACAAGTTCGAACAGGTCGTCGGCGAAGGCGCTGCCGCCGACCAGGCCGCCGCCGCGGGCGAGCAGAGCACACCGGCCGGCGGGACGGCCGACCAGGCCCCGGACAAGGCCGAGTCCGACGCCGCGCACGCCGCCGCCCAGGCGGCCGGCACCTATCCCGAGACGGCCGGCGAGAACGCGCAGACCGCCCAGGCCGATCAGCAGGCGAAGAGCGCGGCCACGCAGAAACAGCAAGGCAAGGATGTCGGCACCCGCGACGACAAGATGATCGTGCCCTATCCGGTCTGGGTCGCGGGCTTGATCGCCGTGGTGATCGCGCTGCTCGCAATCTTCGCGCTCTAAGCGCGCTTGTGGTGTGTGCTCGCGGTAATTTTGGGGTGGGAACCTTTGGCGGTCGGCGGGCGCACAGGTGCGCTTGACCTGCCGTGAGGCGGCTTACAAACTCTCCCCTGGGCTAAACCGGTTCCCGGTCAGCGCGCCGGGCAAAAAGCAATGCAACGATGCCGGCTCGCCACGGCTTTGCCCGCGGATGCCGGCCGCGCCACATGAGGGAGGTACGCCATGCCCACCGTGACCATGACGGTGAACGGGCAGCGTGTCAGTCGCGAGGTCGACCCGCGCACGCTGCTCGTGGATTTCATCCGCAACGACCTGCATCTGACCGGCACCCACGTCGGCTGTGACACCAGCCAATGCGGAGCCTGCGTCGTGCACGTCGACGGCAGCTCGCAGAAGGCCTGCACCATGCTCGCAATGCAGGCCGACGGCTGTGAGGTGACCACGATCGAGGGGCTGGCCAAGAACGGCGAGCTTCACCCCATGCAGGCCGCGTTCAAGGAACATCACGGGCTGCAGTGCGGCTTCTGCACGCCCGGCATGGTGATGAGCGCGGTCGACCTGGTGAACCGGAACCCGAACCCGGACGAGCACTAGATCCGCGAGTGGCTCGAGGGCAACATCTGCCGCTGCACCGGGTACCACAACATCGTCAAGGCGATTCAGCACGCCGCCAAAGAAATGAGGGGTTGAAGCCATGCCGGACACGGGTGCCCAGCGCGTTCTGCGCAAGGAGGATAACCGCTTCCTGACCGGTCGCGGCCGCTACACTGACGACTTCAACCGCCAGGGCCAGGCTTATGGCGTGTTCGTGCGCTCGGAGATGGCGCACGCGAAGATCAAGAGCATCGACACCACGCAGGCCGAGCAGGCGCCGGGCGTGGTCGCGGTGTTCACCGGCAAGGACATGGAAGCCGATGGCGTCGGTTCCCTGCCCTGCGGCTGGACCGTGACCGACAAGCACGGCAACCCGCACAAGGCGCCGCCGCACTGGCCGCTGGCGCGCGACAAGGTGCGCTACGTCGGCGACCACGTCGCCTTCGTGATCGCCGAGACCGATGCCCAGGCGCGCGACGCGGCCGAACTGGTCGAGGTCGATTACGAGTCGCTCGACGCGGTCGTGGAAACCGGCAAGGCGCTGAACGGCCCGCAGGTGCACGAGGAAGCGCCGGACAACCTGTGCTTCGACTGGGAGATCGGCGACAAGCAGGCGACCGACGACGCGTTCGCCAAGGCCGACCACGTCTCCAAGGTGGAACTGGTCAATAACCGCCTGGTGCCGAACGCGATCGAGCCCCGCGCGGCGATCGGCGAATACGATCCGGGCGGAGACGATTACACCCTCTATTCGACCAGCCAGAACCCGCACCTGCTGCGCCTGATCCTGTGCGCTTTCGTGCTCAACCTGCCGGAGCACAAGGTGCGCGTGGTCGCCCCCGACGTGGGCGGCGGCTTCGGCTCCAAGATCTACTGCTATGCCGAGGAGACGGCCTGCGTCTGGGCGTCCAAGAAGCTCAATGGCCGGCCCGTGAAGTGGGTCGCCACCCGGACCGAGGCGTTCCAGGCGGACGCGCACGGCCGCGACCACGTCACCACCGCCGAAATGGCGCTGGACAAGGACGGCAAGTTCCTGGGCATGCGCGTCGACACGCTGGCCAATCTGGGCGCCTACCTGTCGAACTTCGCCACCGCCGTGCCGACTTACCTCTACGGTACGCTGCTGGCGGGCCAGTACAAGACCCCGGCGATCCACGCCAACGTCAAGGCCGTGTTCACCAACACCGCCCCGGTCGACGCCTACCGCGGCGCGGGCCGTCCCGAGGCGACCTACGTGGTCGAGCGGCTGGTCGAGCGCTGCGCCCGCGATCTCAACATGGACCCGGCGGAGCTGCGCCGGCGCAACTTCGTCCAGCCGGACGAGTTCCCCTACCAGACGCCGGTCGCCCTGACCTACGACAGCGGGCAGTACGAACTGGCGCTGGACGAAGCGCTGAAGATGATCGACTACCAGAACTTCGCCCAGCGCCGGGCGGAAAGCGAGCGCAAGGGCAAGCTGCGCGGCATCGGCTTCTCCGCCTACATCGAGGCCTGCGGCATCGCGCCCTCGCAGGTCGTGGGCGCGCTCGGGGCCGGTGTCGGCCTGTGGGAGAGCGCGCAGGTGCGCTTCAACGCCACCGGCTCGATCTCCGTCTTCACCGGCAGCCACAGCCACGGCCAGGGGCACGAGACCACCTTCGCCCAGATGGTCGCGGACAAGTTCGGCGTGGACTACAACAACGTCGATATCGTCCACGGCGATACCGGCCGCATCCCGATGGGCATGGGCACCTACGGCTCGCGCTCGCTCGCGGTCGGCGGCTCGGCGATCCTGCGCGCCTGCGACAAGGTCGTGGAGAAGGGCAAGAAGATCGCCGCGCACATGCTGGAAGCCTCGGTCGACGACATCGAATTCGACGCCGGCAGCTTCCGCGTCGCCGGCACCGACAAGCAAAAGTCGATCGGTGAGATCGCGTTCGCCGCCTACGTCCCGCACGACTTCCCGCAGGATGTCGAGCCCGGCCTCGACGAGACGGCGTTCTACGACCCCGCCAACTTCACCTACCCCTCCGGCGTCCACATCGCCGAGGTCGAGATCGATCCCGATACCGGCGAGACCGAAATTGCCGACTGGGTCGCGGTCGACGACTTCGGCCGGGTGATCAATCCGATGATCGTCGAAGGTCAGGTGCACGGCGGGATCGCCCAGGGCATCGGCCAGGCGCTGCTGGAGAGCGCGGTCTACGATCCCGACAGCGGGCAGCTCGTGACCGGCTCCTATCAGGACTACACGATGCCGCGCGCCGACGACCTGCCGTCGTTCCGCGTCGGGATGACGGAGACCCCGTGCCCGCACAATCCGGTGGGCGCCAAGGGCTGCGGCGAGGCCGGCGCGATCGCGGCGCCGGCGGCGCTGATGAACGCGATCACCGACGCGCTCGGCACCGAGGAGATCCAGATGCCGGCGACCCGCGAGAAGGTCTGGCGCCTGGCGCAGCAGCGCTTGGCCCCGGCGGCCGAATAGGGAGGCGAGAAACGCCATGTATCAGTTCGACTATCACCGGCCGACCAGCCTGGACGAGGCCGCCCAGATCCTGGGCCAAGACGAAGAGGCCTCGCTGCTCGCGGGCGGCCAGACTCTGCTGCCCACGATGAAGCAGCGCCTGGCCGCGCCGTCCCAGCTCGTCGACCTCTCCGGCATCGCCGAGCTCAGGGGCGTGCGCGAGGAAGGCGGTCAGATCGTGGTCGGCGCCATGACGCCGCACGACAAGGTCGCCAACGACCAGAGCGTGCAGGCGAAGATCCCCGGCCTCGCCCAGCTGGCGGGCGCGATCGGAGACCCGCAGGTGCGCAACCGCGGCACCATCGGCGGCTCGCTCGCCAACAACGACCCGGCCTCGGACTACCCGGGCGCGGTGCTCGGCCTGGGCGCGACGGTGCGCACCAACAAGCGCGAGATCCCGGCGGACGACTTCTTCCAGGGTCTGTTCGAAACGGCGCTGGAGGAGGGCGAGATGATCACCGCCGTCGCCTTCCCGGTGCCGAAGAAGAGCGCCTACGCCAAGTTCCACAACCCGGCGTCGCGCTACGCCATCGTGGGCGCGTTCGTGGCTGAGACCGACGGCGGCGTCCGGGTGGCGATCACCGGTGCCGGCCCGTGCGTCTTCCGCATGCCGGAAATGGAGCAGGCGCTGAGTTCGAACTGGTCGGCCGATGCGATCAAGGACATCAAGGTGTCCGCCGACGAGCTCAACACCGACCTGCACGCAAGCGCCGACTACCGCGCCCATCTCGTCACCGTGATGGCGAAGCGCGCGGTCCAGGCGGCCGGCTGATCGACGGCCCGGCACAAGCCGGTACTTGTGCGACCCGAACGGCCGGGTCCCGTGCGCTCGCGCGGGGCCCGGCCGTTTGCGTCCGGGCGTGGCAGGCGTCACACTTGCCGATGTGCGTTGACGTGCACGCAGTCCCGCAACCACGAAGCCGTCCCCCATGCGCCGCTGGCTGCTCTGGCTGCCGCTATCGTTACTGACCGTCATCGTCCTGGCCGCGGGCGCCGCCCTGCTCGCCCGGGCCGAGATCGCCGAGACGGCGGCGCGCGCCCTGTTGGAACGGCGCGGTTTTCCGGATGCCCAGCTCACCGTCATCACCCTGACCAGCGAACGGCTGGAACTGACCGATGTCGACCTCGGCCCCGGTGCGCCCAAGGCCGCGCGCATTTCCGTGGGCTACACATTGACCGGCCTGCTCGACGGACGGATCGATCAACTGGAGGTCGACGGTCCGCAAATCACGGTCGATTTGGACGCGCAGCAGCCCCTCGGCGGGGTCCTGGACGCCTTGGCGGCCGGGGCGCCCGACGGTGCGCCCGCCAGGGCCGGACCGGCGACCGCGCCGCGGCTGCCCGACAACCTGCCGACCGTGTTGTTGCGTAACGCCGCGGTCGAGGTGCGCGACGCGCAAACCTCCGTCCAACTGTCGCTGACCGGCCGGATCGACCGGCGAGAGGGCGAGACCCGGGGGACGCTGCACGGGCAGGTACGCACGCCCCACACCACCGCGGACGTCAGCCTGGACGCCCGCCGGCTGAGCTTTGATCCCAAACTGTTCGTGGAAGTCGCGGGCCGCAGCGATCTCGCCCGCCTGCCCTGGCCCGAAGGTCTGCCGCACAGGCCGGCGACCGGCCAGGCCAATTTCGCGCTGACCGGCGAACTGCAGTTGCCCGGCCCCGGCAGCGCGCTCACGCTCGACAATCTGATCCGGCCGGCCTCCCGCCTCGCCCTGCAGCTGTCAGTCGAGGACCTGGAACTGCCCGGCTTGGCCCGCGGCGTCGCGGCGCGGAGCAACCTGCGTCTCGCGGTTTCCGACGGAGCGCTGGTGCTGCGGCTGAGCGAGCCGGCGACGCTCAGCACCGACGGCGTGGAGACCGCGCGGCTGAACGCGCTCGGCCTGCCGGACGCGGCGGCGCAGCTGCTCGCCCGCTTCCGCACCGTGTCGCTCAGCCCCTGGACCGGGGGGCAGGAATTACTGGAGGTGCACGCGATCGACCAGCCATCCGGCAGCACCGGCGACGCTGCCTGGCGGTGGAACGGGCAGGTCAGCCTGCAGGCCGCGGGTGCCCAAATGGATGCGGCGGAACTGCGCGTGCGCACGGGCGCGAATGGGACCCTTGCGGACGATCTCGGCCTGCAGGTTGCCCGGATTGAGCTTCTGGAGGCCCAGGCCCGCCAGCTCACCTACGGGCCGCATCGGATCGATCGGGCCAGCTTCAACGGCCGCGCCACCGCCAAGCCCGGCGGTGCGACCCTGGACGGCGCACTCGACCTGGACGGGCTGTCGATCGCCGCCGGCGCCCGGCGGATCGACGACATCCGCGTCTCGGCACCGCTCGCGGTGCGCTACACCACGGCCGGCACACGTGTGACCTTGGCCGACGTCGCCGAGGTGACGCTGCCGGCGTTGCCGGACACGCGGCCGGTGGTGCTCGCAACGCCGCTCAAACTGAGCGTGTCCGACCTGGAGGCGACGGCCGCGGCGGGTCAGGTACAAGGCACGCTGCGGGTCGATCCGGGTACCCTCGACGCCACCCTGTTGCGTCAGGACGGCGCGGATCTGGCCGCCGACTTCGCCCCCGGGCCGGTCACCTTCAGTCTAGAGAGCTTGGCTCCGCTCAAGGCACGGGTGGCATTCGAGGGCGGCCGGCTGCAGGTTCCGGGCGAGCGGATCGCCGCGCGCGAGGTCTCCGCGGAGTTCAAGCAGGGCTACGGCAACCCGGTGGCGCTGATCACACTGGGTCACCTGACCCATGGCGCCGAGCCGGCCGCTTTGGCGCCCAGTTTGCTCTGGATGCAGTTGCACGCGACCGACGACCAGGGCTGGCGCGTGGTCGGCCAGCAGATCGTCAAAGGCACCGACATCCGCCTGCCGTTCGCAGCGCGCACCGACGCCGACGCGCGCAACGGCGAGGCCACCGTGGGGCCGATCGACGCCACCTTCGCCAAGGATGGGCTGCAGCCCGGGCGGATTTCGCCGTGGCTCGCCGATAAGGTCGCGAACGCCGAAGGGCAGCTCGGCCTGCGCGGCGCGATCGCCTGGACCCCGGCGGGCGTGACAAGCTCGGCGACGCTCGCGCTCACGGACCTTGGTTTCGCCGCCGACGCGGTTACGGTCAGCGGCCTGACCGGCACGGTGTTCTTCGACAGCCTGACCCCTCCGGACACGCCGGCGAACCAGCGCCTGACCGCCAGCAGCGTGACCGCCGGCGTGCCGCTGGAAGACGTCGAGATCGTGTTCGACCTCGACAGCTCCGAGGGCGCGCCGGTGCTCCGCCTGTCCCGTGCCGGCGGGACGCTGGCCGACGGCGAGATCTTCGTGCGCGACGCCGAACTCCGGGTGGGGGCGGAAACCAACCGCCTGACCGTGCAGATCCGCGGCATCTCCATGCGCCGGCTGGTCGGTCTGCTGGAGGTCGAAGGGCTGCAGGCCGACGGTACGCTGGCGGGCGACATCCCGCTGCGGTTGGGACCCGAAGGGCTGCAGATCGACCAGGGCAAGCTCGGCGCGGTCGACAAGGGCCGCATCCAGGTCGAATTCGGCGCGGCGCAGGACACGCTCGCGAGCCAGGGCCAGTCGGTCAACCTGATGGTCCGGGCGCTCAAGGACTTCCGCTACGATATCCTGTCACTCACCGTGACCCGGCCGGCGAGCGGCGACCTCGCGCTTGGGATCACCATGCAGGGCAACAATCCGGACGTGCTCGACGGTTATCCGTTCAAGTTCAACATCAACCTGACCGGCGACCTGGAGCCGATCCTGGCGGCGCTGCAGACCGGACGGCGCCTAACCACCGACCTGCTGCAGCGCGCCCTGGAGAACCGGGGGATGGACGATGTCGAGGTGCAATAGCCGCTCGGCCGCATTCGCGCTTGGCCTGTCGGCGTCCTGGCGCGTAGGCTCTTGTCGGTGCCACCGTTATTTGACATCATAATTGCATGTGAATTTGGAGGTAGATGCTCGTGCGCATGTTCTGGGCAAGCCGGTCCCGGCCGTATGGTTGGGCCGTCCCGCTGCTGGTCGCCGGCCTTCTGCTCGCGGCCTGCCAGCCGACCGTCAAGGTGGAGGCTCCCGACAAGCCGATCACCATCAACCTCAACGTCAAGCTCGACGCCGAGGTCCGGGTGAAGCTGGAGGAGAAGGCCGAGGAAGACATCCAGGAAAACCCGGATATCTTCTAGCATCGGAAACCGAACGGCGACCGCGACAGTGTGCGCGTGTCGCCACCCTGTGAGCGCACCAAACGGGGGTGCGCCGCTGCGACCCGACCCTGACCCCGCGCTATTGGAGAGCCGCCACCCATGTTCGCACGCCGATCCCTTCTGGCCGCCCTCGCCGGCCTGTTGTTCGCCCTGGCCAGCTTCGGCGCGAGCGCGCCGGCCGAGGCGGCGTCTTTGGACGACCTGCGCAAGGAAGGCGTGATCGCCGAGCGCTGGGACGGCTACGTCGAGGTCCGCGTCAGCAACCCGTCGGCGGAAGCCAAGCAGATCGTCGAGCGGGTCAACGACGAGCGGCGCGAGGTCTACAAGAAGCGCGCCGACCAGCAGGGCGTCTCGCCCGAGGCGGTCGCCAAGGTCTACGCGCCCAAGATCCTGGAGAAGGCGCCGGTCGGGACCTATTTCAAGAAGTCCGACGGCAGCTACGTCCGCAAGTAGGCGCGCTTGTCGGGGTTTGGGGCGTCTGCTAGCACGCCCTCTTAACACCTCGTCCAGGCGCACCGATCCGGGTTGCGCCCGCCACCCATTGGGAGCCGCGATTTCTGCATGGCCGCCCTGCCGACCAGCGTCGACGCCACCCAGGAATTGCTGTCCAGCGGCCGCTACGTCGCTGACCGCAGCCTGTCCACCGTCCTCTACCTGTCGCTGTCGCTCGGCCGGCCGCTGTTCCTGGAAGGCGAAGCCGGGACCGGCAAGACCGAGATCGCCAAGGTGCTGGCCGACACGCTCGGGCGCTCGCTGGTCCGGCTGCAGTGTTACGAGGGCCTGGACGTCGCCTCCGCAGTCTACGAATGGAACTACGCCCGGCAGATGGTCGAGATCCGGATGTCCGAGGCCGCCGGTGACCGCGACCGGGACCAGCTGTCCGCCGACATCTTCTCCGAGCAGTTCCTGATCGAGCGGCCGATCCTGAAGGCGCTCCGGGAGGACGTGAACGGCCCGCCGGTGCTGTTGATCGACGAGCTCGACCGCACGGACGAGCCGTTCGAGGCGTTCCTGCTGGAGGTGCTGTCCGACTTCCAGGTGACGATCCCGGAACTGGGCACGGTCAAGGCGCCCAAGCCGCCGATCGTGGTCATCACCTCCAACCGCACGCGCGAGATCCACGACGCGCTCAAGCGGCGCTGCTATTACCACTGGGTCGACTATCCAACCTACGAACGCGAGCTGGAGATCCTGCGGGTCAAGGCGCCGAACGCCGCCGACGAATTGACCCGGCAGGTGGTCGCGTTCGTCCAGAAGCTGCGCGAGATGGACCTGTTCAAGGTTCCCGGCGTTGCCGAAACGCTGGACTGGGCCGACGCACTCACCCAGCTCGACAAGGTTGCGCTGGAGCCGGGCGCGATCGACGACACCCTGGGCGTGCTGCTCAAGTACCAGGACGACATCGCCAAGATCGAGGGCAGCGAGGCCCGGCGCATCCTGGACCAGGTCAAGCAGGAGATGCAGACCGAGTCCGCCCGGCGCAGCGTCTAAACCGGGCCGCCCCTTGTCCCCTCTCCTCCAGTGGGAGGAGAGGGTTAAGGAGAGGAGGTTCGCACGCCATCGACACCGCGGCATCCTCCTCCCCTAACCCCTCCTCCCAGTGGAGGAGGGGAATGTGTCTTGGCGCTCAGCTAAGCCCCGCAGCCTCCTAAAGCCCGCGCTCAGACCAGGACCCGCGCATGACCGACCCCACTCCGCCCGAGAGCCACGAAAGCGACGGCCGGCTGGTGGAGAACCTGACGCTGTTCGCCCGCACGCTGCGTGCTGCCGGGCTGCCGGTCGGGCCCGGCAAGGTGCTGGAAGCGCTGAGCGCCGTGCAGACGGTCGGCATCGAGCGGCGGGACGACCTGTACTGGACGCTGCACGCCGTCTTCGTCAGCAGGCGCGATCAGGTCGCGCTGTTCGACCAGGCGTTCCACCTGTTCTGGCGCAACCCGAAGATCCTGGACCGGGTCATGCAGATGCTGCTGCCCGAGTTCCAGAAGGCCGCCAGCGAGGAGGAGCAGCGCGAGAAGGTCAAGCGCCGGCTGCAGGAGGCGATGCAGCAGGCCCCGGGCGAGCAGCAGGAGACCGAGAAGCAGGAGCTGGAAGTCGACGCCACGCTCACCTGGTCGCAGCAGGACATCCTGCGCACCAAGGACTTCGAGCAGATGTCCAATGCCGAGATGGAGCAGGCCAAACGCGCGATCCGCGAATTGGAGCTGCCGATCGACCTGCTGCGCACCCGTCGCTACCGCGCCGCGCGCACGCCGGGCCGCGCCGACATGCGCCGGACTATGCGCGCCGCGTTGCGTTCGGGCTCGGGCGACATCCCGATCCAGTGGAAGCAGCAGACCAAGCGCCCGCCGCCCCTGGTACTGATCTGCGACATCTCGGGCTCGATGGCGCAGTATTCGCGCATGGTGCTGCACTTCATGCACGCGGTCACCAGCGACCGCGACCGGGTGCACTGCTTCGTCTTCGGCACCCGGCTCACCAACATCACCCACTACCTGCGCCACAAGGACGTCGACAAGGCGCTGGAGAAGGTTGGCCACGAGGTCACCGACTGGGAAGGCGGTACGCGCATCGGCGCCTGCCTGGACGCCTTCAACCGGGTCTGGTCCAGGCGCGTGCTGGCGCAGGGGGCGACCGTGCTGTTGATCACCGACGGGCTGGACCGGGACAACGCGGACGGGCTGCAGCGCGCGGTGGAGCGGCTGCACAAGTCTTGCCGGCAGTTGATCTGGCTGAACCCGCTCTTGCGGTACGGCGGCTATCAGCCAAAATCCATGGGGGCGAAGGCGATCATGCCGCACGTCGACGCCTTCCGGGCCGTGCACAGCCTGGAGAGCCTGGAGGATTTGGCCCAGGCGCTCGCCAAGCCGGCCGGCACGCGGCAGGAGGGACTGAGCCGATGGCTGGAGATGGTCGAGACATGAACGCGTCCACCGGCGGCATCCCGCAGGACGACGAACTGCAAACCGCGCTTACGTGGCTTGACGAGGGCCGCACCGTGGCGCGCGCGGCCGTCGTCTCCACCTGGGGCTCCTCGCCGCGGCCGACCGGCAGCCAGATGGTCGTCGACGCCGACGGCAACATGGCCGGCTCCGTCTCCGGCGGCTGCATCGAGGGCGCGGTCGTTGACGCCGCCAAGCAGACCATGAAGGACGGCAGGCCGCAGATGCTGGAGTTCGGCGTCTCCGACGAGCAGGCCTGGGATGTCGGGCTCGCGTGCGGCGGCACCGTCCACGTCTACGTGGAGAAGATGGAATGAAGCGCGCGATCCTCCGCCAGCTGCAGGACGCACGGGCCGCCAAGCGGCCGGTCGCGCTGGTGACCGACCTGGAGGAAGGCGAGGAAGCGCTGATCGACGACGGCGAGGTCGTGGCTGGCGAACTGCTGCTCTCCTCTCCCGTCCTGCACGAAGTCGACACCGCGATCCGCTACGACAAATCTGGCCGGCTGGCGGAGCCGAACGCGCACCTGTTCATCGAGGTGTTCAACCCGCCGCTGCGCCTGATCGTCGTGGGCGCCGTGCACATCGCCCAGAAGCTGGCGCCGATGGCGCGCCTGGCCGACTACGAGGTCACGGTGGTCGACCCGCGCCGGGCGTTCGCGACCGACAGCCGCTTCCCGTCGGTCGAGCTGCGCCACGACTGGCCGGACGACGCGCTGAAGGCGCTCGACCCCGACCGGCGGACGGCGGTGATCACCCTCACCCACGATCCCAAGCTGGACGATCCCGCGCTGGTCCAGGCGCTGAACAGCTCCTGCTTCTACATCGGCGCGCTCGGGTCCACGCGCACCCACGCCAAGCGGCTGGAGCGCCTGGCCGAGGAGGGCTTCTCCGACGTGCAACTGGAGCGCATTCACGGCCCTCTCGGCCTGCCGCTCGGCGGCCGCGCGCCGGCGGAGATCGCGCTCGCCGCGATGGCGCAGATGACCCAGGTCCTGCACGGCGCCGCGCCGCTGGTGAAAGGCCAGCAGCCCGTCGCGGCCGGATGATCTTCGCCGACATCCCGGCCGCGGACGCCGAGGGCGCGATCCTGGCGCACAGCCAGCAGGTCGGGGAGCGCACGTTCAAGAAGGGCATCAAGCTGACGGCCGAGCACGTCGGCGCGCTTGTGGACGCGGGCGTCGAGACCGTCGTCGCCGCGCGCCTGGAGCCGGGCGACCTGGACGAGGACTTAGGCGCGCGGCGCGTCGCCTTGGCGTGCGCGGGCGCGGGCGTGTCGGTCGGCACCGCCGCCACCGGCCGCGTCAACCTGTTCGCCGAGGCCGACGGCGTGGCGGTGTTCGACCGCGACCGGCTGGACGCCGTCAACCTGGTGGCCGAGGAGATCACGCTCGCCGCCGTCCATCCGCACGACCGGGTCGAGCGCGGCCAGCTGATCGCGACCGTCAAGGTGATCCCGCTGGGCGTCGCCGAAGCCACCGCCGAGGCCGCCGCGGCGGCGGCGCGGGCCGGCGGCGCGGCGCTGATCCGGGTCGCCGCGTTCACCCAGCGCGCCTGCGGCCTGTTGCAGACCACCCTGCCCGGCACCCGCGACAAGGTGCTCGCCAAGACGACCGAGGCCGTGCGCGCCCGGGTCGAGGGGCTGCACGGCCGCTTGGTCGGGGAAACCCGCGCGCACCACGACGCCGGCGGGGTTGCAAGCGCACTCGCCGAGCTGCGCGACCGGGGCGCCGACTTGATCCTGATCCTGGGCGCGAGCGCCACCACCGACCGGCGCGACGTGATCCCGGCCGGGATCGAAGCCGCCGGCGGCCGGGTGCGCCACTACGGCATGCCGGTCGACCCCGGCCAACTGCTGGTGCTGGCGGAGCTGGACGGCGTGCCGGTGCTGGCCCTGCCGGGCAGCGCGCGCTCGCCCCGGGTGGGCGGCAACGACTGGGTGCTCTGGCGCCTGATGGCGGGGCTGGAGGTGACGCGCGAAGACATCATGCGGATGGGCGCGGGCGGGCTGTTGAAGGAAATCCCGACACGACCCCTGCCCCGCGCGGCCGCCGCCCCGGAACGCCCGCCGCAGGCCGGCGCGCCGCCCCGGATCGCCGCCCTCGTACTGGCCGCTGGGCAGTCCAGCCGGATGGGCGGACGCAACAAGCTATTGCAGGAGGTCGACGGCCAGCCGCTGCTGCTGCACGCGGTGGCCGCGGCGCACGGATCGCGTGCCCGCCCGGTCGTCGTCGTCACCGGCCACGCGCAGGCGGACGTGTCGGCCCTGCTGCGCGACCGCGACGTCGAGACGGTGTACAATCCGGCCTACGCCAGCGGCATGGCCTCGTCCCTGCGCGCCGGACTGTCCGCGCTGCCGGCCGACGTCGACGGCGTGGTGGTGCTGCTGGGCGACATGCCCGGCGTGGACGCGGCCACGGTGGACCGGCTGATCGCCGCGTTCGATCCCGACCAGGGGGCGGCGATCGTCGCCGCGAGCGCGGGCGGCCAGCGCGGCAATCCGGTCCTGCTGGCGCGCCGCTTTTTCCCGGAGATCCGCGAGGTCGAGGGCGATCAGGGCGCCAAGCCGATCCTGCAGGCCTACCCCGATCAGATCCGCCTGGTCGACTGCGGGGCTGCCTTCACCGACCTGGACACGCCGGAAACGCTGGACGCCTATCGGCAAGGCAAGACCGGCTGAGACGGGTGGTAAATAGGCGCCGGACGCCTACCCCAGCACCCGCTCCAGGAATGCGCGCACCCGGGTGCCGGCGCCGATCTCCCAAAGGTTCAGGTGGTCGCCGTCGGGCAAGCGGACCAGCTCCGCGGTGTCGCCGGCGGCCTCTGCCAGCGCGATGCCGTGGTCGACCGGGATCGTCGGGTCCCGGTCGCCGTGCAGGATCAGGATCGGGGCCTCGACTGCGCCGATCCGCGCGCGGCTGTCGAAGCGGTCGCGCACCAGCCGGCGGGCGGGCACGTACCAGTACTGCTGCTGCGCCAGGTCGGCGACGGAGGTGAAGGGCGCTTCCAGCACCACGCCCGCAACCCGCCGCGCGGCGGCGAGCGCAGTCGCGACCCCGCTGCCCAGCGATTCGCCGTAGAGCACCACCCGCTCGCCAGGCACGCCCTGCTGGGCCAGCCAGTCGAGCACCGAGCGCGCGTCGGCGATCAGACCGTCCTCGCTGGGCGCGCCCGGATTGCCGCCGTAGCCGCGGTAGTCGGCCAGCAGCAGGCCGTAGCCCCAGTCGTGAACCTCGTGGAATTTCCCGTAGCTGCCGCCGCGGTTGCCGGCGTTGCCGTGCAGCACCACGAGCACGCCCGCCCGCTCGGACGGCGGCGGCAGGTACCAGTGATTGAGATCCAGGCCGTCGGCGGTCTGGCTGGTGACCTCCCGGAAGCCCTCGGGCGCATCCGCCGGGCGTTCCGGGCGGCCGGCGTCCGGCTTGAACAGGATCTGGCGCTGCTGGGTGTAGAGCAGCCCGACCACCAGGCCGTAGCCGGCGAGGCCCGCGACCAGCAGCTTCAGCAGCACCGGGGATCGGCCCTAGTACGGCGGATCACACGCGCGCGCTGGTCCGCGCCAGCGAGCGGTAGAAGCGCTCCGCATCCTGGTCGGCGTCGTCGACGTCCTGGTCGCTGGCGGTCTCGTCGCTCGCGGCGGTTGCGGGCGATCCGTTGGTCTCGGACGGCGCATCGGCGGGCGTCGCAGCGGGCGTCGTCAGGCCCGCCAGGCCGTTGAACGCGGACGGCACGCCGGGCGCGTCGCTCGGGCCCGTGTCCCGGTCGTCCGCTGCGGCCGGGGCAGCGGCATCAGGCGCACCGGCCGTCTGCGCGGGCGCCTGCTGCGCGGCCGCGGGCGCTTCGTGCGCCGGCGCGTCGGCGGCTGGGAGTTCGGCGTTGTCGATGTGGTCGATCTCGGCGGAGACGTGTCCGCCGGCCTCGACCGTGAGCGTGCGGTAGCGCACCCGGCCCTTGACGAGGCCGCCCGGCGCGACGGTGAGCGCGCCGTCGACGATCAGGTCGCCGTCGAACCGTCCGGCGACGGTCGCTTCCGCAACCTCGATCCGGCCTTCGACCACGCCGTCGGGGCCGACTTCTAGCGCCTGCGCGGGGACGGTCGCCTGCACCGTGCCGTGAACCACCAGCCGGCGGCAGTTGCGGATGCCGCCCTTGACCGTGATGCCCTGGCCGACGACCAGCTCGCCCTCTTCGGCGACCGTGTGCTGGGCGGCCTGCTGCTGGTTCGGGCGCTGATGGCGGGTCTGCTGCGTGACCACGCCGTTCGGATCGACCCGGCGGGAGGGAATACCCGGAACCAGCGGGCGCTGCACGCGCGGCCCGCCCGAGGCGTCGCCGCCGCCCGGCGGATCGGCCGGGGCCAGAGCGATGCGGTTGAATGGTGACGTCAAGGGCACTGCGACCTCCTTCAAGCCGTGTCCGGCCGGTCCCATCGAGGTCCGGCAGCTTGGCAGCCTAGACCCGCGACTCTCGTGCCGCGATACGGCAAAGCTGTGGCGATCTTATGGCGCCGTACGTCCGGTCTGGCCGGCCCCGCGTCCGTCGCCCCGTTCGAGACCATACGCGTACGCGCACACGCGCCCCTCGTCAATGTGAACGCCAGTGGACCCTGCCCGTGGCTGCGGCCTCCGGGCCGCGCACGCCGGTGGATAAGACCCGACGACACGCGATGGACACTCGCCGGTCTGGGGCGGGGCGGTTGTCCCGGCCGGTGCCGACTGTTACGTCCTCTGCCAACGCTGC
>CAYRCO010000027.1:0-18645 GCA_964422775.1 uncultured Rhodovibrio sp.
TCGAGGGGCAGTGGGTGCTGATCTGGCGCGGCATGCCGGGCGAGCTGTCGCGCGAACGGCGAACCTATCTCTCGCGCTTCGCCGATCCGCGCTACAAGGCCTCGGTCGCCAAGGCGAACGGCGCGGCCGGCGTGATCTTCGCGCCGCCGCCGCACGATGACTTCCCGGACGAACTGCCGCGCCTGTCGTACGAGGCAAGCTCCGGCTCGGCGAACCTGCCGGTGCTCGCCGTCGACCGGCAGGCGATGGAACGGATGCTCTCGATCCTGGGCGACGAACTGGACGACATGGCCGCCCGGCTCGATCAGGGCGAGGCCGGCGGCCGTCAGCTGATCGGCGTCGAGGCTGAGGCCGAAATCGCGCTCGACCAGGAGAGGCGGACGGGGCGCAACGTGCTGGCCCGGCTGGACCTGGACGGCAAGCCGGCCGGCGAAGGCCGCCCGCCGCTGGTGATCGGCGCGCACATCGACCACCTGGGCCGCGGCGAGACCGCGGGCTCGCTCGCCGGCGCCGAGGGTGAGGGCAAGATCCATCCGGGTGCCGACGACAACGCTTCCGGCGTCGCCGCCTTGATCGAGGTCGCGCAGTGGCTGAAGGCGCGCGAGGACAAGCTGGACGGCGCCCGCGACGTGATCTTTGCCGCCTGGTCGGGCGAAGAGCTCGGCCTGCTCGGCTCCTCCCACTTCACCCGGTCCAAGGTCGAGGCCGCCGGTGCGGAGGATCTGTCGGATCTGGTCAGCGCCTACATTAACATGGACATGGTGGGCCGGCTGTCGGACGAGGTGATCGCAAGCGGCGTCGCCTCCTCGCCGATCTGGGAGCGTGAGATCGAGCGGCGCAACGCGGTCGTCGGCCTGCCGATCACCACCTCCGCCGATCCCTACATGCCGACTGACGCGACCGCCTTCTACCTGAAGGGCGTGCCGATCCTCTCGCTGTTCACCGGCGCGCACGACGACTACCACCGCCCGTCGGACACCGCCGACAAGCTGAACTACGAAGGGCTGCGCGACATTGCCCGGTTCGTGGCCCTGGTCGGACGCTCCCGCGCGCTCGCGGCGGAGGAACCGGAGTTCGTCAAGCGCGAGCGGCCGGGCGGCGAAGGCGGCCGGCGGATGGGCGGCGTCAAGCTCGGCACCGTTCCCGACTACGCCGAGGAGGACGTGACCGGCGTCCCGCTGTCCGGCGTGGTCGAGGGCGGCCCCGCTCAGGAAGCCGGCCTTGAAGGCGGCGACGTGGTGGTCGAACTGGCCGGCCAGGAGCTGGAGAACATCTACGACTACGTTCGGGCCATCAACGGCCTGAAGCCGGGCGAGGAAGTGGCCATCACCGTCCGGCGCGACGGCGAGCCGGTCGACCTGTCGATCACCCCGACCCGCCGCGAATAGCTGCCCCGGCCGGGCCGGCGAGGATACGCGGCTGCAGGATCGGCTCCGCTTCCGGCTCAATCCCTGCCGCCCGTCTTACCGTCGGAGCGCCCCGGACAGGAAACCGCGACCGCGCGAAAAAGCCGGGCGGAGGTTCACCTCTCCGACCGGCTTCGTCCGTGCCGTCGCTATGCCGCGGCCGTGCCGCGTGCTGAACGATCGGTCGCGCCCGCCGCCAACCGGGGTGGCGGACGTTAGAACGAAAGGATCCGGGTGTCGTCCGCCAGCAAGTGGCCGGCCATCGCCGGCGGCTTGGCCTGGCCGATCCCGTCGAGCAGCGCTTCGGCGCCCATACCCTTGTTCGGCAGGTAGATGGCGCAGACCTCGACCGGCGTGCCGGTTTCCATGATCTTGCGCATCAGACCCTGCGGGCTCATGCCCTTCGGCTTCTGCGCTGCGGTGGCGGCCGCCGGGGCGTCCTTGAGTGCCAGGTCGCCGGCGGGACCGCACAGCAGAACGCGCGCCTGCGCCCCCTGCTGCACCGACTGCATGGTGAGGACCATCGCCATCAACTGCGTCTGTGGATCCTCGGCGCTCAGCACCGTGACCAGGTTCGGCTTGTCCTGGGCGAGCGCCGGACCGGCCAGGGCCATCGCCGCGGCGAGGGCGAGAAGGAGACGCTTCATCGATTAAACCCTTTCTTGGTGTCGTGCCGGGTGTCGTTTCGAGTATCGTTGCGGGCCCGTTTGGGGCAGCGTCATATTCCACCAAATGCAACTAAAGTGCCAAGGCCCTACCTGCGGCATTTTCACCGCCGTGCGTGCCGGAACCGACCGGACCTGGCCCCTGCGCGTTGCACAGGACGACGACACGTGCCAAACGCGGGCGCATGACCGAGCAAGTCGACCCGACCATCATGCGCCACCGCCATCTGGAGCAGATCGCCCTCGCGGCGCTCGAGTGCGGGCGGGTGCTGATGGAAACCGGCGCCAAGTCGGCCGTCGTCGCGACCGGGATGCGCAAGGTGGCGCGCGGCCTGGGGGCGGAAACCACGCACACGCGGATCGGCTACGCCTCGGTCGAGATCACCGTGACCCACGGCCAGAACACGATCACGCGGATGATCGGCGTCGGCCATCACCGGGTGGACATGCGGCTCAACCATCAGGTCCGCAGCCTGTGCACCGAAGCCGCGGACGGCGGTCTGACCCCGCACGATCTGTCCGACCGGGTGCGCGCCCTGCCGCAGCGCGTGCCGCACCACCCGTGGATCATGAAGGCGCTCGCCGCAGGTTTGGCCTGTGCGGCGTTCGGCCGGCTGCTCGGCACCGACTGGATCTCGTTCGCCCCGATCTTCGCGGGCAGCGCGGTCGCGCAGGGCGTGCGCATGGCGCTCGCCGCGCGCCACACCAACACCTTCGTGCTGACGGCGGTGGTCGCGCTGGTCGCCTCCGCCTTGGCCGGCCTCGGCGCGGCCGCGGCCGGCAGCCAGACGCTCGGCATCGCGATGACCGCGTCGGTGTTGCTGCTGGTGCCGGGCGTGCCGTCGATGAACGCCCAGACCGACATCATGGAAGGCTACCCGACGATGGGCAGCGCCCGTTTCGTCACCGTGGCGATGCTTCTGATCTTCATCACGGTTGGCATGGGCGCCGCCCGGATGATCGTCGGGCCCGGCCTGGACGACAGCCTGTCGCCGCCCGCCCTCTTGGTGCACCAGACCGCCTTCGGCGCGCTGGCCGCGACCTGCTTCGGCGTCTTGTTCAATTTCGGCGCGCGCACGCTGCCCTGGGCGGCAGCTGCCGGCGGGCTGGCGCTGGCGGTGCGCACGCTCGGGCTGGAGGCGGGGTTGCCGCTGGAGGCCGCTTCGTTCATCGCCGCCGCGACGCTCGCACTCGGGGTCGAGGTCTTGGGCGCGCGCCCGCTGCGGGTGCCGCACGCCGGGCAGACGCTCGCCGTCGCCGGCTGCATCCCGATGGTGCCGGGCGGGGCAGCCGCGCAGTTCATCATCGGGCTGCTGGAGTTGGGCTCCCAGGCTCCGGCGGAGACGGAGGCCGCACTGGTCGCCTCCACGACCGCCGGGATCCAGGTGGTGTTCACGCTGGGCGCGCTCGGCGCCGGCCTCACCATCGTCCGCTCGATCGCCCCGAACCGGGATTTCCCGTAAGCGCCCCCGGTACCTTCCTGGGCACCTTCACCCGGTCGCGCCCAGGCCGGAAGCGATCGCGTTCACGGTCAGAAACAGTTCCGATAACAGCGCATCCGAGTCGTCCGCGTCCGCGCGCCCGCGTCGCGCCCGCCATTCGCGGATCAGCGCGATCTGGCGGGTGTGCAGCGGCCCCAGCGCCTGGTCGCGCAGCTCGAGCCGGCGCTGAATGCCCGGGCGCGCCTCCGGCACGGGGGCGCCGTAGACCTCCGCCAGCATCTGCCCGGTGCGCGCGTGCTCGTCCAACACGGCGCTGAGGAACTTCCCGGCGATCTCCCGGTCCTGGACCAGCCCGGCGTAATCCCGCATCCGATCCGGTGAGGCGCGGCCCCAGGCGGTGGCGGCGTTGGAGATCAGGAAGTGGATGGGCGGCCAGCGGGTGGCTTCCGCCTTCGCCTCGACAAACTCGGCGAACAGCTCGGGGTCGTCGGCTTTCAGGCGTTCCAGCGCGGTGCCCAGGCCGAACCAGCCGGGCAGCAGGAAGCGCGCCTGGTTCCAGGAGAACACCCACGGGATCGCCCGCAGGTCGCTCAGGGTCCGCCGGCCGCTGCGCCGCGAGGGACGGGAGCCGTGCCGGCTCTGCTCGATCACGTCGATCGGGGTCGCTTCGGCGAAGAAGTCGAGGAAGCCGTCCGCCTCCACGAGCGCCCGCCAGGCACGGAAGCTCTCCTGGCTGATCAAGTCCATCGCGCCCAGCAAGCGCGGCGGGTCGCTGCGCTGTTCCAGCGTTGCCCCCAGGGCGCCAGCGAGCAGCAACTCGAAGTGGTGGGCCGCGGTCACGCGGTTGGCGTATTTCTGCGAGATCGTCTCGCCCTGCTCGGTCATCCGCAGGTCGCCGCCGATTGACCCCGGCGGCAAAGCCCGCAGAAAACGATGCGTCGGCCCTGCGCCCCGGCCGATCGCCCCGCCGCGGCCGTGGAAGAAGCGGATCCGCACGCCGTGCCGCCGGCCGATCTCGATCAGCCGCGCCTGCGCCCGGTACAAGGTCCAGAAGCTGGCGACGAAGCCGCCGTCCTTGCCGCTGTCGCTGTAGCCGATCATGACTTGAAGCACCGGCGTGTCTTCGCCGGCCGCCGCCGCCTGGCGGGCAAGCGACCGGCGCACGATGTCGGCCTCGAGGAAGGTCTCGATCACCTCGCCGCAGTGCTCCAGGTCGTCGATCGTCTCCAACAAAGGCACGACAGGCAGGGGCAGCCAAGGCCCGTCCTTGTCGCGGCACAACAGGCCGGTTTCCCGGGCGAACAGGAATACGGCGAACAGGTCGCTCGCGCTGCGCGTCATGCTGACGATCAAGGCGCCCAGGCCCTCGGTGCCGTGGACTGCGACATGGTCGGCCAGCACGCGGTAAAGCTCGACCACCGAGCGCGCTTCCGGGCCGAGCGCGGCGCCGGCCGGCGCGAACGGGCGCGGCCGGGCGAGCTCGCGCCGGACCAGCTCGGCCCGGCGCTCCTGCGGCCATTGGGTAAACGCCTCGCCTTCGGGCTCGCCGCCGGCGACCAATAGCTGGCCCAGCGCACGGTCGTGGAAGGTGCTGTTCTGCCGGATGTCGACCGCGGCAAGCTGGAAGCCGAAGCACTCCGCGCGGTCTAGGACCGGGTCGAGGTCGGCCTCCGCCAGCCGACGGGCCCCGGTTTCGATCAGCCAGCCGCGCAGCCGGGTCAGGTCCTCGATGTAGGGCGCGCTGCTGGCATAGCCCGCCGCCGTCGGGGCGTCGGCCGCGGGCGGCAGCGCGGCCGCGATCAGGTTGACCGCCTGGCGGAAGGGCTCCTGCGGGTTGCGGGCGACCGCGGCCTCGCCGGCCGCGCCAAGCGCCTGGCGCCGCGCCTCGATCCAGTCCAAAAGCGCTTGCGGCGGGGTCTGGCGGCGGGTCGACAGACTGAGGTTGGCCGCCAGCGTCTGCAGCGCCTCCCGCTGCAGCCCGACCGCCTGGCTTCGGAACAGCTCCAGCGTCTCGCACGTGGTCCCGGCGTCGACCAGGGGATGGCCGTCCCGGTCGCCGCCGACCCAATTGCCGAAGCCGAGCCGGGGCTTGCCGTGGCGGTCCCGGCGCAGCTCCGGATCGAAGCCGGCGCGCGCCCAGGCCGCGGACAGGCGGCGCTCGACCCAGGGCAGGACGTGGGGAAACACCTCGGTCAGGTAGTGCAGGATGTTGGCCCGCTCGTCGGCGACCGTCGGCTTGTCCAGGTAGACCTCGCCGGTGCGCCACAGCCGCTCGATCACCGCGCGCGCCTCCTCCTCGATCGCCTGGCGCTCGGCGTCGGTCCACATGGTGTTCTCGAGTTCGACCAACACGCGGTAGAGGCCGCGGTAATGCGCCAGCACCGTCCGGCGCTTGGCCTCCGTCGGATGGGCGGTCAGAACCGGCTCGACCCGCTGCTCGGCGAGCGCGTTGGCGATGGCCGGGCCGTCGTAGCCGGCGGCCTTTAGACGGGCGAAGTGCTGGTCCCAGGAGCCCGGATCCTCGGCCATCCGCCGGGCGGTTTCTTCCGCGCGCCGGCTTTGCGCGGTGGCGTTCTCCTCGGCCTCGGCCAGCAGCTGCAACGCGATCGAATAGGCGTGCAGGTCACCGACGCCAAGCTCCCGGCGCGCACCGGCCTGCCCGCCTGGCGCCCACAGTTGGCGCCACGGCAGGGCCGCGGCAACGTCGCGCTCGCCCAGCTGGTCCAGCACGTCGGCGAAGGCGCGCATCATAAAGGCGAGCGTGTCGTCGCTCTTGTGCCGGTGGTGGTGCGTCTCGCCCATCCCGCGCGCCTCCCGCTCCGCTGCGTCATTTCGGGCGCGATCGGACGGTCGCGCGTGCGAGCGCGTCACGAAACCGCCGCCCGGGTCCCGTCCGACCAATGCTCCAGCGATTGCCGCCCCTGCGTCAAACGCAAGCTTCGGGCGTGGGCGCGGATCGGCCCCGCAAAAACGACCTTGATAGCGCTGCCAGGTCAGATTTCAGGACCCGGCCGCCGCCCCACGCGGGGTTGCACCAGGACGGCCGGCACCACGCTCAGCACGATCCGGGCTGGCAGCCCGAGCGCGACCGCGCGCCGGCAGCCAGCCCGGATCACGCCGGCCACGGCGCGGATTTCGCAACCTGCGGCTGGGCGACCCGGCGCGGCGGCGGACCGGCCTTAGCGCTCAGGCGTGGCCGTCGTCGACCCGGTCGATGCCGTAGCGCTTGATCTTCTCCCACAAGGTGGTGCGGGAAATGCCGAGCTGGCGCGCGGCGTCCTGGTGGCGCATGTCGCAGGCCGCAAGCACGCGCTCGATATGCGCCCGTTCGGCGGCGTCCCGCGCCTGGGCTAGCGAAGCGGGCGGCGCATCCGCTCCGGCCGACGGCGGCAGCTGGTCGGGGAACAAGTCGAAGGCACGGATGACGCCATCGTCCGACAGCGCGATCGCCCGTTCCAGGCGGTTGCGCAGTTCGCGCACGTTGCCGGGCCAGCCGAAGCGTTCGGCCGCCTCGAGCGCGCCCGGATCGATCCGGAACCGGCCCACGCCCAGGTCGCGTGCGATCGCGCTTCCCAGAAAGTCGAGCAGGCCGGCGATCTCCTCGCGGCGCTCGCGCAGCGGCGGCAGTTCGCAGCCGATCACGCCCAGGCGGTAATACAGGTCCTGCCGGAAGCGGCCAGCCGTCACCGCCGCCGCCAAATCCTGGTTGGTGGCGCAGACCAACCGGGCCTGCGTCTTGAACGCGGCCTTGGCGCCGACCGGCCGGACCTCGCCGTCCTGGACCACGCGCAGCAACTTCGCCTGCACGTCGAGCGGCAGTTCCGCCACCTCGTCCAGGAACAGCGTGCCCGCGTCCGCCTGCTCGAACACGCCCGCATGGCGGGTGGTGGCGCCGGTGAAAGCGCCCTTCTCGTGGCCGAACAGCTGGCTGTCCGCCAGCTCCGGGGTGAAGCCCGCGCAGTTCAGGGCGACGAACGGCTTGCCGGCGCCCCGCCCGCGGCTCGCCAAAAAGCGCGCGGCGACCTCCTTGCCGGTGCCCGTCTCGCCGGTGAGCAGGACCGGCGTCGTGACCTCGGCCGCGCGCTCCAGCAGCCGCCGGACCCGGGCCATCGCGGGGGCGACCCCGAACAGAGTGAACGGATCCTCGGTCCGCTGCGCGGCGTCATGCGGTACGATCGCGGTCGCCAATTTGTCCAGCAGGTCGTCCAGGTCGAACGGCTTGATGACATAATCGCGCGCGCCCTGGCGCACCAGCCGGACCGCCTGTTCGAACGAGCCGTAGGCGGTCATGAAAATCACGGGCACCACCCCGACGGCGCCGAACGCCTGGCGCATCACCTGTTCGCCGTCCATGTCCCCCAGGCGCAGGTCGCACAGCACCGCATCCGGCGCACTGCGCCGGATGCCGCTGAGCGCCGCCGCGCCGCTGCCGTACCAGGCGACCCGGTAGCCCTCCAGCGCCAGCCGCTGCTCGAGCGAGGCGCCCAGGACCTCGTCGTCCTCGATCACCGCGACGGTTCCGCGCAGCGTCCGCATCACACGCCGGCCTCCCATGCCTGCCGATCCGTCTGGTCGAAGCTGCCGGCGTCGACGACGGTGACGGTCACGGTGGTGCCGCCGCCGGGCCGGCTGGCCGCGCTCAAACGGCCGCCGATCTCGTCGACCAGACGGCGGACGGTCCGCAGACCCAGGCCCTGCCCGTTCGGCATACCGCCGTCTTCCTCGCCCTCGCCGTGCAGAAAGGCCCGGATCGCCTCGGGCAGCCCGTCGCCCGCGTCTACCACGTCAAACGACACGGCCTCGCCGAGGTCGCGCACGCTCAAGCGGACCTGGGCCCCGCTCGGGCTCGCCCGCACCGCGTTGAGCAGCAGGTTCAGCAGAACCTGCCGCACGGCGTTGGCGTCCGCCGCCACAGTCCGGTCGAGCGCGCCGTCCCGCCTCAGGCCGACGCCGCGCTGACGCGCCTGCGGCGCCACCAGCGTGACCAGGTCGTCCAGGTCCTGATCGGTGAAGCCGCGGCCGGGGTCGGGCGGGCGGTAGGTCGACAGCGCCGCCGTGGCGACCCGTTCGATCGACCGCAGACCCCGGTCGATCAGGTCCAGCGTCTGCGCCCGAACTTGCGGGTCGTCGCCGTAACGGCGCAGCGTGGACACGCCGTTGAGCAGGCCCGCCAGCGGGTTGCGAACCTCGTGCGCCAGGCTCGCGGCGATTGCCGCCAGGCTCTCGGTCCGTTCGCGCTGGGCCAGCTCCTGCAGGGCCGCGCTGCGCTCGCGCTCCAACTGGACGCGATCGACTAGCACGCGCTGCAGTTTGCCGATCTCCGTCGTCGCCGGCTGCAGCGGACCGGGTGGCGCGGGCGCCTCCGGCGCGCCCGACCTATCGGCGGCCAGACGGCTGGTCAGGGCATGCACCGGCGCCAGCACCGCGCGGACGTAGACGAACGCGATCAGCGCCCCGATCGCCGCCAGGGCGATGTCGATCCCGATGAACAGCCACCGGTCGGCCTGGCGCTGCGCGTTCACCGGGGCCAGGTCGATCACCGCGCGCACGCCGGCACTGCCCGGACCCGCGGCCGGCTGCACCGCCAGGCCGCGGTCGCCGTCGATCTGCCAGCTGCCGCGCGCCGGTGCGTCCGTGGTGAACTGACGCGCCGCGAAGCCGGCCAGCGCCTCAGGTATGCGCGGATCGACCGCGCGCGCGGTATAGCGGTTGCCCTCCTGGTCCTGCCAGATCGCCTGCAACGCGGCCACCCGCACACCTTCCTGATAGGTCAACTTGCGGGCCAGCGCCAGCTCGACCGCCGCGACGCCGTCGCCGAGGTAAGGCTTCACCGCGCCGCGCACGCCGTCCACCACGATGCCGGCGGCCTGGGCGTACACCCGGTCTTCCCGCCGTTCGGCGAGCGACAGGGCGACCTGGGTCGTCACGAGCGCGACCACGAAGGTCAGCAGCGCCACAAAGGCCGGCAGCTTGGCGGCCAGAGGCCAGCCGCGCAGCCGGGCCGCGAGGCGGCCGGGCCGACCGGCGGCTGGGCGGTTACGCGGCACGGCCCGCGCGGTGATCCGGTTCGCGGCGGCGCTGTCTGGCTCAGATGTCATCGAAGGGCGGCGTCCGCAGGAACCGGTCGGCACGAATATCCCGTGCAGCCTACACGATATAGCTCGGATCCGGACTATGGCACGAGCAGTTCGCCGCGCCAGGAAGGTGCGATCCGGTCGAGCCAGAATTGGCCGTACCAGTCGGTCCGGTAGGGTGGCCGCAAGCGCGGCAGGCAGACCGCCTGGCAAAGGTGCGCGAGCTCGTGCACCCCGCCCATCCGGGCGAACCGGATATCACCGCCCGCGGCGTCGGCAACGGCGGCGAGATAGGACTGCCGGTCCGCCGAGAGACCCCGTCCGTCCTGAGCGCCGACCAGGATCTCAGCCTCCGGCCAGACGCGGTGGGCCAGCGCCCAGCGCAGTTGCGCCGCCGCGCGGATGCTGCCGTCGTCCAGGACCAGCACGCGCGTCACCTCGACCGGCCGCTCCGGCAGGAACAGCTTGCGTGCGCGGGCCTGCACCGCGAACCCCAGCAGCCGGTCGCTGGACCGCTGGTAACACGCGACCGGCAGCTCGACCTCGTGATGGAACCAGCCGCGCTGCGGCAGCACCAGCAGGCCGTCGTCCGGAACCTGGCTCTGGGCGAGGTCCATCGGGTCGGTCTCGTCGTACCGCACGGCGTAGCGCTGGTCGGTCACGCGATCCGCGATCAGCCGGTCGAGCGCCGTGCGCATGTCGGCCAGCACCCGCTCGGCGGCCGGCCGATCGGCCAGATCGACCAGCTGTCGGTCGAGCGTGGCGAGCGCCGTCACCGGAACCCCCGCGTCGACCGCCAGCGCCGCGACCCGTCGGTAGGCCACCTGCGGCAGGGTCGCCATCACCGGCACGGTGACGCCGGAGAGCGGCGCCATCGGGGGCAACTCGACCGCCGCGTCGACCTCGCGCGCGGCCGGCTCGAACAGGACGGCGGGGTCGGGTTCGGGAGACAGGGCTCCGCCTGCCGGCCGGATCCGCCGCTCGAGCGGCAGCTGCTGGCGGGCCAGCACGCCTTCCAGGGCGTCGCGCACGCCCGCCCCTTCGAAGGCGGCGCCGGAGACGTAGGCCGCCCGGCCCAGCAGGTGCGCGGCCACCGGCAAGGTCGCGAGCAGGAACACCACGATGCCCAAAGCGGTCAACTTGGCGCCGGGATCGCCCATGTAGATTGCGGTGAAGATGACCACCAGACCGGCGCCAAGCGTGCCCGCCTTGGTCGCCGCGTGCATGCGCATGAACGGGTCGCGCAGGCGCAGCACGCCCACAGCGGCCACCAGCAGGAAGGCCACGCCGACCAGCTTGCCGGCGACCCCCAGCAGATCGAAAATGGGCGCGCTCACGACTTCGCCTCCTTGCGCTCGAGGAACACGGCCAGCGCCACGGTAGCGACGAACCCGGTGACCGCGAGCCCGAGACCGACGTCCAGGAACTCGCGCCGGCCGGTCACCGCCGCGGTCATCGCGCAGAGCGCGACCGCCAGCACGGTCAGCATGTCGAGCGCGACGAACCGGTCGGCCACACCGGGGCCGACGATCAGGCGAACGCCGGTCAGCACCAGGCCGGCCATCATCAACAACAGCAGCACGAACTTAACCGCATCCAGGTGGGGAAGCAGGGTCTCGATCATGGTTGCGCGGCCTCCGTGGCCTTCAAACGGGTTTCGAACGTCGACTTGATCGCGGCCACCACCGCGGCCTCGTCGTCGCAGTCGAGCACGTGGACGTAGAGCGTCTTGCGGTCGTCGCTGACATGCAGCGAGGTCGTGCCGGGCGTCAGGGTCACCATGTTCGCAAGCGCGGCGATCCGGGAATCGGTGATCAGCTCCAGCGGGACCGCCACGATCGCGGGTCGCAGCTGGGCGTTCGGGTTGACCACCGCCCAGGCGACCGACAGCGACGACCGGACCAACTCGACCAGGAAGCGGCCGCCCAGCAGCGTCCACAGCCAGGCATTGCGTAGGGAACGGAACAGCGGCATCAGCGGCTCTCCTGCGGGCGGGGCGCCGGCACGGCGGCGCCGGTTTCAACGGGCGGGACTTCGGTTGCGGCGGAGGCCGCCGGCTCGGGCGCAGCCGGCTCGGGCGCAGCCGCCTCGTCGGCCAGCTGGGTCGGCCCCGCGGCGGCCGGGCCAAGCACCAAGCGCACGTAGCGATCCCGGTCGGTCAGCTCGGCCGCGGCCTGCTGGCTGTAGGTCACCAGCGGCTGGGCCAGCAGTCCGATCGCGACCGTAAGCGCGCCCAGCCCGGCGATCGGCGCCAGCATCGCGGCCGGAACACGCGCGGGCGTCCGGTGCTCGGGCGCGGGCTTCCAGAACGCGCCGAGCCAGATCTTCGCCATCGACAGCAGGGTCAGCAGGCCGACCACGAGCGCGACCGCGCCCAGCCACATCTCCCCGCCCTTGAACGACGCGTCGATCACCAGGAACTTGGCCCAGAAGCCGGAGAAGGGCGGCAGGCCGGCCAGCGACAGCGCCGGGATCAGGAACAGGACGGCCAGGCCGGGATGGCTCTTCATCAACCCGCCGCTCTCGCGCAGGTCGTAGGAGCCGCCTGCCCGCTCGATCGCCGCGGCCAGGAAGAACAGGTTGGCCTTCACGATGATGTGGTGGACAACGTAGAACACCGCCGCCGCGATCGCGACCGGCGTGGCGATCGCCAAGCCCATCATCATGTAGCCGATCTGCGAGACGATGTGGAACGCCAGGATCCGGCGGATGTCCCACTGCGCGACCGCGCCGACCACGCCCGCGATCATCGTCGCCGCCGCGGCCCAGGCGACCACGTCGGCGAGCGCACCGCCCTCCACCTCGAACAGCAGGGTGAACACCCGGATCGCCGCGTAGACGCCGACCTTGGTCAGCAGACCCGCGAAGATCGCCGACACCGCGATCAGCGCGGTGTGGTAGCTGAGCGGCAGCCAGAAGAACAGCGGAAACGCCCCGGCCTTGATGCCGAAGGCGATCAGGAACAATAGCGTCGCGGCGAGCAGCGCGGGCGAGCTCTCCGTCTGCGGCAGGACGCGGGCCAGGTCGGCCATGTTGAGCGTGCCGGTCACGCCGTAGAGCAGCCCGACCGCGATCAGGAACAGGATGGTTCCGAACAGGTTGAGCGCGATGTACTTGAACGCCCCGTCCAGCTCCGCACGGGTCCGGCGCAGCATCAACAGACCGACCGCGCAGACCAGCATGACCTCGAACCAGACGTACAGGTTGAACAGGTCGCCGGTCAGGAAGGCGCCGTTCACCCCCAGCATCAGCCCGTGGAACAGCGGATGGAAACCGCCGGCGACGGCCGTCGCGGGCAGGCCGGCGCGGGCGAACACCACGGTCGCCAGGGCCAGGATCGCCGCGACCAGCACCATCGCCGCCGACAGGCGGTCGGCGAAGACGGTGATGCCGAACGGCGCCGGCCAGGCACCCGGCTGGGTCGCGACCGGACCGGACCCACTCACCGTCCAGACCAGCCAGATCGACACCACGAGCAGGGCCGCCGTCCCGGCGAGCGTGATCCCCTTCTGCACGTCCGGCCGGGTCCAGGCCGCCGCGGTCGCCGCGGCGAGCAGAACCGGCAACAGCAGCGGGAGGATCGCCAGCAGATCGGTCATACCCGGCCCTCCCCGTCCGCGAGGCCGGGGCCGAACGGACTGCCATCGGCTTCCGCCGCCGTCATCTCGTCGCCGTCCAGGGTGCCGAGCGCGCCGTAGGTCCGGTAGGCCAGCACCGCGGCGAGCGCGATCAAGGCGAAGCCGATCACGATCGCGGTCAGCACCAGCGCCTGCGGCAGCGGATTGGCCGCGGTTTCGGCGAGCACGGCGTTGCCCTGCTGGATGATCGCGGGGTCGACCGGGCCGAGGCGGCCGGCCAGGAAGATCACCAGGTTGGCGGCGGTGGCGAGCAGCGCCAGGCCGAGTACGACCCGGAAGACGTTACGCTCCAGCATCATGTAGATGCCGGCAGCGGCCACCGCGCCGGTGGCGAGGGCATAGGCGAACAGCATCACTGGGCCTCCGCGGCCTGGGTGTCGTAGAGACGGAACAGAATGGCGAGCACGCTGCCGAGCACCACGAGGTAGACCCCGAGGTCGAACACGATCGTGGTGCCGAGCTTGACGCCCGCCAGGCTGGTCCAGAGGTGCGTCAGGAAGGCCGACTGCCCGGCCAGGAGCGGCGGCAGACCGGACACGATCGCCAGAATCAGACCGGTGCCCAAAAGCGCAATCGGGTGCATGTACAGCCAGCGCCGGCCGGTCTCGACCCCGAACGCCATGGTCGCGACCGCGAACGCGGCGGAGGCCGCCAGGCCGCCGATGAAGCCGCCGCCGGGCTCGTTATGGCCGCGCAGCAGGACGAACAGCGAGAACACCAGCATGGCGACGAAGAACAGCCGCGCCATGGCGTGCAGGATGACGGAGTTCATGGGACTGCTAGGCCTCCTTCTGCGCAGTCGGTGAGGTCGCGCCGCCCGGCGCGCGCCGGCCGCGCAGCAGGGCCCAGACCGCGATCGCGGCGAATCCGACCACGGCGATCTCGCCCAGCGTGTCGAGCGCGCGGAAATCGACCAGGATGACGTTGACGACGTTGCGGCCGAACGCCTCGGTGTACGCCGTCTCGCCGAAGTAACTCGACAGCCGCGGGTCGAACGGCACAGCCGTGACCGCGATTGTCGCGAGCGTGATGGTCGCGCCGATCACGCCGGCGAGCACGAGGTCGCCGGGGCGCTGTGCCGGCGCGCGGTACAGCCGGCCGCCGATCGGCAAGCGCAGCAGCAGCGCCAGCAGGATCACCAGGAACAGCGTCTCCACCGAGAACTGGGTGAACGCGAGGTCCGGCGCGCCGTTCTTCAGGAACACGAGCGCGATCGCGTAGCCGACCATGCCGACCCCGATGATCGTCGCCAGCAGCGAGCGGCTGAACGCCGCGACGCCGGCGCCGGCGACCATCAGGGCGAGCACGATCAGCAGGTAAGGCCGGACTGGCAACTCACTGCCGCCCGCCCAAAGCATGGCGAGATCGAGGTCGCGCAGGGCGATCACCAGGGCGCCGGCGGTGACCGCCACCATCAGTGTGGCGTAGGTGCGCAGGCTGCGCGTCTGCATCAGCCGCGTGGCGGCGCCCGCCCCCGCCATCAGTCCGGCCAGCCCGCGGTCGTAGATCCGGTTGGCGGAGCCCATGCGTGCCAACGGATGGGTCTTCATCCGCCGGTGGATCGGGCCCCAGTACCAGGCCATCGCCAGCCCGATCGCCAGCATCGCGATGGTGAGCCCTAGCTTCGCGGTCAGCCCCGGCAGCACCGCGAGGTCGACGCTCACCGCCTCTCCGGCCAGCACGCCCGCGGCCGGGACCAGGGCGCCGGCGGCGAACAGCCCGGGCATGACGCCGACCAGGATACCGGTCAGGGCCAGGACCACCGGCGGCAGGCCGAGGCCGAGCGTCTCCCCGTGCTGCAGCGGCAGGTCGCCGTCGGGCGCGCGCTTGAAGAACGGGCGCAAGGTGACCACCCCGGCGACCGCGACCAGTACGATATTGGTGACCAGACCCACTCCGATCACCCAGGGCAGCGTGTCGCCCGCCAGCGTGGCCACGACCAATAACTCCTTCGCCGCGTAGCCGGCGAAGAACGGCAGCCCCGCCATCGACAGGCTGGCCAGGACCGTCGCGGTCGCGGTGACCGGCAGGCGGCGGGCCAGCCCGCCCAGGGCGCGCAGGCGCACCACGCCGGTCGCATGGATTACAGTGCCGGCGCAGAAGAACAGCGCCGCCTTGTAGAGCGCGTGGGCGAGCAGGAAGCCCACCACCGCCAGCGCCGCCGTCGGCCCCTGCAGGCCGATCAGCATCACCAGCGTGCCGAGCGACGCCACGGTCGAGTACGCGAGCACGGCCTTGAAGCCCTCGCTGCGCAGCGCCTGCACGGCGGCCACCAGCATGGTCACCCCGCCGATCGCAAGCAGCGGCACGTAGAACAGCGGCTGCGCGCCGAACGCCTGGTCGAAGCGCGCGAGCAGGTAGACGCCGAGCTTCACCATGGTGGCGGAGTGCAGGTAGGCGCTCGCCGGGGTGGGCGCTTGCATGGCGTTGGGCAGCCAGAAGTGGAACGGCCACTGCGCCGACTTGGTGAACGCGCCCACCAGCACGCAGGCTACGATCGCCGGAAACAGCGGGCTGTCGATCACCGCGGGGCCGTTCGCCAGGACGCCCGAGAAGCTGAAGGTGCCGGCTGCGATGCCGATCAGGATGATGCCCGCGAGCAGCGCGAGACCGCCGCCCGCCGTCACCAGCAGCGACTGCAGCGCGGCGTCGCGCGCGGCGCGTGCCTCCGGCTTGAAGCCGATCAGGAAGAAGGAGACCAGGCTGGTCAGTTCCCAGAACACGAACATGACGACCAGATTGTCGGCCATCACCGTGCCCAGCATCGCCGTCATGAACAGCAGGATGAGCGCCAGGAAACGGCTCCGATCGGCCGGCTTCGCGTCGGCGAAGTAGGCGCCTGCGTAGACCGTGACCAAGGCCCCGATGCCGGTGATCAGCAGCGCGAACAGCAGGCTGAACCCGTCCAGCCGCAGCACCAGATCGATGCCGAGCGCGGGCACCCAGGAGATGCCCTGCACGACCGCCCCGCCGGCTGCGACATCCGGCAGATGCCGGGCGAGGCCGACGAACAGCGCGAGCGGAAGGAGCGCCGCCAGCCAGCCGGCGGCGCGTCCGCCCGCGTTCAAAAGCGGCCAGGCGAGCGCTGTTCCAAGCGCGGACAATCCAAGGACGACGAGCGGCGACATGGCACCTCCGGCAAGACGCGGTGTGTTGCTGCCGCGCTTATCCGCAAGCGCCGTGCCAAAGGGTTACGACATTGATTTTGCTTAATTGTCGGGGTGGCCTGCCGGTACGGGACGTTCGGAACGCCGAACATCCGGCGCCGACCGTGTCCGGATTTCCGAACGCGGCGCACGAACACGACGGCGCGCATGCGACTGGACGCCCGCGCGCAACCCGCGCACCTTGATGGCCATGCCGCTCCGCTCGCCCGCGCTGCTCCTGCTCTGCCTTTTGCTCGTCGGCTGCGCGCCCGGGCGCGCGCTGGAGAGCCTCACCGTGCTGCAGGACATCGCGACCGGCGCGCACGCCAAGGCCGAGCGGCTTGGCCCGGTGGAAATCGGCTATCGGGTGTCGGGGCGGACGCGCACGGCGGATCTCTACCGACCGGCCGCAACGCCACCGGCCGCGGGGGTCGTGCTGGTGCCGGGGGCGACGCCGGACGGCCGGCGGGATATGCGACTTGTCGCCTTCGCCCGCGAGTTGGCGGCGGCCCGGGTCGCCGTGCTGGTGCCCGACCTGCCCGGCCTGCGCCGGCTGCGCCTGGCGGCCGCGCACGCCGATCCGATCGCGGACGCGGTGACCCACCTCTCCAACCGCGCGGGGGGCGGCCCGGTCGGCGTGATCGCCATTTCCTACGCCGCCGGACCGGCCGTGTTGGCCGCCCTGCGCCCGGAATTGGACGCGCGGATCGGGCTGATGCTGCTGGTCGGACCGTACTACGACATGCAAAGCGCGCTTACCTACGTCACCACCGGCGCCTACCGGATGGGCCCGCAGGCGCCCTGGCGGTTCGGCCGGCCGAACCCGCGCGGGATCTGGCTGTTCATCGCCGGCAACACCGACCGCCTGCCCGAGGCCCGCGACCGCCGGCTGCTGCGCCGGATCGCCGAGCGCAAGCGCGCCGATCCGCAGGCGTCGGTCGATCGGCTCGCTGCTGGGCTGAGCGCGGACGGGCGCGCGGTCTACGCGCTCGCCACCGCACGGGATCCCGATAGAGTCCCCGCCCTGATCGACGCCCTGCCCACGGCGATCCGGAAGGATCTGGCGGCCCTGGACCTAAGCCGACGGGATCTCGGCCGCCTGCCCGGGCAAATTCGGCTGCTCCACGGCCGGCGCGACCCGATCATCCCGTTTACCGAGAGCCAGCGGCTGCGGGACCGGTTGCCCGCGGCGCGGACGCGCCTCTACCTGACCGACGGCCTGGTACACGCCGACCTCAGCGGCGTCTCGCTGGGCGACGTCGGCAGCCTGCTCGAGCTAACCTACGACCTGCTGAGTTGGCGCGACGCGGCCCCGCGCCCGTTACTCGAGGGCGCGGCGGCGGTCGGCAATTGAGCGATCGGGCGCCGAATGCGCGTCCGGCCGCCGGGCGCGCCCGCCGCGCCGCATCGACCAACGCCGCGCCGACTGGAGACAGCTGCGGGGCAGCTTCGCGCGGGCGCGTCCTTACGTCCGCGTTCGCGCTTCCGAGATCCATGTCCGGACCCGCTCCGCCGTGACCGGGCGGCTGGCGATCTTATCGGCGAGATCGTTCGGATCGGCCGCTGCCAGATCGGCGAAGCTGCGTACCCCGGCCGCCTCGAGCTTACGCGCGATCGCGGGACCGATACCCTTGATCGCCGTCAGGTCGTCACTTCCGCCCTGCGACGTCGACGACGTCGAGGACGGCGCGGCGGCAGAACCGACTGGCGCATCGGTGGCCGGCTGCGTTGCGGCATCGGCGGATTTCCCGCTACCCGCATCCTTCGCCGGCGGCTGTTGCTGTGCCGACTCGTCCGACCGCTTGTCCGCCGGCGTGTCGCCGCCCGGCAGCCACCAGGACATCCAATCGCGCCAGAACTTGAACCACTGCTCGAACATGGAGCGCCTCCCATCTCCCACAGCCGTAATCCTATCAGACGAGCACGGCAATCAACGAACCCCGCGCGCAGGCGCCGCGACCTTCGCCCCGGACGGCAGCGAGCAGGACGCGCTCGCGGAACACCTGCAAACCCGCTACGCCGACGCAACGCCGTTCGCCGCGGCCGAGACCCCGCCCGCCGAGGATCGCCGGATCCAGGATCTGAGCGTGCGCCGCGACACGGTTCACACCGGCCCCCGGTAACGGGCATGAAAGCCGGCGCGGTCGGTGCCGCGCCGGCGCGTCTTCGCAGGGCTCTGGCGCAACAGCGGTTAGAGCGACATGCTCGAAGGCCGAACCGGCCTTCGGGCTGAATGTCGCCCTAACCTCATGAAGAGAGGGCAAGATTCAGCTG
>CAYRCO010000028.1:0-16711 GCA_964422775.1 uncultured Rhodovibrio sp.
GGCGCCAGCGTCTGGGGCGCCAATGTCCGGGCTTTCCGCTTCGGCGGCGTTTGGGGCATCGGTGGTTGGCGTGGCGTTGTCCGGCGCGGCGCTCATGCGCTTCAGACTCCCGGGATCAGGCGGTCAGGGTGACGGGACATTCCGACCGACGGGGGCGCCAGTTCGCACCACCGAGTCGCGGCCCGCCCGGCCGTCGTCGAGCCGGCAAGTCCGGCGACGGCCCGATTGCAGGTAGAAAGCCTAACGATGCCCGACCCTGTGGGTCAACTAAGCGTGACGTGAAGTTAGCCTGACACTTGCGCTGGCTTGATCGGGGCGCCAAAGCGTGCCAGTGCTGATCCTTCAGGTGCTGCCGGCGCGCGCCCCGCGTCCAGGCGCGAGGCATGTTTGAGGGATCCGCCGCCCCGCCATGAACGATTCCAGCGACCCGCCGACCGAGGGCCTGCACCTGCACCGGGAACGCGTCCAGGCGGCGTGGATCGACTACAACGGCCACCTCAACGTCGCGTACTACACGCTGATCTTCGATCACGCGGTCGACGCCTTCCTGGAGATCGCCGGCCTGACGCCCGACCACCGGACGGCCACCGGCGGTTCCATCTTCGCCGCCGAAGCCCATATCACATACGCCCGCGAACTGGTCGAGGGCGCGCTGGCGCGGGTCGAGACCCAGTTGCTGGCGTTCGACGCCAAGCGCGTGCATCTGTTCCAGCGGATGTACGACGATGCCACGGGAGACCTCGCCGCGACCCAGGAAGTGCTCGACCTCTACGTCGATCTCAACGTCCGCCGGGTCGCGGAAATGCCGGCAGACATCGCCGGCCGCCTCGACCGGCTCAAGCGCCAACACGATACGGCCGCCGGCTGGCCCGAAGAGGCGGGCCGCGCCGTCCGCGGCGTCCCCGACAAGGGGCCGTCCAAACATTAAAGACCCGCTAGTCCGCATGTCCCACCGCCGCCTTCCCGACGCCACCGCAGCCCTCTCCCCCCATGCCCGCCTGCGCCGCCAGCTGCTCGCCGGGGCCATCGGCTGGGCCGCGCTCGCCTGGGCGGGCCCGGCGCTGGCCGACTGCACCGATCCGCCCATCCCAGGGGTGGACTACAGCGACTGCAGCTTCGACCGGGGCGATCTGTCGGGCGCCAACCTGACCAACGCACGCCTGCGCGGGGCGACCTTCCTGCGTGCCGACCTGTCCGGGGCCAACCTGACCGGGGCCAAGGCCTACAACACCAAATTCATCTCCACCGACCTGAGTGGCGCCAAGTTGGACAACGCCAGCCTGTACCAGTCGGACTTCTCGCGGGCCGAAGCGTCGGACGCGTCGTTCGTCGGGGCCGACCTGCGCGACGTCGAGTTCTACGGCGCCAACCTGCGAGGGGCCGACCTGACCGACGCGCAGTTGCGCGGCACCAGTTTCACCAACGCCGATCTGTCGGGCGCGACCTGGACGGACGGCAACTACGTCTGCTCCGAAGGCTCCGTCGGGCGCTGTCTGTGAGCGCCGGCTTCCACACCGGACGTCCGCCTGACAGGCACCGATGCCGACCGACGTAAGCCGTGCGCTGGGGTTGTACGCCTGTACGCGTGGCTGGCGGCGGCGCCCCGATCGCGGCCAACCGGTCCCCCGTGACGGGACCGGTTGTCGCGGGTAATATGCCCTTCGCCGAAAACATTGACGGAAAGCCGCCGACCGCGTGAAAGTCCGGCCAGCGGCGCCTCGATGATTTCACGTCGAATGCGGTTGGGAGCCTGAATGGCGTCCGTCTCCGAGGCACACCAGGGCCGGAATCGCCGCCGGCGCGCAGGCGGGTCGACCCGGCACAGGCAGGGCCTGGAGCAAGGCGGCCGGTCGGCCGTATGCGACGCGCCCGCCCGCCGGGCGGGAGGCGTGTGATGAGCCGGCCGGACCAACCCGCCCGAGGCGGCCACCTGATCCCCGAGACGGCCGTCACCGAAGCCAACCTGACCAAGCTGGACGCCAACCGGCTGGCGCGCATCCTGGCCGAACAGTCGACCCGGAACCGCCAGCTGCGCCGGCGCCTGCAGACCGAGTTGGCCGCGCAGCGCGGCGTCGAGGCGCTGGCGCACGACATCCGCGGTCGGCTGGAGTTGGTGCTGCAGCCGGGCAGCCGGCACGAAATCCGGCACAAGCCGCAGCGCCTGGTCAACGAACTGGAGGCCGAACGCGAGGCGATCGTCGACACGCTCGCCGCGCAGGCCCCGGACGCGGCGTTCGACCTGCTGCTGCGATTCATCGACATGCACGCCGAGGTGATGGCGAACGTCGACGACGCCGAGGGGCGCGTCGCGCACGTCTTCTACAAGGCCTGCTGCGACCTGGGGCCGATCGCGGAGGCGGCGCGCATCCGCTCCAGCCAACTGGCGCGCACGATCGTGCAGCTGATCCTGGACGACCCGTACGGGCTGTACGACGGGCTGATCACCACCCTCTCCGATGCGCTGGGCGATACCGGGCTCGCCATGCTGGGCCGCGAGCTGTTGTCCAAGCGCGAGGCGATCCTGGCGGGTACGCAGGCGAGTACGCCGCACGGCCTGCCCAACGTCTCGGTGGTCAACGCCCGCCTGCGCGAAGTCTACGAGTGCCGCGAGGACGTCGACGGCCTGATGTCGACCTACACGGCCACGGAGATGCAGAGCGCGCGGGTCGCCGCCTACCTTGCGCGCCGGCTGGCGGACGCCGAGCGCGCCGAGGAGGCGCTGGCGCTGCTCGATGGCGCACCGCCGACCGCGGACAATCACTATTTCGGCGAATACGACTGGATCAGCGCCCGGATCGACGCCCTGGAGGCCAAGGGTGCCTGGGCGGAAGCGCAGGAACTGCGCCTGTCGACCTTCCCGGCGACGCCGAGTGCCGCGCACCTGAAGGCCTACATCAAGCGCCTGGCCGACGTCGCGGACGACGCGGAGAGCGAGCGCGCGGCCCGGGCCTTCCTGGAAAAGCACGAGCCGAGCCGGAGCGACGCGCTTGCCTTTCTGGTCTCCTGGCTGGCGTTCCAGCACGCCGCGCGCTTGGTGCGCGTGCAGACCGGCGACGGCGCCCGCGCGCAAAGGGAGTTGCTGGTCCCGGCCGCCGCCTACGTCGAGCCGAGCTATCCGCTGGTCTCGGTCGCGCTACGGCGGGCGTTGATCGAGGACGCGCTGACGCTGGCACGCGCCAGCCGCTACCCAGACGCCGCCCAGAACATCCGCGAGCTGGAAGCCCTGGACGCCGAGATCGCCACGTACGAGGCGTTCGAGACGCACGAGCAGTTCATCACCCGGCTGCGCACCGAACACCCGCGCAAGAGCCGCTTCTGGTCCCGGGTCGACCGCACCGACGCGAAGACGGGGTAGGGCAAAGCCTTATCCTCTCCGCGCGGCCGGGCTGATCTTGTCCCAGATCGCCTCCAGGAAGACGCAGGCGGTGATCACCACGATCGCCAGCACCTGCCAAGTCGTGGGCACGGTGCCCAGGAAGATCAGCGCCAGCAGGGCGGCGACTGCGGGCTTCAGGAAAAACAGGTACATCCCGCGCGTGATGTCGGGCACGGCCGCCAGGCCGCCGACCCACAGGAACTGCGTGAGCGTGGTGTTGTAGAGCGCCAGCACCAGGATCGCGACCACCGCCAGCTGTGAGAGGTGGAACAGCGAGAAGACGTTGACCCAGTCGCCCCAGGCCACTCCGACCAGCAGCCACAGGCCGAGCCCGCCCGGGAACATGGTCACCGCGGAGATCCGCATGGCGCCGTACTGCGCGATGTAGGGCTTGATCAGGATCAGGTAAACCGACAGCAGGAGCGCGCAGCCCATCGCCAACAGCACGCCCAGGAGGCTGGCGGCATCGCCCGCCAGGCGGGCGAGCACACCGTCGGTTACCAGCAGCGCCACGCCGGCGAGCGCGCCCAGGCCGCTCACGATCTTCGCGCCCGACAGCGCCTGCTTGTTGATCAGCAGGTTGAGCACGCCGACGAAGATCGGCGCGGTGGTCACCATGGTCGCGACCTGGGCGACGGTGGCGTAGTCCAGCGACCAGTGGAACAGCAGGTAGGCGCCGGTGACGCCGAGCAGGGCCAGCGGCAGGATGCGGTGCCCGTTTTCCTTGATCGGCTTGGTGAGGTCGCGCTGCCCGGGTGTCAGCAGCGCCAGCACGACCAGTCCGAATCCGCCCAAGACGAAGCGCCAGACCGAGACCTCCGGTCCGGCGATCGCGGTTTCGTTGGAGATCACCTTGGCGACGAACTCGCTCGAGGCGTGGCCGGCCACGCCCATGAAGACGGCGAGGTAAGCGATCCAGGGATGACGGTGCCAGAGGCCCTGCGGCCGGGTTTCGGAGGCGGCGGTCATGCGCTGAGCTCCTGGGCGAAGGTGAGCAGTTCGGCGCTCAGCGCCTGCGGCCGTTCGATCGGGATCAGGTGGCCGGCGTCCGCAAGCGCCACAGGGCGCACGTCGGGCAGACGGGCGAGCAGGCGGGTGACGTCGGCCTCGTCGTAGAAGATCCGGTCCTGCAAGCCGGTCACGTTCAACACCGGCAGGTTCAGGTCCTCGTAGGGCAGGTCCCAGTCGACCTGCTCGCCGCTTTCGATCAGCCGGAAGATCCCGACCGAGCGGTCGAGCGGGGTGTAGCCGCCCGGCTGCAGGAAGTTGCCCGCGTTCTCCGCCTGCCAGCTCTCGTTGGTCAGAAGTGGCAGGTAGGCGTCCTTGATCAGGCCGAGGCCGCCGGTCGCCGCCAGGCGTGTTAGCGCGCCGTTGATCCACTTCAGCCGCGGCCCGTCGCGCCTGAGGGTGTTGAGGAACACCAGCCCGGTCGCCTCGGCGCCGGCGAGCCAGGCGCGCGCGGCATAGAGCCCGCCCACCGACAGGCCGAGCAGGACCGGGCGCTGCGGGGCAACCTCATCGATCAGGCGCTTGGCGTCGCCTGAGATCTGCGCCTCGCCGACCGGCGTGTCGTCGCCCAACGGGCTTTGCCCCTGGCCGCGGTAGTCCCACCACAGCGTGCCGTGGCCGGCTTGGCGCAGGGCTTCGCCCAGGGTGTTCTCGAACCCGGCCATGTCGCCGGTGAGCGCGTTGAAGCCGACGAAGGTGACGCCGCTCTCGGCGGACGGCGGCGTGTGGACGTAGGCGATGCGGTCGGTCGGGCCGACCTCGATGAACTGCACGGACATGAAGGCGCGTTCGCTCCCCGGATCGCGGAAGGTTGACCGGACGCCGCGGATGACGCGCGGGCCCGGCGGCTCTCGTATACAATTTTCGTAGCGGAGTATACGAACTGGCGCCGACCGCGTAACCCCATGATCGCGCATCGCTGATACGCGCACCGGCGCGGCCGGTGCGGGATGGCGATGGGTTGGCGCCGTGAGGGTGTCCGGGACGGCCCTGACCAGCTGTCAGCTCTCCCCGCGCTCCTCCCGCCGGGCCTGCGTCAGCGCGCGGTGGTACGTGGCCATCAGTTCGTGTTCGTGCGCCACACCCATCAGTCGGAACGACATGCGGTCGTCGACCACCGGCAGGTGCACCTCGCCCGAAGCGCCGAACACCTTGACCGCGCGTTCCAGGTCGTCGTCCAGCTCCAGCACGGTTGGCGCCGGGCGCATCATGTCGGCGGCGGTCAGGCGGTTGTCCCGGCTGGTGTCGAAGGCGGCTTCCGACAGGTCGTGGAAGGTGATCGTGCCCAGCAGGTGCTCGGCCGCCGGTTCAGCCTGGGCCGGCTCGGGGTCGTCGTCCGGTGAATCGTATTGCCCGCGGCCAACCGCTTCGGGCTGTCGCGCCGCCGCGGCCCCGGTGCTCTCCGGTTCGGGCATCGGCTCGGTCACGAACAGCTCCCCCCAGGGCGCCTTGACCAGGAGCGCGCGCACCTCCGATATCGGGGTGTTCGGGCTGACCGTGGCATACGTGCGGTCGACCAGCTGGCGCACGCGGATCGCGCGCAACAGTCGCGCCTCCTGCCCGCCGGAGAGCGAGATACCCTGACGCTCCAACTGCCAGATGAAGAACGAGCGCCCGTGCAGCTGCTGGGTGATCACGCTGGCGATCACGGTGGAGACCATGACCGCGATCGTGAGCGCGTAGTCCCCGGTCAGCTCGAAGATCATCAGGATCGTGGAGATCGGCGCGCCCAAGACGCTGCCCGCGACCGCGCCCATGCCGACCAGCGTGTAGGCGCCGTGGCCGCTGGAGAGGTCCGGGAACGCCTCGGTGGCGATCAGGCCGAACGCCCCGCCGGTCATCGCGCCGATGAACAGCGCTGGGGAGAACACCCCGCCGCCGAACCCGGCGGCCAGGCACACGGCGGTCGCCGCGATCTTGAGCGCGCCCAGCGCGATCAGCATGTCCAGCGGGTAGACTTCCGACAGGGCCAGGTCGGTCGCCTCGTAGCCGACGCCGAGCAGGTGCGGGAAGCCGATCGCCGCCAGCGCGCCCACCAGCAGCCCGGCGATCGCCGGCCGGGCCCAGCGGGGCACCCGGGCGCGGTCGAACGCGCCTTCCGCGGCACCGACGAAGGAGATGAACACGATCGCGGCGGCGGCGCAGACCACGCCCAGAAGCGCGAACGCCGGGAACTCCCAGAAGGATTCGATGGTGTAGGTCTCGGGCAGGATGAACGCCGGATAGTCGCCGTAGTACATCCGGCTGACGATCGTCCCCGTAACGCTCGCGATCACCACCGGCGCGAAGGCCGACAGGGCGTAGTGGCCGACCACGACCTCGAGGGCGAAGAACACCCCCGCGATCGGTGCGTTGAACGAGGCGGCGACCGCCGCCGCGACCCCGCAGCCGAGCAGCGTACGGGTCAGCGACCGACCGAGGTGGAGGGCGGTGGCGAGCGCGCTGCCCACCGTGGCGCCCAGGTGGACGACCGGCCCCTCCCGTCCGACCGAGGCGCCGACCCCGATCGAGGCCGCCGACACGCAGGCCGCCTTGATCCCGATCAGCAGGTTCATCCGGCCGCCGCGCAGCGCGCTCGCCTGGATCACCTGGGCCACGCCCTGCGGTCGGCGGCCGGGCATGTAATAGTGCACGAACAGCCCGATCGCGAGCCCGCCCAGCGCGGGGGCGAGCAGCATGCGCCACCAGGGCTCCTCGGCCAGCAGCGTGATCAGCTGCTCGTCCGGGAAGCCGAGCGCCAAAATCTGCACGCCGTCGATCGCTAGGCGGAACAGGATCGCGAGCGCGCCGGCCCCAGTCCCCAGCAAGAGCGCCATCACCGACAGGATCACCTGATCGTTCTTGCCGAAGCGCTTCAGGGTCACCAGCAGCCGGCGCCGGGACGACAGGGTCGTCCAGGTCCGGCGCATGCGGTTGGTGCTCGGGCTGCTCATCACCTCTCCCGCGGGGCAGGTTGCCGCCATTAAAACGGGCGTGCGGCCGGGGTGAAAGGGCCGCACCGGATCGAACCCGAAATCGGGGGCTGAGGGTATCGCGCGCCTGCGCTATAACTCGGAGCATGACGCAATCCGAGTCCTCTCCGTCCTCCCGCGTGCCCGCTGGCGGCGCGCCGGAGGCCGACGCCCTGACCTCCGATCTCAACACGACCCAGAGCGAGGCGGTGCGCACCGTCGACGGTCCCGTGCTGGTGCTGGCCGGCGCCGGCACCGGCAAGACCCGGGTGCTGACCACGCGCCTGGCCTACATCCTGCGCGCCGGTCTGGCGATGCACGGCCAGATCCTTGCGGTGACCTTCACCAACAAGGCCGCGCGCGAAATGAAGGCGCGCGTCGGCGCCATGACCGGCCGCACGGTGGAAGGCTGGTGGCTCGGCACCTTCCACGCGCTGGCCGCGCGGATGCTGCGCCAGAACGCCGAGCGGATCGGGCTGAACCCGAACTTCACGATCATCGACACCGACGACCAGCTGCGGCTGATGAAGCAGCTGCTGCATGCCGAATCGGTCGACGAGAAGAAGTGGCCGGCGCGCACCGTGCTGAACGCCGTGCAGCGCTGGAAGGACCGCGGCCTGACCCCGGAGCAGGTGTCCGCCGACGACGCTGGCGACCTCGCCGGCGGCCGGGCGATCGAGTTGTACCGGCAGTACCAGCAGCGCCTCTTGACCCTGAACGCGTGCGACTTCGGCGACCTGCTGCTGCACTGCCTGACGCTGTTCCGCGAGGCGGGCGACGTTCTGGAGAAGTACCAACGGCAGTTCAAGTACATCCTGGTCGACGAGTACCAGGACACCAATGTCGCGCAATATTTGTGGCTAAGGCTCCTCGCGCAGGGCCACAAGAACATTTGCTGCGTCGGCGACGACGACCAGTGCCTGGTGGCGGGCACGCCGATCACGCTGGCCGACGGTCGGACGCGGCCGATTGAGCAGATCGCGGTCGGCGATCGGGTGCTCTCCAGCTACGGAAGCGGCGACTTTCGCGCCGCCGAGGTCACCGATGTCTTCCATCGGCGGTGCAACAAGCCGCTGGTCAGGATTACGACCAAGCTTGGCCGGACCCTGACCAGCACGCCGGAGCACCAGCACTTCGCCGACTTTCTGCTGACCCGAAGCCCACAGCGCTTCTTCGTCTACCTGATGCATAAGGACGGCGTGGGTTACCGGCTGGGGACCAGTCAGGTCTACACGCAGGGGCAGAAGTCGGCCGTGGTTGGCTACAAGCAGCGCGCGCTGCAGGAGCACGCCGACGCGGCCTGGCTGGTCGAGAGTTTCGACAGCGAGAACGCGGCGCGTGCCCGGGAGGTCGAACTCGCGCTCACCTACGGCATACCGCAGCTGCCCTTCGTCGCGCGCAAGGGCGGATCGACCAAGGGGCTGGTGCATGATCAGGCCGCGATCGATCGTCTCTTCGCGCGCATCGACACCCACGCAAACGCCGAACGCCTGATGGCGGATACCGGTCTGGACCCGGAACGCCCGCATCACCGCCCGCGCAGCCGCGACTCCAATCGCCGCAACCTCGTGGTGACGTTGTGCGCGGACCGTCGTGGCCAGACGCCGATGCATCGGATTTCCATGAACGGCAACGACGCCGACGGCCGCGATCGGCTCGAGCGCCTCGGCCTCAGCGTGCGCAGCTATCGCGGGCGTGCCGGCAACTGGCGGTTTGAGACGGTGTTCCGCGACATGGGCCGGGTCGAGGAGACCAAGACCGGGATCCAACAGGCCTTTCCCGACGTCGCGGTGGTGCAAAAGGCCAACATCCTTGGCGACGGTCTGCCGTTGACCCCGGCGCGGCACGTTCGCCCGGGTATGGTCATCCCGACCGTCGAGGGCAATTACGACGAGGTGATCGGGGTCGAGACGGTGGACGACGTGACCGACGTCTACGACCTCAACGTGGCAGCGACCCATAACTTCGTCGCCGACGGCCTGGTGACGCACAATTCGATCTACGGCTGGCGCGGCGCCGAGGTCGGCAACATCCTGCGGTTCGAGCAGGATTTCCCCGGCGCGAACGTCGTTCGGCTGGAGAAGAACTACCGCTCCACCGGGCACATCCTGGGGGCGGCCGGCGGGTTGATCAGCCACAACGAAGGCCGCCTCGGCAAGACGCTCTGGACCGAGATCGACCAGGGCGAGCCGGTGCGCGTGCGCGGCCTGTGGGACGGCGACGCCGAGGCCCGCTTCGTCGGCGAGGAGGTCGAGGCGCTGCAGGCCGACGGCCATCCCTTGTCCGAGATCGCGGTACTGGTGCGCACCGGCGCGATGACCCGCGGCTTCGAGGACCGCTTCTTCACCATCGGGCTGCCCTACCGGATCGTCGGCGGCGCGCGCTTCTTCGAGCGCCTCGAGATCCGCGACGCGCTCGCCTACCTGCGGCTGATCCAGTCGCCGGACGACGACCTGGCGTTCGAGCGGATCCTGAACACGCCCAAGCGCGGGCTGGGCGACAAGGCGCTGCAGACGCTCTACCAGGCCGCGCGCGCTGGAGGCACCTCGCTGATGCGCGCGGGCTTCGACGCGGTGCAGACCGAGGAGCTGCGCCCGCAGGCCAGGCGCGCGCTCGGCACGCTGCTGGAGAACTTCGCCCGCTGGCGGCAGCTCGCGCAGGAGAGCGACCACGTCACCCTGGCCCAGACGGTGCTGGACGAAAGCGGCTACACCGAGATGTGGCAGCGCGACAAGTCGGCGGAGGCGCCGGGCCGTTTGGACAACCTGAAGGAACTGATCTCCGCCATGGGCGAGTTCGACACCCTGGGCGGGTTTTTGGAACACGTCAGCCTGGTGATGGAGACGTTCGCCGACGACGCGGCCGAGAAGGTCACGGTGATGACCCTGCATGCCGCCAAGGGCCTGGAGTTCGACACCGTCTTCCTGGCCGGCTGGGAGGAGGGGCTGTTCCCCAACCAGCGCGCGATGGACGAGCATGGCGTGAAGGGCCTGGAGGAGGAGCGCCGGCTCGCCTACGTCGGCCTGACCCGGGCCAGGCGCCGGGCGATCGTTTCGTTCGCCGCCAACCGGCGGATGTTCGGCAGCTGGAACGCCGCGATCCCGTCGCGCTTCGTCGACGAGCTGCCGAAGGAGCACGTCAAGATGGAGAGCGATCCCGGCCTCTACGGCACCGGCACCGGCTTCGGCGCGGGCGGCTTCGGTTCCGGCGGCTTTGGCGGTGGCGGCTTCGCCGAGCAGCCCAGCCGCTGGACCCCCGGCATGGCGCGCGCCTACCAGCGCCGGCAGGAGGGCGAGGCGCCAACCAAGTTCATCGAGGGCACGGCGGAGGCGGTCGAATCGGTACCGGGCAAGTTCGGCCAGGGCGACCGCGTGTTCCACCGCAAGTTCGGCTACGGCACCGTCCGCCGGGCCGAGGGCGAGCGGCTCACCATCGACTTCGACAAGGCGGACACGAAGAAGGTGATGGCGAGCTTCGTCGTCCCGCCGGACCAGGCGGAATGACGCGGTCGCGTCAGGAGCGGGCGCCTCTCAGCTGCCGCAGCCGCCGGAGCCGCAGCCGCAGCCGGTGCCGCTGGCGGCGTACTCTGCCTTGAAGCGGAAAGTCTTGGCGACGCGCGGCCTTTCCTGCAGCTCGCCGTCCTCCGACGTGTCGCCGCTGCCGTTCACGACCCGGCGCAGGTCCGCCATCACCGCCTGCGACTCCTGCTCGCGGACGTAGTCGTTAGCCTCCGCGGCCGCGGCGGCGAGCGTGTCCTCGACCCCGCATTCCGGGCAGAACACCGCGTCGTCGTCGCCCGGCACGTCGACCCGGCTCTTCACCGGCACGTCGCAGCTGGCACACATCAGCGTCGCTTGGTCGCTCATGGTTCGCGTCTCCTCAAGCCCGTCCGTGCCGGCCAGCTAACCGCTTTAGGGGCGCTCTTGTAAAGCCGCCGTCCGCTGATCGGAGGGCGACGACGCTCAGCGCTTCTTCGCGCGCATGTCCTCGATCGCCGAGGAGATCTCCTCGCGCAGCCAAGCCCAGGTCTTCGACGGCAGCCCGGCGGTGTCGTCGACCCGCCGTTCGATCTCCAGCCGGCGCATCACCGGTAGCCAGTGCCGCTCGACGAACCAGCGCCACAGCCGCCAGACGATCAGCACGACGACCAGCAAGCCGGCCACGAAGACGACGTTGAACCAGGGCACCAGCGGCTCCGCCGCCGGACCTTCGACCTCTTCGACCTCGATCGCGTTGGGGAACATCGATAACATCGGGATTCGCCAGCCGTAATGCGTCACCAGCACCCAGCGCGGTTCGGCCTCGCTCGAGCGCAGGTCCTGCGCCTGGGCCTGCAGGTTCTGGCTGTCGAATTTCATGTACCAGGGGAAGCCCCAGCCGGTCTCCTCGTTGCGGTAGACCCGGGGGTCGCCGTCCGGCCAGACGGCGTTGATGAAGCGCACGTCCCGATTGATGACGTCGCCCTGCTGGGCCTGCTCGCTGGACTTGACGTCCATGCGCTTGACGTCGGTTTCGATGATCCGGACGACATCGTAGCCCGGCAGGTAGTACCACAGGAACAGCGCCACCGCGACGATCGGCAGCAGCCGCAGCACCCAGCCGGCAACTTCCAGGAAGAAGGTCCACTTGAACGAACGGTCGGCGTCGTAGGACTGGCTCATGGTCGGGTACGGCCTTTGGGGTTGGCGGCGTGGTATCGGAGGCGCGCACGCGATGGGAGCACGGGTGGTGGGCGCGCGTCACCCGCCTTATAGCAAACCCAGGCCGGCTGTGCAGGCACGCGAAGGGGTGTGCGCGGGCGTGTCGCCGCGCTGCAACGGGAGAACGCGGGCGTGACAAAGCCGCAGCTGCACCCGAGCGCGCTTGGAACCGACCTGCCGGCGGTGCCGGGCGCCTATCTGTTGTGGCTGCCGGTCGCCCGACCGATTGCGCTCGTACGGCCGATGCCGGGGACGTTGCTGGAGCCGGGGATCTACCTCTATCTCGGCAGCGCGAACGGGCCGGGCGGCCTTCGGGCGCGGGTCGCCCGGCATCTGCGCGCGGACAAGCGGCCGCGCTGGCATGTCGACCAGCTGACCGTCGCGGCCGGGGCGCGGGCGCGTGCCCTCGCTTGGCCCGGCGGCGATGAGTGCGCCTGGCGGGAAGCCGTGCAGGCGGCGGGGGCCAGCGTGCCGGTGCCCCGGTTCGGCGCCAGCGACTGCCGGCGCTGTCCCGCGCACCTGCTCCGCCTGGACGACGCCGGGCCGGACGATCCGCGCCTGGGGCCGCCTTCTTCGGCTGGACCGTAGGGTGGATTCGCCGCGCTTCGCGGCAATCCACCATCCGGGCGCGCCACCATCCGGGCACTCCGCCGATAGGCCGCGTTGGCGGCGAGCGGCGCCCGGTGGGTTGCTGCGCGAACCCACCCTACGCTGTGTGCGAACGGGGGCCCTACGTGCCGCCCTCGTTGCGGCGGTAGATCTTCATCGCTTCCGGCAGCATCTCGCGCAGCTGGTTCAGGCGGCGTTCGTTGGAGGGGTGGGTGGAGGCGAACTCCGGCGGGGCCTTGCCCCCGCTTTGCTGGCCCATCTTGGTCCAGAAGTCGATCGCCGCGCGCGGGTCGTAGCCGGCCTTGGCCATCGTCATCAACCCGAAGCGGTCGGCCTCCAGCTCCTGCGTGCGGCCGTAAGGCAGGATCACGCCGTACTTCGCGCCGGCGCCCAGCAGGCCCGCGATCTGGTTGGCGTAGCCGACGTTGCCGGCCTGGAGGGCGGCGTTCAGCGTCTGCACACCGACCTGCGAGAGCTTGGCCGCGCCGAGGCGCTCCTGGGAGTGCTCCTCCAGCACGTGGCCGACCTCGTGGGCAACCACGCCGGCGATCTCCGCGTCGCTGGCGGCGAGATCGACCAAGCCTTCGTAAACGCCGATCCGCCGGCCGGGCAGGGCGAATGCGTTCACCTGGTCGCCCTGGAAGACCACGACCTCCCAGGGCTCGCCGCCGGCCACGCCGGCCGCTTGGGTGATCCGCTGGGCGATTCCCTCGACACGCCGTTGCATCGCCCGGTCCTGGGACGGCGATTCATCCTGCTTGATGCGCTGCCAGGTCTGCAGGCTCATCTTGGTGACTTCCTGGTCGGACACCAGTTTGCCCGGACTGTCGCCCAGATCGAGCCCGCCCTCGGCGCAGCCGGTGAGCGTCAACACCGCGATCAACGGCGCGGCCGTGATGCGCACGATCCGACGGGGAAGCGAGATCATGTGGGGTCCTCTCGAAAAGCGGTTGGGCGATCACAAGGTTGCGAAAACCGTCACCGTCGTTAACACGGCGGCCCACCAGCTTACGATGGGGCGACGGTGGCCGCCACGCACCGATCACCGGCCAAGCCGACGCAAAAAAAGGGAGGTCCGGCGGCAATACCGGAACCTCCCGAGGGGAGCAGGGACCAAACGGCGATGGCGAACCCCGTCTTGTGGCGCGCGTTTGGTGCAGGCGGCGTCGCTCAGCGCACCTGCCTGTTGACGATCTCCCAGCTGCCGTCCGGCTGCCGGCAGGCGGTGCCGTAGACCTGCTGCTGCCGGCCACCGACGGTGGCACTGGTGGTGTACTCGCGGCAGTAGCGGCCGCTGTCGGTCTGGTAGGTGCGCCGTGGCGTGGTCCGGTAATCCGCGCCGGTATCGGGGTTCCGCCAGGCGACCGTCTGGCCGGTCGGCACGGTTTCCAGTGTCCGTCCGACGCACGCACGGTCCTGGGCATCCAGACTGCGGCCGATTTCACCGCCCAGCAGCACGCCGATCAAGGCGCCGGCACCGGTCGCGACCAACTGCCCGTCACCCTTGCCGAACTGCGAGCCGACGGCCGCGCCGACCGCGCCGCCGACGACCTGGCCGGCGAGTTCCCGGTTGCAGCGCAGGAAGCCGCCGCCGTCGCCGTAGATCGGCGCGCGGCGCCGGTCGTCGTAGCGATCGTCGTAATCGTCCTCGTACTCGCGCTCGACCTCGTACTTTCGCTTGGACTTGTGGCGATGGCCGTGCTCGTGCCCGTGTTTGGCCCGCCAGCCGTGCGCCGGCGCCCAGGACGGCGGCTCGGCGAACGCGGTCGGGGCGAGCGTGCCCAGGCTGCCCAGGGCGAACAGGGCAAGCGTGATGGCCGTGATGAACTTGCGCATGGCGAACCGTCCTTGTCGGCGCGAATTGTCGCGAGCGCCAGCCGGGGTCGGTTTGCCGCCGGTGCGCTGCGTCTAGGACACAAGCTATGTGGATGCAGTGTTACATGCAAGTCTGCGCACAGATATGTCACGGGCGTCAGAGACCGGCCACGCGGCCTGCCGGAGGGCTGCCACGTGGCGTCGCTGCATGCCCGAATGGGCGATCTGGCTTGACGGGGATCAACTGGACCCGTACACGCAAATCTGTATGTAAAAATTCCAAAATATCCGCGACACACCTCGGGTCCGATGAGCTACACCGCCGAACAGCGCCGCGTCTATCTGGACATGATCGAACAGGTCGGTCAGCGGTGGCTACGGCTGTTCCGCGGCGATCCCGACATGTACTCGGCCGCCTATTGGGATCTGCTGACCACCCTGTGGCGCGCCGGCCAGCCGATGCGCAAGACCGACGCGTTGGCGGCGATGCACGGGATCCGCAGCGCCCACACCGCCGGCAAGTATGTCGACGCGGCGATCTCGCGCGGTCTGATCGTGGAGGAAGACAACCCGCGCGACGCCCGCTCCAAGGTGCTGAAGCTGTCGCCGGAAATGCAGAGACGGCTGGACGTGTTTTTCGACGAGGCGCTGGTCGACCTGCAGGATGCGGCCAAGCGCGTGCAGGACCGCTCGGCGTAGCCAGTTCCGCCTTGCCGCTGTCGCTTACCCGAATTGCGGCAGTAGCCCGGTGACGCCGACGAAGATCAGGTAGGCCGCGACGACGTAGTTCAGCAGCCGCGGGCTAACCAGGATCAGGATGCCGGCGACGAGCGCGACCAGCGGCTGGATGCTGTTGAAGTCAATGGTCATGGCGAGCGGACCTCCGAGGTTTTTTGTGGGCGTTGTCCCCACGGGTGTGGACGCGGCCCCAAGTTGCCGCCTATCTGCGTAACCGGGGTCGCGTGAACTCTACCGCGCGCCTAGCAGAGCCGGCCCGGCGCTGGCCAGGGGCGGCCCGCGGCTGACACGCGGATCGAACACGCCGGCCGCCTAATGAAGGCGCGCGCGGTCACACATATGAAGGAGCGCAAGCGGACCGATGGCCAAAGTGAGCGAGGCCACGAAACTCTACATCCCCGCCGGCCGCGTCTGGGACACGATCGGCCGGTTCGCCGACATCGCCAGCTGGCACCCGATGGTGCTGGGCGCGGACGCCGGCGGCAGCGACAGCCGGCCGGAACGCCGCCTGGAGCTGGGCGACAGCGAAAAGCTGGTCGAGCGGCTTGAATCCCACGACGACGCCAGCATGACCTACCGCTACAGTTTTCAGGCAGGGCCGCTGCCGGTCTCGGAACTGACGGCGGAAGTGTGCGTGCATCCGGACGACGCCAGCAGCTGCACGATCCACTGGTCGGCTGACTTTGAGCCCGACGCGGACACGCCGCGCGATCAGGCGGTGCAGGAAATCCAGAACTATTTCCGACGCGGGCTGGAGCATCTGCGCTTCACGCTGGCGGGGTGAGCCGGCGTTTGCCAAGCTCGCACCCATGAATAAGAGCGATTCGCCCGCAACCGAGCCCGGGCCCGACGACCCGAACCTCTCAGCCCTGCTGGACTTCTGGTTCGATCCCGCGAGCCGGCCGTACTGGTTCGACAGCACGCCCGACTTCGATGCCCAGCTGCGCGCTCGTTTCCTCGGCCTCTATGAGGAAGCGGCCGGCGGCGGCCTGACCGGCTGGCGCGCGGACGGGCGCGGTTGCCTCGGTCTGGTGCTGCTGCTCGACCAACTGCCGCGCAACGTCTTCCGCGGCAGCCCGAAGGCGTTCGAGACCGATTCCCAGGCCCGCGCCGTGTCGCGCTATGCGCTCGACATGGCGTTCGACCAGCAACTGGACGAAGCCCAGCGTCTGTTCCTCTACCTACCGCTGGAGCACAGCGAGGAGCTGGACGACCAGGACCGCTCGGTCGCCTTGATCGGCCAGCTGACCAGCGAGCCCGGGTGGCTGGACTACGCCCGCAAGCACCGCGAGGTGATCGCCCGCTTCGGCCGCTTCCCCCACCGCAACGCCGTCCTCGGGCGCGAGAGCACGGCGGAGGAACGCGCGTTCCTGGAAGACGGCCCGGGGTGGTAGGTTGGCTAAACTAAATCCCCTCCTCCGCTGGGAGGAGGGGTTAGGGGAGGAGGGTGCCGGGATATCGGCCGCGGGCGACCTCCTCTCCCTAGCCCCCCCCCCCCCCCCGGGGGGGGGGGG
>CAYRCO010000028.1:16721-18470 GCA_964422775.1 uncultured Rhodovibrio sp.
CCTCCCACGTGGAGGAGAGGGAACTAAGTTTGCGGCCCGATAGTTAAGCCGCGCCGGCGATCGCCTGCAGGCCGCCGGGGCCGCCCAGCGCGTCGCGGCCGTGCGGGGCGGTCAGGTCCAGGACCGGGCCCTTGGGCACAACCTGGGTCGGGTTAATCATCGTGTGGCTGACGTAGTAGTGCTTCTTGATATGCTCGAAGTTGGTGGTCTCGGCCACGCCCGGCAGCTGGTAGATCTCCCGCGTCAGGCCCAGCAGGTTGGGGTAGTCGGCGATCCGGTGCTTGTTGCACTTGAAGTGGCCGACGTAGACCGGATCGAAGCGCACCAGGGTGGTGAACAGGCGGATGTCCGCCTCCGTCAGCCGGTCGCCGGCGACGTAGCGCCGTTCGGCCAGCAGGCCTTCCAGCCAATCCAGCGTGTCGAACAGGGCGTCGAACGCCTCCTCGTAGGCGTCCTGGCTGGTGGCGAAGCCGGCCTTGTAGACGCCGTTATTAACGTGGTGGTAGACCTGCTCGTTCACCCGCTCGATCTCGCCCGCAAGATCGTCCGGATAGAGGTCGAGGCCGGGATTGCGGGCGAAGTCGTTGAAGTCGGCGTTCAGGATGCGCACCAGATCGGCCGACTCGTTATTGGCGATCGTGCCCTGCTTCCGGTCCCACAGCGTGGGCACCGTGACCCGGCCGGTGTAGGTCGGGTCGGCCTTGACGTAGAGGTCGCGCAGGTAGGCCGCGCCGTTCTCGTGGTCCGGCCAGTCGGCGGTGAACTCCCAGCCATTGTCCGCCATGTACCAATGCACCGCGGAGACCGGGATGGCGTCCTCCAACCCCTTGAGCGCGCGCACGATCAGCGCCCGGTGCGCCCACGGGCAGGCGTAGGAGACGTACAGGTGGTAGCGCCCGGCCTCCGCCGGGAAGGCGCCCTCGGGCCCGACCCGGTTGCGGAACTGCGTGTCCGGGCGGACGAACCGGCCGCCGTGGCTCTTGGTGTCGTACCACTGGGTGTGCCAGACGCCGTCGATCAGCTTGCCCATGGCTCGGGCTCCTTTCGAAAATCGTCTCTAACGCAAGTCTCGGCTCAAGGCAGGTCGGCGAGCAGCAGTTCGCTGTCGGCGCTGGCGGCGATCTCAATCTCCTCCTCAGCGGAGATAACCGCGCCGTCACGGGCGTCCAGCGTCAGCCCGTTGACGGTGAGCTGACCGGTCGAGGGCACGAGGTAGGCCTGCCGGTCGCGCCCCAGGGCGTGGCGGACCGTCTGCCCGGCGGTGAGCTTGGCGCCGAACACGGCGGCGTCCTGATGGATCTTCAGCGCCTCGTCGTGGCCCGGCCGGCCGGAGGCGAGCGGCACCAGGCGCCCGGCGCGTTCGGCCGACGGGAAGGCGCGCTGGTCCCATGCCGGCTTCAGGCGGCGCTCGGCCGGCTGGATCCAGATCTGGAACAGCCGGGTGACCTCCGGCTCCCGGTTGTATTCGGCGTGGATCACGCCCTTGCCCGCGGTCATCACCTGCACGTCGCCTTTAGGCGTGCGGCCCTGGTTGCCGAGGTTGTCCTCGTGGGTGATCGCGCCGTCGCGGATGAACGTGATGATTTCCATGTCGCGGTGGCCGTGCGGATCGAAGCCGGTGTGCGGCTGCACCGCGTCGTCGTTCCAGACCCGCAGCGGGCCGACACCCATCCGGTTGGGGTCGTGATACTGCCCGAAACTGAAGTGATAGCGCGCGTTCAGCCAGTCCAGCTCCAACCGGCCCAGGCT
>CAYRCO010000029.1:0-18248 GCA_964422775.1 uncultured Rhodovibrio sp.
CATCGACGGCGCGGCGCATACGGGCGCGCTGGGCGACGGGACGGCGACGGGCGGTACCTGTGCCGCGATGGCGGGCGGCGTCGACGTGATCTATCCGCCGGAGCACGAACAGCTGTACGGCGAGCTGGTCGACCGCGGCGTCATCGTTTCCGAGATGCCGGTCGGCACCGAGCCGCAGGCCCGGCACTTCCCCCGGCGCAACCGCCTGATCTCCGGGATCTCGCTCGGCGTCGTGGTGGTCGAGGCGGCGCTCAAGAGCGGTTCCCTGATCACCGCCCGTCTCGCAGGCGAGCAGGGCCGCGAGGTGTTCGCCGTCCCGGGCAGCCCGATGGACCCGCGGGCCAAGGGCTGCAACCGGCTGCTGCGCGACGGCGCCGTGCTGGTCGAATCCGCCCGCGACGTGCTGGACGGTCTGCGCCCGCTGTTGCGCAGCGATCCGCACGAGGCGGCCGGGCGCGGCTATCTGTTCGGCGCGCTCGGCTGGGAGGGCGACATGCGCGCGGAGGCGGAGGTGACGCCCATGGAACTAAGCGATCAGGAGCTCGCCCGGGCGCGCCGGGAAATCGCGGAGTTGCTGGACCCAACCCCGGTCGCGGTTGACGAAGTGATCCGGCAATGCCAGTTATCGCCAGCGATCGTGACGCTGGTCCTCCTGGAACTGGAGCTCGCCGGACGCTGCGAGCGGCATCCGGGCAACCGTGTCGCCCGGCGCCAGGACGACATCGCGGACGCGTCCTAAGGCCGGTCCCGGCCGCGTCACCGGGCTGGCCGATCAGCCTGGTACACACATGAACGTCGTCATCGTCGAATCTCCGGCCAAAGCCCGGACGATCAACAAATACCTAGGCCGCGACTACCAGGTTCTGGCGTCGTACGGTCACGTGCGCGACCTGCCGTCGAAGGACGGGTCGGTGCGACCGGACTCCGACTTCGAGATGGACTGGGAAGTCGATGCCCAGGCGGAGAAGCGGATCAAGGAGATCGCCAGCGCGGTGAAGGGCGCGGACGCGCTCTACCTCGCCACCGACCCCGACCGCGAGGGCGAGGCGATCTCCTGGCACATCCTGGAGGAGTTGCGCCGCCGGCGCGTGCTGGGCCAGAACCTCGCGATCCGCCGGGTGGCGTTCAACGCGATCACCAAGTCGGCCGTTCAGGAAGCCTTCCAGCAGCCGCGCGAGCTGAACCAGGAGCTGATCGAGGCTTATCTCGCCCGGCGCGCGCTCGACTACCTTGTCGGTTTCACGCTGTCGCCGATCCTGTGGCGCAAGCTGCCCGGCTCCAAGTCAGCCGGACGCGTGCAGTCGGTCGCGCTGCGCCTGATCTGCGAGCGCGAGGCCGAGATCGAGGCCTTCCGGCCGCAAGAGTACTGGACGATCGACGCGCATCTGACCGCCCAGCAGGGCGGCCAGTTCACCGCCCGCCTGACCCACCTGGACGGCCAGCGGCTGGACAAGTTCGGCCTGCCCAACGAGCAGAGCGCGCAGGCCGCCAAGCAGAAGCTGGAGACCGCCAGCGACTTCAAGGTCGGAGGCGTCGAGCGCAAGCAGACCAAGCGCAACCCGCAGCCGCCCTTTACCACCTCGACCCTGCAGCAGGAGGCCTCGCGCAAGCTCGGCTTCGGCGCCAGCCGCACCATGCAGGTCGCCCAGCGCCTCTACGAAGGCGTCGAGATGAACGGCGAGGCGGTCGGCCTGATCACCTACATGCGGACCGACGGGGTGCAGATCTCGCAGGAAGCGTTGACCCAGACCCGCGATCTGGTGAACCGGCGCTTCGGCAGCGATTACCTGCCCGAGAAGCCGCGGCAGTACGCCACCAAGGCCAAGAACGCCCAGGAGGCGCACGAGGCCGTCCGTCCGACCGACCTGTTCCGCACGCCCGAAGACGTGCGCAGCTATCTGAACGACGAGGCCTACAAGCTCTACGAGCTGATCTGGAAGCGCACGGTCGCGAGCCAGATGGAAAGCGCGCGCCTGGACCAGGTGCAGGCGACGATCCGCGTCGACTACGACTTGGCCCAGCTGCGCGCCAACGGGTCCACGGTTACATTCGACGGCTTCTACCGCCTCTACCGCGAAAGCCGGGACGAGGAGAACGAGAGCTCGGACCGCTCCGGGACCGAGGACGACAAGCGCCTGCCGCCGCTCAAGGAAGGCGAGCCGACCCAGCGCGACAAGATCGTGGAGGAGCAGCACTTTACCCAGCCGCCGCCGCGCTACTCCGAGGCCAGCCTGGTGCGCAAGCTGGAGGAACTCGGCATCGGCCGGCCGTCGACCTACGCTTCCATCCTGCAGGTCCTGCAAGACCGGCAGTACGTCAAGCTGGACAAGCGCCGCTTCGTGCCCGAGGACCGCGGTCGGCTGGTCACGGCGTTCCTGTCGTCCTTCTTCGACCGCTACGTCGAGTACGACTTTACGGCGAAGCTGGAACAGCAGCTGGACGACATCTCCGGCGGCCGGGCCGACTGGAAGCAGGTGCTGCGGGACTTCTGGGACCAGTTCAAGACCGAAGTCGACCGCACCCAGGGCCTGAAGATGGCCGATGTGATCGACGCGCTGGACGCGGAGCTGGGCCCGCACTTCTTCCCGGCCGATCCCAACGACGAGACCCACGATCCGCGCAAGTGCCCGAACTGCGGCGGCCGGCTGGGGCTGAAAATCGGCCGCACCGGCGGCTTCATCGGCTGCGGCAGCTATCCGGACTGCAAGTACACCCGCCCGCTGATCGCGCCCGCCCCAGGTGAGGCGCCGCCGGAAGGCGACACCGGACCGAAGGAGCTGGGCGTCGAGCCGGAAACCGGCGAGTCGGTTACGCTCAAGAAGGGTCCCTACGGCCCCTACATCCAGCTGGGCGAGGCGCAGAAGGGCAAGAAGCCCAAGCGCGTCTCCCTGCCCAAGGACTACGACCCGTCCGAGCTGACGCTGGACCGCGCGCTCAAGCTGCTGCAACTGCCGCGCGAGGTGTGCAAGCACCCGGCCGACGGCGAGCCGATCCTGGCCGGCATCGGCAAGTACGGCCCGTACGTCAAGCACGGCAGCACGTATGTCTCGCTCAGCCCGGACGACGACGTGCTGACGATCGGCCAGAACCGCGCGGTCACGCTGATCGACGAATCGCCCAAGAAGAAGCGCCAGTCCAACCAGGTCCAGCTGGGTGAGCATCCACGCGACGGCGGTGCGGTCACCGCCGGCCAGGGCCGCTACGGGCCGTACGTCAAGCACGGCCGCTTGTACGCCTCCCTGCCCAAGGGCACGGAGCCGGAAGGCATCACGCTCGAGGAAGCCGTGCCGCTGCTGGACGAGCAGGCCGCGAAGAAGGGCAAGAGCGGCAAGGCGACCAAGTCCACGACGACCAAGAGCACCTCCGGAAGCAAGGCCGGCACCGGTAAGTCCGCATCCGGTTCGACCAAGACCGCCAAGGCCGGCGCCAAGAAGACGGCGGCAAAGTCGACGTCGAGCAAGGCGACAACGGCCAAATCGACCTCGAGCAAGGCGACGGCGGGCAAGTCGGGCAAGTCCGGAACGGCAAAGTCCGGCGCCACGAAATCCGGCACGGCCAAGGCCGGCGGCTCCGGCACCGCTTAAGCCACGACACCTTTTCAGCCCGGCACCTGCCGAAGACACACCCCAGACATCCGAGGATACGCCCCCAGCGTTGGCGCAAGAGAAAGCCAAGGGAAAACCGGCCGGCGAGCTGCCCTCGCGCGAGCAGCTGGTCCACTACATCGAGACCAGCGAGACGCCCGTCGACAAGCGTGAGCTGGTCCGCGCGTTCGGGCTGAAGGGCGCGCAGCGCGCTTGGCTCAAGGATATGCTGCGCGACCTCGAGGACGAGGGTCTGGTCGAGCGCGGCGAGAAACGTACCTGGCAAGCGGTCGGCGCCCTGCCCGAGGTGACGGTCGTCGAAGTGAAGGACCGCGACGCGGACGGCGAGCTATTGGGCCGCCCCGCGAACTGGCAGCGCGCGGCGGAACCGCCGCGCATCTACATCCAGCCCGAACGCGGCGGCCACCCGACTCTCGAACCCGGCATGCGCGTGCTCGCCCGCCTGAAGCGCGAGCCTGACGGCACCTACGATGCGCGCACCATCCGCGTCCTCGGCGGCCCGCCCAAGCGCGTGCTCGGCATCATCGAACCGGGCGGCATCCTGCGCCCGACCGACAAGCGAGCGAAGGGCGAGTTCGTCCTGCGCAAGGGCGATCTGGCGGACGCCCAGGTCGGCGAGTTCGTTCTGTGCCGGATCAAGCCAAGCCACAAGCGCGTGCGCGGCGGCCCGACCGAAGTGCTGGTCGAGGAGCGCCTGGGCCACGTCGACAGCCCGCGCGCGATCAGCCTGATCGCGATCCACGAACACGACATCCCGACCGACTTCCCCGACGCCGCGATCGACCAGGCCAACCAGGCCCAGGCGATCACGCCGGCCGGGCGCACGGATCTGCGCGATACCCCGCTGATCACGATCGACGGTGCCGACGCCAAGGACTTCGACGACGCGGTCTACGCCCGGCCGGACACGTCTGAAGACAATCCGGACGGCTTCCGGATCATCGTGGCGATCGCGGACGTGGCGCACTACGTCCGCTCCGGCAGCGCGCTCGACAAGACCGCTTACGAGCGCGGCAATTCGGTCTACTTCCCCGACCGCGTGGTGCCGATGCTGCCCGAGGCGCTGTCCAACGGCTGGTGTTCCCTGCGCCCGCAGGAGGACCGCGGGTGCCTGGCTGTCGAAATGCGGATCGACCGCGACGGCCATTTCAAGGGCAAGCACCGCTTCATGCGCGGGATCATGCGCTCCGCGGCGCGCCTGACCTACGAACAGGTGCAGGCGGCCAAGGACGGCCACTGGTCCGACCTCACCGGCCCCCTGCTGGAGCCCGTGATCGAGCCGCTGTATGGCGCCTTCCACGCCCTGCTGCGCAACCGCCAGCGGCGCGGCACCCTCGACCTCGACCTCCCGGAGAAGGAGGTGATCGTCAACGACAAGGGCGAGGTCACCGGGATCGAGAGCCGCGAGCGCCTGGACGCGCACCGCCTGATCGAGGAGTTCATGATCGCGGCCAACGTGGCCGCCGCGCAGACGCTGGAGCGCAAGCAGGCGCCCTGCATGTACCGCGTCCACACCCCGCCGGACGAGGACAAGGTCGACGCCCTGCGCGAGACGCTGAAGAGCTACGGCATCAACCTGGCCAAGGACCGCGCCGCCAGCCCGGAGGCGTTCGGACGCGTGCTGGAGCAGGTCAAGGGCCGGGCCGAAGCGCCGATGCTGAACGAGCTGATCCTGCGCTGCCAGAGCCAAGCGTACTATTCCCCGGACAACGAAGGGCACTTCGGCCTCGCCCTCGACCGCTACGCCCACTTCACCTCGCCGATCCGCCGCTACTCGGACCTGCTGGTCCACCGATCCCTGATTGACGCGCTGGGCCTGGGCGAGGACGGCCTGCGCCCGGGCGAAGCCGACCAGTTCGAGGAGATCGGCGAGCACATCTCGGTCACCGAACGCCGCGCGCAGAAGGCGGAGTTCGACGCGATCGACCGGTTCACCGCGGCGTTCCTGAAAGAGCAGATCGGCGCGCAGTTCCAGGGTCGTGTCGGCGGCGTGACCCGCTTCGGGCTGTTCGTCACCCTAAGCGAGACCGGCGCCGACGGGCTGGTCCCGATCAACACCCTGCCGAACGACTTCTACAAGCACGACGACGCGAACCACCGCCTGGTCGGGGAGCGCTGGGGCCGGGTCTACCGCCTGGGCGACAAGGTCCGCGTGCGCCTGACCGAGGCCGATCCGGTGACCGGCGGGATCGTGCTGGAGATGGTCGAGGTGATCGCGACCGCGTCCGGCGAGAAGCCGGAGGACGAGCCGGTCGCGCCGGGCGGGCCCGGCAAGGGCGACCGCCGCCGCGCTGCGCGCACCGGCAAGACCGCGCGCGAGGCCGACAAGAAGAAGAAAGCCGCGACCAAGACGGCGAAGAAAACCGGCGGCCCGCCGCCCGGAAAGAAGCCCGCCGGCAAGCCGTCGCCGGCCAAGGCGGCCGGCGACAAGCCGAAGGCGAAAAGCGCCAAGCCGAAAAAGACCGGCAAGCCGCCGCGTAAAGCGAACGCCAAGCCGAAGACCTGAGGGGCAGCCCGGTCGTCGGTTGATCCCGCTTGTGCCCTGTGCCGTGTATCAGGGGAACGCCCACACGCCGGGTATTGCGATCGCGCGGTTTAGGCGGAAGGTACCGCCTCTCCCAGGCCCGCTGCCGCCGACGAAGCGTTCACAGCGGCCGACATCTCCCCACCATCGGGTCCGCCTTATCATCGTCACACGCGTTTAACGCCTTGTTGACCCACGATCCTGGAGACTGGATCGCGATTCGCCCGAAAGCGGGTAAAATGCTTATGGAACTGCGGAGTCGGCCCCGATACCATAGGGGACCCTCTGGCGAGGCGGAGTTGGGCATGGCGTTGCGATTGGGCGACCGGTGGCTGGTGCCTTGGCATGACGAGGCCGCGCCCGCGTGCGCCCCACAGGCAGCGTCCAGTGGGCGGACCCGCGTGCAGGATCGGTTGCGCCGGTGTCTGCGCCGCGGCATGCACGCGGGGGCCGTCTCGCTCGCCCTTTTCCTGGCGGCCGCGGCCGGCACCGACCAGCGCGCGATCGGCAGCGATTACAACGCCTATCAGGCCAGCCGCCTGTTCGCGGCCGGCTACAACGACATCGCCAAGATCTATATCGACGATGTCGCCGTGCCGACGCTGGCGCTCGACGGTCTCGGTGCGCTCAGCACGCTCGACCGGGATATCGGCATCGTCCGCACCGACGGGGAAATCGTGGTGAAGATCGGCGGCCGCCGGGTCGGCAGCTACCACGTACCCGCCCCGCGGGACATGGACGCCTGGGGCGCGGTCACCGCCGGGGTGATCGACCTTGCCCTGCGCTCGTCCGACGATCTGCCCAGCCACAGCACCGAAGAGATCTACGCCCGGGTGTTCGACGGCGTCCTGCAGCGCCTGGATGGTTATTCCCGCTACGCCGGCCCCGATGCGGCGCAGCAGAACCGCGCCAGCCGCGACGGTTTCGGCGGCATCGGCGCCCGCGTGCACGCCCGGGACGCGGGGATCGCCGTGATCTCCGTGCGCGACGGCAGCCCCGCCGCCCGCGCTGGACTCGCAGCCGGCGATACCATCGTGGCCATCGACGGCACCGCGGCGCACGCGCTCAGTCAGCGCGAGGCGATCCGACGCCTGCGCGGCCACGTCGATACCACCCTTGCTCTCACGGTGCGTCCGGAGTCCGGTCCGACCACCCGTACGCTGCGCCTGCGCCGGGCCCACATCGTGCCGCAGACGGTGCAGGCGCGCGCCGACGGCCGCCTGGCGGTGATCGAGATCACGGGCTTCAACCAGGATACCGCGCACGCCCTGGAACAGGCGGTGGCCGAACTCGACGCGGAAATGGGCGAGACCCTTGCGGGCTACGTGCTCGACCTGCGCGGCAACCCGGGGGGACTGCTCGACCAAGCGGTCGATGTCGCCGACCTGTTCGTGCGGCACGGCCGGCTGGTGTCCACCCACGGCCGGCATCCGGACAGCCACCAGTACTTCACGGCACGGCCCAACGATGTCGGCGACGACCGTCCGGTCGTCGTGCTGATCGATAGCGGCTCCGCGTCCGCCGCGGAGATCGTCGCCGCCGCGATCCAGGACAACCGCCGCGGCGTGGTCGTGGGATCGCTCTCCTACGGCAAGGGCACGGTCCAGACGGTGCTGCGCCTGCCCAATCGCGGCGAACTGACCCTGACTTGGGCGCGTTTCCACGCGCCCTCCGGATATGCTCTGGCCGGCCGGGGTGTAACCCCCGATGTATGTACCAGCTGGCGTCCGGACCCGGCCCTGGAACAGATCTTGGCCGACCTGAGAGCCGACCGCAGTGCCGACAACCGCGCCGGCGATCCGCTGTCGAAAGCGGTGGGCCGGCCGGATGACGATGGCCAGCCGGCGGCTGTCTGCCCGGCTCGTCCCGGCGGCTCGCCCGCCGACCTCGCCGTCGCGCGCCGCCTGTTGAGCGACCGCACCCTCTACCGCAGCGCCAGCACGGCGGCCCCCGCGATCGCCCAGGCGGCCCAGCAGTAGCAGACGCGCCGCCCAGAGGCGCCCAGAGGCGCCCAGAGGCACCGAGAGACGCACAGGGACGCCCCCGGGACGTGCCTGATCTTGACAGGCCGCCGCCCGCAAGTATCTTGCCGCGCCAGACACAGACCTTCACCGCCCGCGAGCGCGAGGAACCCAACCCATGGCCAAGCCGACCACGCAGCAGATCAAGCTCGTGAGCACCGCCGACACCGGCTACTTCTACGTCACTAAGAAGAACACCCGCGCGACCACGGAGAAGCTTCAGCTGAAGAAGTACGATCCGAAGGCGCGCAAGCACGTGATCTTCAAGGAATCCAAGATGAAGTAAGCGCGCTTTCCAGGCGCGTGAGAGCTTGCGCGGGGCCGGCTTCCTTTGAGGGAGCCGGCCCCGTCTCGTTTCGTCGGCGTGCGATCAGGCCGGCTTGCGCGCCACCAGTTCGATCAGGGCGGACATGCCGTCGTGGCCCCGGCCCTCGTGCATCGGCGCGTCGTAGCCGGCGCTGTGCAGCCACTCCAGCTGCCCGAACTGGTCGTGCAGCAGCTCCATCGTGTACATGTGCGCGCGGTAGGGCGGCCCGCCGGTGGCGTAATCGACCTGTTCCGGCCGGTAGCCCTGCAGAAACAGCAGTCCGCCTGGCTTGAGCGCGCGGGTCATGCGGGCGAACAACTCCTCGCGCGTACCGGGCGGGGCGAACTGGATGAAGATCGCGACCACGGCATCGAACGCCGCCTCGCCCATGTCGAAGGCGGTGACGTCGATCGTGCGTATGTCGATCTGCACCCGGCGCGCCTCGGCCAGCGCGCGCGCTTTCTGGGTGCCGCGCGGCGAGACGTCGATACTGGTGACCGCCAGGCCCCGCTCGGCCATCCAGACGCCGTTGCGCCCCTCCCCGTCCGCGACCGCGAGCGCGTGCCAGCCCGGCTGGAGCCGCCATCCCTCGCGCGCGAGAAAGGCATTCGGCTCGGTTCCGAACAGGTAGGTCTCCTCGGCGTAGCGGCCGTCCCAAAAGCTGGCGGCGTCGTCGAACTGCGGCATCGAATACTCTCACGGCGGTGTCTTGAGCAGGACGCATATCGGAGCGCGAATGTAAGGCACCAGCCGCGGCCGGTCACCCGTTCGCGCGGCGAAACCCTGTGGCGGGTGGACGCGCCGGCATGGTGCTTTAGGCTCCGCAGCCAGCAGGCCAAACGCGCATCTGCACCAGGACCGGAGGCCGCCGATGGACCGCAGACGCTTCAAGGGATACCGACGCTTCCGCTACCGCGCCGGCGGGTCGGCGACGACACGCGCGTCGCAGCAGGCGATCTTCGACGTCGTCACCGACATCGGCGGAGAGAACCGCTATTACACGCTGAACGCGCTTTGGACGGTGCGCGAACTGATGGATGCGGTGGTCGGCGGCGACGGTCTGCGCCACGAGCGCCCGCACGGCCAGGAGCTGCAGCCCGGCGACCGGATCGACAGCTGGGAGGTTCTTGAGGTCGAACGGCCCAAACGGCTGGCGCTGATCTTCGGCATGAAGGCGCCCGGGCGCGGAGTCCTGGAGTTCGACATCCAGCCCATGGACCGCGGCAACCGGCTGAGCGCGACCGCCTATTGGGAACCCGACGGCCTGTCGGGAACGCTGTACTGGCGGGCGATGCAGCCCGCCCACCTGTTCCTGTTCGACCGGCTGACGGCCGAGATCTGCCGGCGGGCGCTGGAGATGGAGCGCGACGCACCGGCCCGCGCGGACCGGTCCGCCTCCTCGGCCTGACGGCGGGTTACCCCCAAGGGCCCTGTCGGTCGCCAGGTTCGAACGCCTGCCGGCGGGCGTGCGCGTCCAGCGTGTTGTGCCCAACCAGCGCACCGACGGTCGCGCCGACGCCGCCCAGGAACAGCACCCCGATCTCCAACAACACGCCAATGATGAGCGCCCCCACACCGGCCGCACCCAGCGCGTAGACCGCCCAGGTCAGCACCCGCGGCGGCGCGTAATCCTTCGCCATCGGCACCGTCTCCCTTTTGCTGCAACGGCAGGACGCTTACACGGGCTGCGACGGACCGCTGGTTCCCTCTCCTCCACCTGGGTGGAGCGGGGACACACCGCGGCACCCATCATCAACCGTTTGATCGACTTAAGCCGCCGTCGACCGCTGTCCAGGCTAGAGCGACATGCTCGAAGGCCGAACCGGCCTTCGGGCTGAATGTCGCTCTAACTTCTTGAAGAGAGGGCAAGATTCAGCTGCAACGTGAGTCCACGTTTCAGCATCTTGCCCTAGACGGCCGCGAGCGCGCGCGCCTCGGCAAGGGTCAGGCGTACCGGCGCGGTGCCGTTGAGGTAGACGAGACGTACGCGCCGGCGCCGGGCGACGCGGGAGGCCGGCAGCGGGTCCGTGCGCATGCCCTGCCCGTCCAGCTGCGGCGTGACGGCCGAGACGTCGGCGGCCTGCTCCTGCTCGACCCGCAGCAGGGCCAGAACGCGGCCCGCGCCATCTCGGCCGTGGAACGGCACGCCCGCCAGGCGCAGGAAGCTGGTCGGATCGCTCGCCGCCCAGAAGCCCTCGATGAAGGAGGCTTCCACGAGATCGAAGTCGGGCTCCGTCGCGGCCGTCTCGTGGCCGTGGTCGTGATCTTGGTCGCCGTGCTTGTGCGGCACCTGCCATTGCGTCTCCGGCGCCGGCCCGGAATTGTGCCCGGCCGTCGCATGCGGCCCGCCCCAGGCGCCGATCCCGTTTCCGCCGCTCATTCCGGCACCACCGCTTTCCAGCCTTCGGGCTTGTCCAGGATCGCCTTGTGCTTCCCCAGCGTGCCGTGCGCGACCATCGCCCCCAGCGCCTCTACGACCACGCGGGTGCCCAGGAGGGCGGTGATGTCGCTGGTGTCGTACGGCGGGGAGACCTCCACGACCTCCAGCCCGCAGATGCCGGGCGCGCACACCTTGCCCAGGATCGCCAGCGCCTCGCGCGGCAGGAAACCGCCCGGCTCCGGCCAGCCGGTGCCGGGAACGAAGCCGCAGTCGACCGAATCGATGTCGAACGAGACGTAGACCGCGTCCGCGTCCTTCCAGGCGAGTTCGAGCGCGATCTCCGCCGTGCGGTCGACGCCCAGCTCCTCGATGTCCGCCATCGTGAGCACGTTGGTGCGCCGGCGCCGCGCCTCCTCGACGCCCGGCCTGGGGACCTGCCAGCCGCCGATGCCGAGCTGGACCAGATTCGTCGCCGGCACGTTGTCGAGTTCGGTCGCCCAGTACCAGGGCGTGGTGTGCATCCGCTCGTCCAGATCCTTGGCCTGGATGTCCAGGTGGCGGTCGAAGTGGATGATGCCGATGCGCTTGGAGGTGTTGGCGGCGATCCCGCGCACGCAGGGAAAGCCGATCGAATGGTCGCCGCCCAGCATGATCGGCAGGGCCCCCGTGCCGGAGACGTGCCCGACGCCGCGCGTGATCTGGTCGAACGACTTCTCGATGTTGGCCGGGATCGTGAACACGTCGCCCGCGTCGCACAGCGTCATCTGCTCGCGCAGATCGACGCCGAGCTCGTAGTTGTAGGGCGTATAGAGGGCGGAGATCCGCCGGATGCCCTGCGGGCCGAACCGGGTGCCCGGGCGGTAGGTGGTGCCGCCGTCGAACGGGATGCCGAGCACGGCGGCGTCGTAATGCGCGACATCGCGTACGTTCTCGACGTAGGGGGCTTTGAGGAAGGTGTTGATGCCGGCGAAGTGCGGCAGCTCGCCCCGGGCGAAGGTCGGGATGTCGCGGTCGTCCAGGCTGCCGGAGCCGGGCAGGCCCATCTCCTTCGCCCACTCCAGCTCGCGCCGCCAGGCGGTGTCGCCGAGCTCGCCCTCGGCTTCCGCGGCCTTCCAGCCGCGGCTGTTGAGGGCGTCGAAGTCGGGATGGTGCCGGCGGACGCGAGCAGGCGCGGCACACGGGCCGGCGCGCCGGGTGGCCCGGCGGCCGTGGCGGAGATCACGAGGCAGCATCGGGGGTCTCTCCTGTCTGTGGCGCCGCTTCCGGCGCCGACGGTTGCACGGGCGCGGCCGCCGCGCGATCCGGACCGCCGGGTCCGTCGGTCACGGGCGGCTGTGGCGGGCGCAGGGCAAGGTCGTAGGTGATCGTGGCGCCGTAGGCCTGCGGGGCGTGCGGGTCGTGGCGGACCTTGTCGAACACGACCAGCCGGGTGCCCAGCTGGAACGCCTCCTGGATGTCGTGGGTGACCATGAACACGGTCATGCCGGTGTCCTGCCACAGGTTCAGGATCAGGGCGTGCATGTCCCGCTTGATGCCGGGGTCGAGCGCGCCGAACGGCTCGTCCAGCAGCAGCACCCGCGGCTGCAGCACCAGCGCCTGCCCGATCGCGAGGCGCTGCTGCATGCCGCCCGACAGCTGGCCGGGGTAGCGGTCGGCGGCATGATCCAGACCGATCCGGTGCAAGAGGTCCGCGATCTCCGCGCGCGCGGCACGCTTCGCCCGGCCGAACAGCCGGCCCAGGCCGCGGGAGCGCTGGATCTCCAGGGGCAGGGCCAGGTTGTCGCGCACGCTCAGGTGCGGGAACACGGAGTATTTCTGGAACACCACGCCGCGGTCGGGCATCGGCTCCGGGGGGATCGGCGTACCGTCCAACAGCACTTGGCCGCGGGTCGGCCGCTCCTGGCCCAGCAGGATGCGCAGGAAGGTCGACTTGCCGCAGCCGCTGGCACCGACCACGGTGCAGAACGCCCCCTCGGCGACCGAGAGGTCGATCCGCTCCAGCACCCGCACGCCGTCGTACGCGACGGCGAGCCCGCGGACCTCGACCGCGCTCATAGCGCACCTTCCTTGCCGTGGGCCCACGCCAGCCCCTTGCGGGACAGCAGGTAGAGCGCGCGGTCGACCACATAGGCGATGATCGTGATCCAGGCGACGTAGGGCAGGATCACGTCCATCGCCAGATATCGGCGGACCAGGAAGATCCGGTAGCCGAGCCCCTGTTCCGCCGCGATCGCCTCAGCGGAGACCAGGAAGATCCAGGCGGGCACCAAGCCCATGCGGATCGCCCCGATCAGCCGCGGCAGCACCATGGGCAGGAACACGCGGGTTACGATCTGCCAGCTGTTGGCGCCCAAGGTCTGCACTTTAACCAACAGTTCGTCGGGCACGTCGGCGGTCGCTTGGGCGACCGTGCGGGTCATCACCGGCGCGGTGCCGACCACGATCAGCGCGATCTTGGCCATCTCGCCCAGGCCGAAGACGATGAACAGGATCGGCAGCACCGTAATCGGCGGGATCAACGAGAAGGCGCCGACGAACGGGGCGAGCGTCGCCCGGATCCGCGGGATCGCGCCCATGGCGATGCCGAGCAGCAGGGCGAGCGCCGTCGAGACCAGCATGCCGATCCCGATGCGCTCCAAGCTGGCGAGCGTGTCCAGCCACATCGTGTACTCGCCGGTGCGCTTGGAGGGCGTGAACGCCATCCGCTCGACCGCTTCGGCCATCTGCTGCAGCGAGGGCAGCAGGCGGTCCTGTGGGTTCTCCATGTGGCGCAGCTTGCTCGCCACCGAATAGACCAGCAGAACCAGCGCGAACGGCAGTGCGCCCAAGGCGTAGCGGGCCCAGCGGCTGGGGGTCTGGTTGATCAGACGCATGCGAGCGGGCCTTTGCGGCGTGGAAACTGGGGTGTCAGCTGGCGCAACGCGGTGTGGCGGCGGGTCCCCTCTCCTCCAATGGGAGGAGAGGGGACCCCTAGGAAGCGGAGAGGGAATCAGATAGCCCCACCTACAGCTCGCCCTCGGCGGCCATTTCCATGTAGCTGGGGTCGAAGCGGAACTGGATGTTGTTGGTGTTGCCCAGCGTCTCGCCGCCCGGGAATTCCATACCGACGTAGTCCGGGCTGGGCGCGCCCTCACCCAGGATGCCGTGCTTGAACAGGAACTGCCGGACGAAGTCCATCGTCTGGATCAGCTTGTCGTCGCGGGTGAAGGCGACCGCCTCGCCCGGCTTGTAGAACATCTGGGTGGTATCGAGCTGGCTCTCGTAGCCGGCGAGGTCGGTGCCCGCGGCCTCTGCCATCCAGGTCCGCGCCTCGCGGCCTGCCTGGGTATCCGACGACATGATCGACATCGCCTCGTACCAGGCGCCGACCAGCGCCTTGCCGAGCTCCGGGTTGGCCTCGAGCGTCTCGGTGTTGACCACCATCAGGTCGATGATCTCGCCCGGGATCTGGGAACTGTCGAACACCTTGTTGGCGTCCGGCTGCTCCAGGATGGTGGAGAGCAGCGGGTTCCAGGTCACGGTGGCCCGGACATCCCGGGTGTCGAAAGCGGCCACGAGGTCGGCGTCGGAGATGTTGACGACGTTCACGTCGCGCTCGGACATGCCGACTTGGTCGAGCGCGCGGGTCAGCAGGTAGTGCGACACCGATAGCTCGACGAGGTGCACGTCCATGCCCTCGATGGCGCTGAGTTCGTCATTGCCCTTGAGCACGATGCCGTCGTTGCCGTTGGAGAAGTCACCCACGATCAGGGCCGTGGTGTCGACGCCGCCGCCAGCGGGTATCGACAGCGCGTCCATGTTGGTCATCGCGCAGCCGTCGAACCGGCCGGCCGTGTACTGGTTGATCGATTCGATATAGTCGTTGATCTGCACGACATCGACGGAGATGTCGTACTTGTCCGCCCACTTCTCCATCAGGCCGGACTCCTCGATCCAGCCCCAGGGCATCCAGCCGGCGTAGATCGACCAGCAAACCTGGAAGGAATCCCGGTCCTGGGCGCGCGCGTCGGTGACCGGTGCGGCGGCGAACACGGCAGTGAGCGTGAGCGCGACGGCGCTCGCGGCGGTCTTGATCGGTTGCATCGCTGGCTCCCTGTTCAAGCGGCCTGGCCTTTTTTCGGCCCGGCCTTTTCCGGTTTGAACGGTTTGCCAGCTTGGGCGGGACGCCTCATGGGAAATCGGATCCGGGAGGCGGCTTGCGCTGGCAAACCGGTGCAGTGTCCTCCCGGGCTTTTGTCCCGCCGTGTCCCCGGGCGCTATGGGGGCGGCTCGCAACCGCCGAGGCCCAGGTTGCATCTCTCGGACCAGTCGCCGCTGCCGCACTGCAACAGCCGGAACCCTAGATGCGCTGCACTGCACAAATGTAGCAAGCGCATGCCCGGGGCGCAAGAAACGCATGGATCGGCGCCTTCAACGGCGGGCGCGTCGCCGAGCGGGGAAGCAAACATTCGGGTATTATCAATAACTTGTCCGCGAGCTCTGCGCCGCAAGCATGTCCTCAGGGCAAAATCGCGCCACAGCGACGCGTGCCGGCTTGGCTGTCATAGACCTTCCCGGGGAGAGGCCGGCTTAGGCGCCCTGCGGACCGCCGGTGATCCAGACCAGGGAGTCGACGCCCTCCTCGGCCAGCAGCTTGCGGCTGGTGTCGCTGATCCGACCCAGGGGGATACGGGCGGGACCGGCGGGCTCCATCAGGACGAAGCGCTGCCCGTCGAGTTCTAACGTACGGTCGCCCGGTTGCGGTTCCAGCCCGGCCGCCAGCACGGCGTGGCCGGGCAGCAGCACGATCGCGGTCGCCGTGTCGGGGGCAAGCGTACGCATCAGGGAGGCGAGCGCGGTCGCCTTGCTGTCGCAGTCCCCCTGGTTGACATGCAGCAGTTCGGCGGGGACGGCGAAGCCGGTGCCGTCGGTCGCGCCGCGCGTGCGCAACTCGTCGTACGGGATTTCCTGCAGCAGCGCGAGCGCGAGCCCGACCTGCCGGCGGGTGTCGCTAGTTCCCGCGGCCTCCGTGATCGCGCGCGCCATCGGGCGCAGCAGGTCCGCCTGTCCGCGCGCCAACGCGGCGTAATCCGGCCGCACGAGGCCGCCCAGATCGGGGTCGCGGACGTAGTTTAGGTCCGCCAGCAACTCGGCGCGGACTTCCTGGGCGTAGGCGCGCACGTCGCGGCGCTGCTGCTGCTTCAGCCGCGCACTCGCCCGCCGGATCTGCTGGGCCAGCCGCTCGGCCTCGCGCTCCAACTCGGCCTGGGTAACGCCACGCCCACGCAGCGACCAGTTGAGCTGCTTGCCCTCGAACGCGTAGGTCAACTCGATGCTGTCGGGCAGCGTGCCCGCCAGCGCATCCAGGCGGGCGCGCATGCCCACGCGCCAGGTCGTGCTGCTGTCCTCGGCGTAGCGCTGGACGCTGCGGTCCAGCCGGCCCTTGACCGCATCCGACTGCAGCGGCTTCAGCCCCTTGCGTGCCTGGGCATAGGCGTCGGCCGGCAGGGCGAAGGCGACGGCGTAGCTTTGCCCGCGCGCGTCCCGGAAGCGGTAGTCGAAACGCACCGTATCGCCGACCGCCTCGACCGCCCGGTCGGCCCCGCGGTCGTCCGAACCGGACGGCGCGGCTTTCGCGCTGCCGTCGCTTGGCTCCGGTATCAGCGGGCCGCACCCGGCAAGTACCAGCCCAAGGGCAAGCGTGAGAAGGCGCGATCTAAGCGTTTGCATGTCCGGGAGTATCGGGCCGGCGCGCACGGGCGTCAAAGGGCCAAAGTGTGGACGCGCCGAGCGCCGGCCCTTGGAGACTGGGCGCCCTGCTCCCCACCTTAAGGGCATGGCGCGCACCCTGATCATCCTCGGCGTCGTCCTGGTCGCCGCCGGCCTGCTCTGGCCGGTGCTGCAGAAAGCCGGCATCGGCCGACTGCCGGGCGACATCCTGATCGAGCGCGACGGCTTCACCTTGTATCTCCCGATCACGACGTCGATCCTGGTCTCGATCGCGATCTCGGTCCTGCTCTGGCTAATCGGCCGGTAGCACCGCACTTCTTCATTTTTGATCAGGGGTTTCGCCGCGCATGCTCACCCTCTACGGCCGCCCGAACTCGCTCAACGTGCAGAAGGCGATGTGGGCGATCGGGGAACTCGGCCTCGCCCATCAGCGCGTCGACATTGGCCGCGGCCACCGCGAGGACGGCGACGCGCCCTGGTTCCGCGCCCTCAACCCGAACGGCACGGTGCCGGTGCTGGTCGACGGGGAGCGAGTCGTCTGGGAATCCAACACGATCGTGCGCTACCTGGCCGCGCAGTACGATCCTGGCGGGCTGTGGCCGGCGGACCCGGGTGCGCGCAGCGAAAGCGACCGCTGGCTGGACTGGCAGCAGACCGTCCTGTTGCCCGCGTTCAACCCCGCCTTCTGGCAACTGATCCGAACCCCGGAAAACGCCCGCGACCTCAATCTCGTCGCCCGCTGCGAGGCTGCGGCCAACCGCGCCTTCAACCTGCTCGATCAGGCCCTTGAAGGAAATTCCTTCATCGCAGGGGCGCGCTTGACCATGGGCGATATTCCGCTCGGCGCCTGCGCTTACCGCTGGTATCAGCTGCCCATACGCCGCGCGCGCGTCCCCAGCGTCGCGGCATGGTACGACCGGCTACGCGAACGGCTGGCGTTCCGGGAGCACGTGATGATCCCGCTCAGCTGAGCCGGGCCGGGCGCGGCGCCAGGGCGCACCCACGCCGGCCGCCGTCGCGCCTGGACGATTGAACCGCCGACTGAGGGGCCTAGGCTGCCTCACACCAATCGAGGTTCCACCGATAAACAGGGGAGAGACGGACATGGCCGGAACGGTCGAGGCACGGATGCAGGAGAAGGGGATCGAACTGCCCCAGGTCGCCGCACCGCAGGGCGCCTACCTGCCCTACGTGATCAGCGGCAACCTGGTGTTCATGGCGGGCCAGCTGCCGATGCTGAACGGCGAGATTCAGGTGAAGGGCAAGCTGGGCGACGACGTCGGCCTGGAGGACGGGCAGAAGGCCGCGCGAATCTGCGGGTTGAACCTGATCGCCCAGCTGCGCCAGGCCCTGGACGGCGACCTTGACCGGGTTCAGCGCGTGGTAAAGCTGACCGGCTTCGTCAACGCTGTGCCCGACTACGAGGGGCAGCCCAAGGTCGTGAACGGCGTCTCCGACCTGATGGCCGAGGTGTTCGGCGATGCCGGCGCCCACGCCCGCGCGGCCGTCGGCGCGGGCTCCCTGCCGCTTGGCGTCGCCGTCGAGGTCGAGGGTATCTTCGAGATCCGCTAGCCGCGGATCTGTTCGCGGCCGAATCCGTGGGGCCGAGTCCGTGGGCGCCGCTCGCGGAACGCCGCTTCCCCTCGCCCTTGAGGGGAGAGGGAGGGGCCCGCGCCCGTTAGGGCGTGGGAGGGTGAGGGTG
>CAYRCO010000030.1:0-13606 GCA_964422775.1 uncultured Rhodovibrio sp.
GTCGAGGGCGCCGGCGGGGTCATTACCGATTGGGCCGGCGCGCCGCTTGCCCTGGACAGCGATGGCCGGGTGCTTGCCGCTGCAAATTCGGACCTCCACGCCGAGGCCTTAGCGTCTCTCAAGCCCTGAGCACGTGTGCTCGGTGTCGTTGAGACGCGCGTCGCACGTGCGCTTTCAACTCGGATCAGTTATGCGTTTCAAGCACCTCTTTTGCGTCGGTTTTGGGCGGTTCGGGGTCGCTCCTGAACGGCTTCGCGACCCTCTGCGACACGGCTGTTAATGCGCGTGAAACGGGTGATGTGCGACAACCTTGTCATTCGCAACGCCCAGCCCTGGATGCGCCGCCATGAACCTCCTCACTGCCCGTGCTGGCGCCGATCTGCGCCAGATTCACAGCCTGTCCTTCCGCGCCGCCGTCCCGGCCGCGGCCGCGCGCGTCGCCGCCCGCGGTCCGTTCGATTGGCTCACCCGTCCCCTGGCCGACCGGCGCGCTGCCGCCGCCCTGCGGCGCGAACTCGAGAGCCTCGGCGACACCGCGCTTGCCGACCTCGGCCTGAGTCGCGCCGGGATCGCCGCGCACGTGCGCCAGGTGATGGCGAAACGCCGACGCGCCGGTCGCGCGCAGTCCCCGGCGCACCTGAGCGAGCATCTGCTGCGTGACCTAGCGGTGCAATTGCAACACGGTCGTGCCCGGGTCTTTACCGACGTCCCGCTCGGCGTGATCACCCGCCAGCCGGTCGCCGGCACGCCCGCGAACGCGCAGCGCCTGCGCCGGACGGCCTGAACCAAAACGACAGGACCGGCCGGGGTCGCCCACCGGCGGGGGTCGCCCTGAGCCGCGACCCCGACCGACCACCCCGATCAAAGCGCGCTCCCCACGGCCCCATCCGACCGCTCGGATGGGGCCGTTTTTCGTTTCTTGTGCGGCCAGTGAGCGTGATCCGGCGTCCAGGCTTTCGGCTGCCCTGCGGCGCCTGCACGGGTTATGCTGGGGACCGTCCTGCAACTTCGTCGCCCGTGCCCGCGCGCGTGCAGGCCGCAGAGGGAGGTGCCCATGTCGCCCCGCTTGATCGAGACCCGCGCCACCCCGTCGGACTGCCGGGCCGAGAGCCGGCTGGAGGTCTGGCAGGCCGGCGGCAAGCCGTTCTATCTGCTGGCCCAGCGCGGGCGCTTCCGCGATCTATGCTACGACCACGGCCGGCTGCTGTCGGCCGAGCTGGAGGACGGGGTTTTCCCGGAAATCCTGGCGACGATCGCAGGCGACGTCGACGCCGGGGGATCGCTGGAAACCGGCTTGGTCGACCGCATCCAGGGCGCCTTCTTCAACCGGCTGAGCGAGGACGTGCTCAAGTCCTGCAGCGACGAGTTCCGCCGCGGGGTGGAGGCGCTCAAGGCCGGCTACGAGCGCGGACAGGACCGGCCGCGGTTCACCGGGCAGGCGGTGCCGCACGCCTGTGTCGCGATCGATACCGGGAATATTGCAACCGGCTTTACCCGGATCCGGAAATACCGGCGGCTGAGCCGTCAGTACGGCTATTGGCGCAACTATGTCACGACGGCCCTGACGACCACCGATCCGGGCCGCAGCTACGCCGACACCAGCGCGGCCAGCCCGCACGACGACGTCCCGCTGGCGGATTGGCTGGCACGCCGGCCTGGCGGTCACGGCCGGCGGGCCGGCATGGGTTGCACCGGCTTCTGGGCCGCGGCGGACATGACGGCTGACGGGCTGGGGCTGCACGCGCGCAACTTCGACGGCGCGTTCTTCGACTGGAACCGCTATCCGGTCGTGAGCCTGATCGACGAGCGGCCGGACGATCCGAACTACCTGCGCTACGCGGCCGTCGGCACGGCCGGGCTGATCTATCCGGGCGGCATCAACGGCATGAACGAAGCCGGGATCGCCGTCTCGCTGCATCAGATGTCGACCGTGAACTTCACCGTCGGCGACGGCAGCGGCGCCTACGACCTCGCGCCCTACGTCCAGCAGCGCATCCTGCGCGAGGCCCGCACCCTGGACGAGGCGGTCGAGATCGCCCGCAGCCGCCGACACTTCGCGTCCTGGACCATCTTCGTCAGCCACGCCCCCAGCGGCAAGGCGCTCAGGATCGAACTGAACGGCGCGGAGCGGCCGGCCGACGAATTCGAGCGGCTGTTCGGCGACACCTATGTCGAGCGCCTGCAGGCGAGCGATCCGGCCCAGCGGATGGTGCAGACCAACCATTTCCTGGCGGACGCGCTTAAGGAGCGCCACAGCTTCTTCCAGGACGCGCACTTCACCGCCAGCGTCGGGAAGTGGCTGGAGACGCGCGCCCGGATGACGACCGCGCGTGCGCGGCTGGAGGCGATGACCGGCGATGGCACGCTGGACACGCCGCGCGCGCTCGCGCTGTTGGCCGACCACCACGACGCCGCGGCGGGCGGCGCCAAGCGGTCGTTCGGGCGGACCATCTGCAAGGCCTATAGCCTGATGAGCAGCATCATGCGCGCCGACCCGGACCGCACGCCCGGCCGGGACGAGCTGTGGTTCACCGTGGGCAGCGCCGACGGGCTGACCCCTGGACCGCACAGCCCGCTGGTTGGGCTGGCGCTCGACTGGGAGGGGCTCAGCGTCAGCGCCAAGGGCGACCACACCGCCGAGACGGTAAGCGCGGCGGAAATGACCGCGATGCGGGCCTACGTCGCCGCGTTCCAGACCTACGACCGGCCGCGCCAGCCCGATCGCACGCTGTTCCGCCGCCAGCCGACCGACGCGGAGATGCAGAAGCTGCGCCGGCGTGCGCTCGACGAGCTGGACCGCGCCGTCGCGGCGGGCGACGACGCCGGCTGGCCGGACCCGGCGTTCCGCTACATCCGCGCGCGTTTGCGCCACGAAGCTGGGTTGGCCAGTTCCGGCACGGAGCGCACGCAGTTCCTGAACGGCGCGGCGGCGGATTGGGCGGCGCTGCGCGGCTGGGCGCAAGACGGCGATGTGGCGATGGCGGAATGGGAGCGCGCGCTGGTGTTCCTGCTATCGGCCGCCACGGCGGCAGCGGGCGCGGCGGACGGGCAGGGCGACGCCGAAGCCTGGCTCAACACCGGCCGGCAGTATCTGGAGGCCGTGGCCGCCGCCGAATTCGGCGACGGCCCGGTGCACCAGGACATCAAGACCTGGCGCAAGGTCGCTGCCTCGATTGACGCCGACGGTCCGGACGCGGAACTGCCTGCGATCGATTTCGTGACCGTGGAGTAGCGGATGTCTGTGCGACGCGCGGGATCCGGATCGCCTCAGGCACTCGCCAGCGCCCGCTCCTCGACTCGCAGCCGCCAGGCCAGCACCGCCAGGTTCGCCAGCCCGAACGCAAGGGCGAGCGGCCAGGCGCCGAACACCAGCGGCAGGACCGGGATCTCCAGCGCGACGATCACGTAGTTGGGGTGCCGGATGAAGCGGTAGGGGCCGCGGCGCACGAGCTCCGCCCCCGGGACCACGATCACCCGCGTGGTCCAGAAGCCGCCCAGGCTGGCCAATGTCCAGACGCGCAGGCCCTGGAGCAGCAGATAGCCGGCAAGCGGTCCCCATAGGATCGGCGTCTCTGCCGAAACGCTTAGAAACAGCGCCGCCAGCCACGCCGTATGCAGGCCGACCAGCACCGGGTAATGGCCGGCGCCGTATTCCACCCCGCCGGCCGCGCGCAGGCGCCGGTCGTTGCGCCGGGCGTAGAGCAGTTCGCCCAGACGCTGGGCCGCGACCAGCAGGATCACCAAATGGGCGACGCCCAGACTCATGCCGCAGCTCCCGCCGGCCGCGGATCGAGCAGCGCAAAGCCGGCGGTGAAGCCGGGGCCGAGTGCGCTTGTCAGCACCCGGCCGTCGGGTGCGTCGTTCAGCACCTCCCGCAGCACGAACAGCACGGTCGGCGCGGACATGTTGCCGTAGTCGCGCAGCACCCGCCGTTCGGCCGCCATGGCGCCCTCGGCGCACCCGAACACGCCTTCCAGCGCCGCCACGACCTTCGCCCCGCCCGGGTGGCAGGCGGTCGCGGGCAGGTCCGCGCGCTGCAGGCCGTGCCGCCTGAGGAAGCCGTCCAAGACCGGGGCGAACTCCGCTTCCACCAGATTTGGGATATCGCGGGAGAACAGCACGCCCAGGCCGTCGTCTTCCACCGTCCAGCCCATCACGTCCTCGCTGTCGGGCCAGGTGTGTTCGCCCCAGGCCAACAGGCGCGGCCCGGCGTCGCCGGCATCCCCGCTCACCACCGCCGCCGCGGCGCCGTCGCCGAACAGGGCCGTGGCGACCAGGTTGCTTTTGGACAGGTCGCCGGCGCGGAAGGTGAGGGCGCACAGCTCGACCGTCAGCAGCAGCACCCGCCGGCCGCCCGCCGCCAGGTCCGCCGCGCGGCCGAGGCCGAGCACGCCGCCGCAGCAGCCCAGGCCGAACAGCGGCAGCCGGGTGACATCGCGCCGGAAGGCGAGCCGGTTCATCAGCCGGGCGTCCAGGCTGGGTGTGGCGATGCCGGTGGTGGAGACGGTGACGATCGCATCGATCTGGTCGGCGTCCAGGTCGGCCTGCTCGAGCGCGCGCTCGGCGGCATCGGTTAGCAGGTCGAGCGCGTGACGTTCGTAGAGCGCGTTGCGCTCCTTCCAGCCGACCTGCCGGCCGAACCAGTCGATCGGAACGCAGGAATAGCGCCGCTCAATTCCGGCGTTGTCGTAGATCGGCATCAGCCGGTCGAGGTCCGCCGCGGGGCGATCGAACAACTGGCGGGCGCGGGCGCGCACATCGGCTTGGTCGAGCGGGTAGGGCGGCACGGCGGTGGTCAGGGCTGTCAGGCGCGGATGGTCGGGCATCCCGGCTCCTTCAAGGAGGTGGTGCCCACGCAGAACTGGTGCGACAGGCGGGCGCAGCAAGCCGGCCCGCGGGCGCTCAGGTGAACTTCTTGAACAGCCGCGCCTCGTCGAACAGGCCCTCCAGCTCGTTGAAACGGTCGCGGGTGGTGTCCCAGCGCTGGGTCTGCACGGCGGCGATCAGCGATTCCACGACGAACAGCATGACCATGGTGGAATCCCAGGCCGACGGCACCTCGATCCGGCAGGGGAAGACGTAATCGGCGTGCTTGGCCGCGGGCGAGCCCCATTGGTCGGTGAACAAGACGATCGTGGCCTCGCGCGCACGGGCCATTTCGACAAAGCGGATCAGTTCGGTCTCGTAGCGGCGGATGTCGAACACCACCAAGATGTCCCCCGGGCGCATGCCGAGCAGGTAGTGCGGCCAGGTGCTGGTGGTGGACGGCACGAGCGACAGCCCGTCGCGGATCACCTGCATGTGGGTGAACAGATAGTCCGCGAGCGCGCGGGTAATCCGGCCGCCGACGATCGCGACCTGCCGGTCGGTATCGGCTAGCAGGGTGGCCACCGCGTCGAACGTCTCGGTGTCGAAGCGGCTGAGAGTGCGGTGCAGGTTGTCGATCGCCGCCTCGGCGAAGCGGTTCAGGATGTGCGCCTCGGGCGCGCTTTCCGCCCAGCGCTCGTGCTTGGCGACCGGGTTCGAGATGGTCTCAGCAAGTTCCTCGCGCAGGCGCGCCTGGAACTGTGGGTAGCCGCCGAAGCCGAGCTTCTTGACCAGCCGTACGACCGTGGGCGTGGAGACCTGCGCGTTCTCCGCAAGCGCGGTGATCGAGGACAGGCCGGCCACGGGATAATGCGCCAGCAGCGTGTCCGCCAGCTGGCGCTCGGCGCGCGTGAACTGGTCGAACTGGCCGCGCAGCGCCTCCGCGACCGTGGGCGTTGCCTCCGCGATGACCGTATCCTCCCAGCCGATGCGCGTCTTATCGTCGGTTGCGCGCTTGCTTGTTGAAAGGGCGGTTCGGTCGCCTCCGCCACCCCAACGGATTCCCCTCCTCCAGTGGGAGGAGGGGTTAGGGGAGGAGGGTGCCGCGCTTTCGACGCCGCGGAATACCTCCTCTCCCTAGCCCTCTCCTCCCATTGGAGGAGAGGGGATAAGTGGGCGTGTCGTCGGCCTCAAACTGTCCTACCGCATGACTCTGTGAGCCGTGCCGCGACCCGGTCAAGAAACTTTCTTGACAGCGTGTGTCGGTCTGAAAAGATCGCTTCCGAATACGCGGAGAGGGAGGGCGGCGCGTGGCAGCAGGGTCGGCGATCCTGTCGGGCGAAGACGGTTCGCCGGTCGAGACGGTGAACCCGGAGGGGCGCGCCGACGTCGTCCTGATCTGCGAGCATGCCGCCAACCGCATTCCAGGCGCTCTCGAGGACCTGGGTGTCGATGCCGAAACTCATCGCAGCCACGTCGCCTGGGATCCGGGTGCGGCGGAGGTCGCGCGGGCCATGGCCGACCGGCTGGACGCGCCGTTGTTCCTGCAGCGCTTCTCCCGGCTGGTCTACGACTGCAACCGTCCGGTGTTTGCCGATAGCGCGGTGCCGTCCGTAAGCGAGCGCTACGCCATCCCCGGCAACGACGGCCTTGACGCCGACGCGCGCGCCAAGCGACAGGCCGCGATCTACCTGCCGTTCCGCGACACCGTGGCGGCCTTCGTGCGCCGGCGGATGGACGCGGGCCGGCCGCCGACGATCGTGACGGTGCATACCTTCACGCCGGAATTTCACGGCCGTCCGCGGACGACCGAACTGGGCGTGCTGCACGACGCCGACGCGCGGCTGGCGGATGCGGTGCTGGCGGTCCTGGCGCATGAAAGCGGTCTGACCGTCCGGCGCAACGATCCCTACGGCCCGGCGGACGGGGTCACCCATACACTCAAGGTGCAGGCGCTGGGCCACGGTCTGCCCAACGTGATGTTCGAGATCCGCAGCGACCTGGTCGCCGATGCCGCGGGGCAGCAGGCCTTCGCCGAGCGGCTGAGCCGGACGCTGACGGCGGCTCACGGCTTGCTGCACCAATGGTTCGGCCCCGGCGCGGACATCGCGCCGGACCCGGGAGCCGCGGGCGCAAAGGCGCATCCACGCGCGGAGGCCGGCCGGGCATGATCGAGGCGATGCGCTTCTACGTCCGCTGGGTCGAGCGGGTGAACACGGTCGTCGGCACGGTGGTGATGTACGGCATCTTCGCGATGATCTTCGTGTTGGGCTGGTCGATCGCCTCCAAGCAATTCTCGCTGCCCGCGCTTTGGACGCTGGATATCTCGCAGTTCCTGATGGTGGCGTACTTCCTGCTGGGCGGCGGCTATTCGCTGCAGCAGGACGGGCACGTGCGGATGGACCTGCTCTGGGGCATGCTGCCGCCGCGCAAGCAGAGCTGGGTGGATACGCTCACCGTGTTCTGCATGATCTTCTACATCTGCGTGCTGCTCTACGGCGGGATCGGCAGCACGATCTACGCGATCGAGTATCAGGAAAGCGGCTTCTCCGCCTGGCGGCCGCTGATGTGGCCGATCAAGGTGATCATGTGCGTGGGCATCGTGCTCATGCTGCTGCAGGCCTTCGCGATGCTGTTCCGCGACATCCTGCGCATTTCCGGGCGGGGGATGAGCGGGTGAGCTACGAATTGATCGCGATCACGATGTTCGCGTCGATGATGCTGATGCTGCTGACCGGGCAGCGGGTGTTCGGCGCGATCGGCTTCGTCGCGGTGGTCTCGGCGCTCGCGCTGTACGGCGTCGGCGGCTCCGATATGGCCTTCTCGGCGGCGATGAAGGTGATGAAGTGGTACCCGCTGCTGACCCTGCCGCTGTTCGTCTACATGGGCTACATGCTCTCGGAGAGCGGCATCGCCGACGACCTGTACCGGATGTTCCACGTCTGGTTCGGCGGCATGCCGGGCGGGCTTGCGATCGGCACGATCATGCTGATGGTCGCGGTCTCGGCGATGAACGGGCTGTCGGTCGCGGGAATGGCGATCGGCGCGTCGATCGCGCTGCCGGAGCTGCTGCGCCGGGGCTACGACAAGATCATGGTGACAGGCGTGATCCAGGCGGGCAGCTCGCTCGGCATCCTGGTGCCGCCCAGCGTGGTGCTGGTGCTCTACGGCATGATCGCGCGCGCGCCGGTCGGGCAGCTGTGGATGGCGGGCGTGCTGCCGGGCCTGCTGATGGCCAGCCTGTTCGTCGCCTACATCTGGGTGCGCTGCCGCCTGCAGGGCCACCTCGGTCCGCCGCTCTCCGCGGTGGAGCGCGCGGAGGTTACATGGGGCGAGAAGCTGCGCCTCTTGCAGGCGGGCATCTGGCCGCTGTTGATCTTCTTCTTCATGACCGGGCTGTTCCTGCTCGGCTACACCAGCCTGGTCGAAAGCTCGGCCGTGGGCGCGACGGCGGCGACGCTGGCGGCGATCTTCAAGCGGCGCCTGACCTTCCACGTCCTGCACGAGACGCTGCGCAAGACGCTCACCATCACCTGCATGTTCATGTGGATCATCATGGCCGCGCTGTGCTTCGGCGCGGTGTTCGACGGTCTGGGCGCGGGCCGGGCGCTGCAGGGCTTCTTCACCGGCGACCTGGGCCTAGGGCCGTGGGAGATCCTGATCCTGATGCAGCTGTCCTACCTGATCATGGGCACGTTCCTGGACGACACCGCGATGCTGGTGATCGTGGCGCCGCTCTACGTGCCGCTGGTGGGCGCGCTCGGCTTCGATCTGGTGTGGTACGGCATCCTTTATACGATCACCTGCCAGATCGCCTACATGACGCCGCCGTTCGGCTACAACCTCTTCCTGATGCGCGCCATGGCGCCGCCGGAAGTCACGCTTACCGACATTTATCGCTCCATCATTCCTTTCGTCGCGGTCATGGTGTTCGGCCTGGCAATGGTCATGATCTTCCCGCAGATCGCGCTGTGGCTGCCGGAGAATTTCTACAAGAACTGAATTTCGAACCGGCGTGGATTGAACGACCAAGCGGCGCGGACGGGGCCCAAGGGGGCCCGAGACACGGCGCAACCGCGCTCACGGGACGGGAGAGACGCATTCGGGCGTGCCTTTAAGGGACGAAAACCAAAACCGCGCGGGACACACAGCCGGGCCACGGGACGGCGCCGGCGCCCGCCAGAGCAGGGAGCTGCCCCAACAATGACCGATACCCCGAACACCCCCAAGGCGACCGGTCCGGCGAAGTCCGCAACCCGCCGCCAGTTCATCAAGACCGCCGGCGCCACCGCCGCCGTCGCCGGCACGGGCGCGATCGCCGCGCCCGCGATCAACGCACAGGCGCCGATTCGCTGGCGCTTCCAGACCTACGCCGGTCCGGCGCTGGGTGCGGAAGTGACCAAGCCGATCATCGATCACTTCAACAAGTCGGCGAACGGCGAGATGGAGATCGAGCTGTACTACGCCGACCAGCTGGTGCCGACCGGCGAGCTGTTCCGCGCCCTGCAGCGCGGCACGATCGACGGCGTGCACTCCGACGACGACAGCATGTCCGCGCCGACCGACGTGCGCGTCTTCGGCGGCTACTTCCCGCTGGCGACCAAGCACATCCTGGACGTGCCGGTACTGTTCAAGCAGTACGGCCTGGCGGAGATCTGGAAGCAGGCCTACGACGAAGTCGACGTCGAGTGGCTGTCCGCGGCCGGTCAGGACCCCTGCCACTTCATCACCAAGAAGCCGATCAACTCGCTGGCCGACATGGAGGGCCTGCGGCTCTACACCTTCCCGACCGCCGGTCAGTTCCTGGCCAAGTTCGGCGTCGTCCCGGTTTCGATCCCCTACGAGGACGCCGAGGTCGCGGTGCAGACCGGCGAGCTCGACGGCATGGCGTGGTGCGGCGCGACCGAAGCCTACGCCGTCGGCTGGGCGGACGTGACCGATCACTTCCTGACCAACAACATCTCGGGCGCCTGGATCGGCTCGTTCTACGCCAACAAGAAGTCGATGGCGGACCTGCCGGATCACCTGCGCGAGATGCTGCTGGCCTCGATCGAGGCCGGCCACCAGTACCGCAACCAGTGGTACTGGGGCGGCGAGGCCCGTCTGCGCGCCAGCGGCGAGAAGCTGAAGCTGACCTCGATCCCGCAGTCGGAGTGGCGCGAAGTCGAGCAGGAGGCGGACAAGTTCTGGAACGAGATCGAGGAGCGCAGCGAGCGCTCGGCGAAGCTGGTGCAGATCTTCCGCGACTACAACGCGACCCTGCAGAAGGCGGGCGCGCCCTACTACTTCGAGTAGCCGGCACGGCGCTCGGGCATAGGCGCCCGGGCCGCGTCGTTCGGCCGTGCACGCAACCGCGGCACGGCCGGGCACGCGGCCCGGTCGCCGCTTCTTTCCTTCTGACTTACGGACGGTTCGGCCATGACCGGCAAGCTATCGCTCGACGACCTGCGCCAGGAGGTCCAGACGGGCGCCATCGACACCGTGATCGCCGCCCAGGTCGACATGCAGGGCCGGCTGGTGGGCAAGCGTTTCCACGCCCAGCATTTCGTCGACCACGCCTACGCGGAGACGCACAGCTGCAACTACCTCCTCGCGACCGACATGGAGATGGAGACGGTCCCCGGCTACAAGGCGACCAGCTGGGAGGCCGGCTACGGCGACTACACCATGCAGCCCGACCTGGAGACGTTGCGCCGGATCCCGTGGCTCGAGGGCACGGCGCTCGTGCTCTGCGATACGCTGGATCACCATACCCACAAGCCGGTGCCGCACGCCCCGCGCAGCATCCTGCAAGCCCAGGTGGCGCGGCTGGAGGGCATGGGCCTGAAGGCGATGATGGCCTCCGAACTCGAGTTCTTCCTGTTCAAGGAATCCTTCGAGGAGGCGCACGCGAGCGGCTACCGCGGTTTGTCCCCGATCAGCCCGTACAACGAGGACTACCACATCTTCCAGACGACCAAGGAAGAGGCGGTGATGCGGGCGATCCGCAACGGCCTGCACGGCGCCGACATCCCGGTCGAGAACTCCAAGGGCGAGGCCTGGGCCGGGCAGGAGGAGATCAACGTCCGCTACGCCGACGCGCTCACCATGGCCGACCGGCACGCGCTGATAAAAAACGCCTGCAAGGAGATCGCCTGGCAGCAGGGCCACGCGATCTCGTTCATGGCGAAGTGGGATTACGCCGCCGCGGGCAGTTCCTCGCACGTCCACCAGTCGCTGGTCGGGCTCGACGGCACGCCGGTGTTCCATGACCCCGACGGTCCCTACGGCATGTCGGCGATGATGCGCCACTACATGGCCGGGCTGCTGCACCACGCGGGCGCGATCACCTTCTTCCTGGCCCCGCACATCAACTCCTACAAGCGCTTCCAGGCGGGCACCTTCGCGCCCACCAAGGCGATCTGGAGCCTGGACAACCGCACCGCCGGCTACCGTGTCTGCGGGCCGGACACCAAGGCCGTGCGGGTGGAGTGTCGCGTCGGCGGGGCGGACCTGAACGGGCATCTCGCCTTCGCGGCCCTGCTCGCCGCCGGCATCGACGGGATCGAGCGCGAGCTGGACCTGGAGCCGGAGTTCCGGGGCAACGCCTACGACGGCAAGGGCGTGCGGGAGATCCCCAAGACCCTGCGCGAGGCGAGCGAGCAGCTGGACCGCTCCGAGATGCTGCGCGCGGCCTTCGGTTCGGAGGTGATCGATCACTACGTCCACGCCGCCCGCTGGGAGCAGCTGGAATACGACCGTCGGGTGACCGACTGGGAAATCGCCAGAGGATTCGAACGCGCATGACCCCCAAGGACGCCGGCGCTGAGCCGGCCAAGATCCGCTGCATCTCGCCGATCGACGGGGCGACCGTCGCCGAGCGCACCGCTTTCGCCCGGCAAGAAGCGAACGACGCCGTCGCCGCGGCGCGCGCGGCGCAAGCCGACTGGGCGGCCCGGCCGGTCGCCGAACGCGTCCGGCTGGTGCAGGCGGGCGTCCAGCGGCTGGGCGAGATGAATGATGAAGTGGTGCCGGAGCTGGCCCGGATGATGGGCCGGCCGGTGCGCTACGGCGGCGAGTTCGGCGGCACCAAGGAGCGCGCCGACTACATGGCCGAGATCGCGGAGAGCGCGCTCGCCCCGCACGTGGTCGAGCAGTCGGACGCCTTCGAACGGCGGATCGAACGGGAGCCGCACGGCGTGGTGTTCATCATCGCGCCCTGGAACTACCCCTACATGACCGCGATCAACGTGCTGGCGCCGGCGCTGATGGCCGGCAACGCGGTGATCCTTAAGCACGCAGCCCAGACCCTGCTGGTGGGCGAGCGGATGGTGCGCGCGTTCGTCGAGGCGGGTGTGCCGGAAGCGGTCTGCCAGAACATCTTCCTCGATCACGCCACGACCGAATGGCTGCTGCAGGCGCGCGCGTTCGACTTCGTCAACTTCACGGGCTCGGTGAACGGCGGGCGCGCGATCGAGCGGGCGGCGGCCGGCACCTTCATCCCGCTCGGCCTGGAATTGGGCGGCAAGGACCCCGGCTACGTCATGGACGACGCCGACCTGGATGCCGCCGTCGACGGGCTGATGGACGGGGCGATGTTCAACAGCGGCCAGTGCTGCTGCGGGATCGAGCGGATTTACGTCCATGAGAGCCTGTACGATGCGTTCGTCGACAAGGCGGTCGACCTGATGTCGAAGAGCGTCCTCGGCGACCCGCTGGACGAGACGACCACGCTCGGCCCGATGGCCAACCAGAGGTTCGCCGACGAGGTGCGCGCGCAGATCCGCGAAGCGATCGCCGAGGGCGCCACGCCGCGGATCGACCCCAAGCAGTTCCCGGCCGACGACGGGCAGGGCACCTACCTGGCCCCGCAGATCCTGACCGGCGTGACCCACGACATGCGGGTGATGCGCGAGGAGAGCTTCGGCCCGGTCGTGGGCATCATGCCGGTCAGCGGCGACGAGGCGGCGCTCGAGCTGATGAACGACAGCCCGTTCGGTCTGACCGCCAGCCTGTGGACGAACGACGCGAAGCGCGCGGCGGCGGTGGGCGCGCGCATCCAGACCGGCACGGTGTTCATGAACCGCTGCGACTACCTCGACCCGGCGCTGTGCTGGACCGGCTGCAAGGACACCGGGCGCGGCGGGGCGCTGTCGGTGATCGGCTTCCACAACCTGACGCGCCCCAAGTCCTACCACCTGAAGAAGGGATAACCCCCGATGTCGTCACACGGGCCGATCGCCCAGACCCTCGTGGGCAACTGGAGCTATCCCGCCAACATCCGCTTCGGCGCCGGGCGCATCCAGGAGCTGGCCGACGCCTGCCGGGCCGCCGGGATCGAGAAGCCGCTGCTGGTCACCGACAAGGGCCTGAAGGACAACCCGATCACGCAGCGCGCGCTCGACCTGCTGGAGGCCGGCAGGCTGGGCCGCGCGCTGTTCGCCGACGTGCGCGCGAACCCGAACGAGCACGACCTCAAGGCCGGAATCGACGCGTTCAAGGCCGGCGGGCACGACGGCGTGGTCGCCTTCGGCGGCGGCTCCGGCCTGGATCTGGGCAAGCTGGTCGCCTTCATGGCGGACCAGACGCGGCCGGTCTGGGACTTCGAGGACATCGGCGACTGGTGGAAGCGCGCCGACTGGGACGCGATCCACCCCAACGTTGCCGTGCCGACCACCGCCGGCACCGGCTCGGAGGTCGGCCGGGCGGGCGTGCTGACCAACTCCGAAAACTCGGCGGTGTCCCGGGCGAGTTCGAGGAACACGTCGTCCATGACCTCGACCGCGGACGGGTCGTGTTCGAGGATCGGCGCGACGTCGCG
>CAYRCO010000030.1:13616-18110 GCA_964422775.1 uncultured Rhodovibrio sp.
CATCTTCCACCCGAAGGTGCTGCCGAGCGTGGTGATCTGCGATCCGGAGCTGACCTGCGGCATGCCGCCCAAGATCACGGTCGGCACCGGCATGGACGCGTTCGCCCACTGCCTGGAGGCCTACTGCTCGCCGCACTACCACCCGATGTCCCAGGGCATCGCGCTCGAAGGCATGCGGCTGGTCAAGGACAACCTGCCCAAGGTGGTCGCCGACCCGAACGACGTCGCCGCGCGCGCCCACATGATGAGCGCCGCGGCGATGGGCGCGGTCGCCTTCCAGAAGGGGCTGGGGGCGATCCACTCGATCAGCCACCCGGTGGGCGCGATCTACGACACCCACCACGGCACCACCAACGCGGTGGTGATGCCGATGGTGCTGCGGTTCAACAAGGCCGAGATTGCCGACAAGCTGGCGCTGGCCGCCAAGTACCTGGAGATCGACGGCGGCTTCGACGGCTTCTACGACTTCGTCGTGAGGTTCCGCCGCGAACTGGGCGTGCCGGAGACGCTGACCGACCTCGGCGTCGGCCGCGACCGCTTCGACGAGATCGCGGCCATGGCGGTGGAGGACCCCAGCGCCGGCGGCAACCCGGTCAAGCTCACGGTCGACAACGTCCGGCAGCTGCTCGACACCTGCATCTGAAGAGGGCGGCACCCGACCCGCCGGGTAGGGCCGGCCGTTACAGCTGGTTGAGCGGGATCTTCAGGTAGGGGACGCCGTTGTCTTCCGGCTCCGGCAGCCGGCCGGCGTTGGTGTTGACCTGCAGCGCGTGCAGGATCAGGGCCGGCATCGGCAGCTCCGCGTCGCGCTTCTGCCGGGTCGCGACGAAGCTCGCTTCGTCGATGCCGTCCTTCACGTGCGGATTTTGCGCCCGCTGCTCGGCCACTGTGGACTCCCACTGCGGCTCCCGGCCGCCCGGCATGTAGTCGTGCCCGGTGAACAGCCGCGTCTCCCCCGGCAGCTCGTCCAGGATGCGCCGGATCGAGGCGTAGAGGGTTGCTGCGTCCGCGCCCGGGAAGTCCGCGCGGGCGGTGCCGAAGTCCGGCTGGAACAGGGTGTCGTGCACGAACGCGGCGTCGCCGATCACATAGGTGATCGAGGCCAGCGTATGGCCGGGCGAGTGCATCACCCGCACCGGAATATCGCCGACCTCGAAGCTGTCGCCGTCGGCGAACAGGCGGTCCCACTGCCGCCCGTCGGTCGGCGTCTCGGCCGGCCAGTTGTAGATCTTCTTCCACAGCTGCTGGACGTCCTTGACGTGCTCGCCGATCGCGATCGGCGCGCCGGTTTTGTCCTTGAGATAACTGGCGGCGGAGAAGTGGTCGGCGTGGGGATGAGTATCCAGGATCCATTGCACGCTCAGGCCCTGGTCGCGGACGAATTGCAGGATCCGGTCGGCGTCGTCGGTCGACGTGCGGCCGGCCTTCTCGTCATAGTTCAGGACCGGGTCGACGATTGCGCAGCACTTGGTCGCCGGATCGGCGGCGACGTACTGCACGCTGAACGTCTTGCGGTCGAAGAAGCCCGTGACCTCGGGCTGCGGCATGGTCATGGCGGCACCCTTGTGCTGCTGGCTGATGGTGGGTTGGCGAATCGGGTCGGTGGACTCCCGACCGGCGGGCCGCCATCGGCGCGCCGGCCGGGTCGTGCGCCGCCCGGCGTGCTTACACTTGCGTCGTGCAGAAGTACCAGTCGGTGTATTCGTACCCCTGCTCGGCGCGCTTCTCTGCCTCCTCGATCGTGGCCGGCGGCGGCACGATCACGCGCTCGCCTGGCTGCCAGGCCTCGGGCGTGGCGACACCGTTGGCATCGGCGCACTGCAGGGCCTGCACCAAGCGGACGATTTCGTCGATGCTGCGGCCCGTGGGCATCGGGTAGTACAGCATCGCCCGCAGCGTGCCCTCTGGATCGATCACGAAGGTCGCGCGCACCGCGGAGGTGTCGCTCGCCCCCGGCATGATCATGCCGTAGGCGCTCGAAACCTGCATCGAGATGTCGTCGATGATCGGGAAGCGGATGTCGACACCGAAGTTCTGCTTGATGCTGCGCACCCAGGCAATGTGCGAATGCGTGCTGTCGACCGACAGGCCGAGCAAATCGCACCCAAGGTCCAGGAAGCGGTCGTGGTTGCGTGCGAAGGCCATGAACTCGGTGCTGCACACCGGCGTGAAGTCCGCCGGGTGGGAGAACAGCACCAGCCAGCGGCCATTGTAGTCGGCGAGCTGGCGGGGGCCGTGCGTGGTCTTGGCGTGGAAGTCCGGCGCCGGCTCGTTGAGGCGCGGCAGGGTGGGCGGCGTCTGATCGTTCATGCGTTGGCTCCTTGGATCCGGTGACCGGTTTTCACGGACGGGCATTCGCCTCCGCGAACGCCGATATCGCTAACGCCACCCCAGGTTTCAGTAAATTGAATATATTCTAACGGTGCGATCGAGAAAACCGAACGACAGCCGGCGGCGGTTGCGGTTCGGGTTCCAAATTCTACATCGATGGCGCAGTCCGGTTGCGGAGGAGCAATCCAAGGGAGGTCGTAGCCATGCAGTGCAACACCTGCCGCTTCTTCCACCCCCAGGAAAGCCAGTGCCGGCGCTATGCCCCGCAGCCGACGGCGGACGCCAAGAACGCCCATTGGCCGGTGGTGGCCGCGAACGACTGGTGCGGCGAATACCAGCCGGCTGACCGCGAGGCGGCGACCGGCTAACCTACGTGTCGAATGGCTCGCGCCGGAGCCGGGCAAGGCGCGCGTCTTCGCCCGGCTTTTTCGTGTGCATGCGTCCACAACGCGGCGGGTCGATCAACGCGTCGCCGGCGCGGGCTTCGGCGCGGTCCCATCGCCTTGCGAGCCCATTGGGGCGGTGCTAGGTTCCGCGCGGTTTCGCGCGCCGGTGCCCCAAGGCCTTTCGAGCGCCTTTCGCCGGCGCGTGCGTTCTCACGCCAATCAGCCGACCGCGGCGCCGACGGTCCGTTCGCCGCGCCCACGCGTTCGGCACTTGCAAGGGAAGGTGGCATGGCGGTCGACAAGGACACCGTCGCCCAGATCGCGAAGCTGGCCCGGATCAAGGTCGACGACGCCCAGCAGGAGGCGCTCACCGAGGAGCTGTCCAACATCCTGGGCTGGATCGACGAGCTGGGCCAGCTGGACACCGAGGGCGTGCAGCCGATGACCAGCGTGGTCGAGGTGCAGCACAGCCTGCGCAAGGACGCCGTCAAGGACGGCGACCGGCAGGACGACATCCTCAAGAACGCGCCCGAGTCCAAGCAGGGCTACTTCGTCGTGCCCCGCGTCGTCGACTAACGCGAGTATCAATTTCAGATGGCCGACACCCCGAGCCGCCCGACCGAGATGACCCTGGCCCAGGCGCGCGACGCGCTCTCGAGCGGCCAGATCTCCTCCAAGGAGCTGACGGACGCGCACGTGAGCGCGATGGAGAGCGCCCGCCAGCTCAAGGCCTACATCACCGAGACGCCGGAACACGCGGCGAAGATGGCGGAGGCCGCCGACGCCCGCCGGTCCAAGGGCGCGGCGCGCGGCCCGCTGGACGGCGTGCCGATCGCGATCAAGGACCTGTTCTGCACCAAGGACGTCCTAACCACCGCCGGCAGCCACATCCTGGACGGCTTCAAGCCGCCCTATGAATCGACCGTCACCAGTAAGCTCTGGGACGCCGGCGCGGTGATGCTGGGCAAGACCAACCTGGACGAGTTCGCCATGGGCTCGTCCAACGAGACCAGCTACTACGGCTCGGTCGAGAACCCCTGGCGGCGGGAGGGCGACAACCGCCCGCTGGTCCCCGGCGGCTCGTCCGGCGGCTCGGCGAGCGCGGTCGCCGCGCGCGCGGCCTTGGGGGCCACCGGTACCGACACCGGCGGTTCGATCCGCCAGCCCGCCGCGCTCACCGGCATCACCGGCCTGAAGCCGACCTACGGCCGTTGCTCGCGCTTCGGCATCGTGGCGTTTGCCAGCTCCCTCGACCAGGCGGGGCCGATGGCGCGCACGGTGCGCGACTGCGCGATTATGCTGGGCGGCATGGCCGGCTACGACGACAACGACGGCACCTCCGTCGACACCCCGGTGCCGGATTACGAGGCGGCGCTGACCGGCGACATCCGCGGGCTCAAGGTCGGCATCCCGAAGGAGTACCGCGTCGACGGCATGCCCAAGGAGATCGAGGAGCTCTGGCAGCAGGGCCTCGACTGGCTGAAGGACGCGGGCGCCGAGCCGGTCGAGATCTCCCTGCCGCGCACGCACTACGCCCTGCCGGCCTATTACATCATCGCACCGGCGGAAGCGTCGTCCAACCTGGCGCGCTACGACGGCGTGCGCTTCGGCCTGCGCGAGCAGGCGGGCAAGTCGCTCGACGAAATGTACGAGGCGACCCGCGCGGCCGGCTTCGGCGACGAGGTCAAGCGCCGGGTGCTGATCGGCACCTACGTGCTTTCCGCCGGCTACTACGACGCCTACTACAACAAGGCGCGCAAGGTGCGCACCCTGATCG
>CAYRCO010000031.1:0-17708 GCA_964422775.1 uncultured Rhodovibrio sp.
AGCAGGGCGAACTCCTCGCCGCCCCAGCGGGCCACCGTGTCGGCCTCTCGCAGTTCGCCGCGCATCACCTTCGCCACCAGCTTCAGGACCTGGTCGCCCATCAGGTGGCCGTGGGTGTCGTTGAACGCCTTGAAGTGGTCGATGTCGACCATCGCGACACAGACCTGCTGGCCGACCTCCATCGCCTGCGCGGCCGCGCTGCGCAGCGCCCGCTCCAGCACCCGGCGGTTGGGCAGGCCGGTCAGCTGGTCGGTCTCCGCGGCCGTGCGCATCTCCTCCAGCGAGAGCTGCAGGGTCTCCACCTGCTGGCGCTGCTGGGTCAGGTTGCTGGAGACCGCGCGGGCGTGGCCGGCCATCGCCCGCGTCTCCGCGATCAGCCGCTCGACCAGCTGGGGCAGGGCGGCCGCGCGCGCCTCCGCGCTCTCGCCCGAGTGGTCGACGTTGGGGTGGGGGTCGGCGTTGGGGTGGGCGTCGGGCGAACGCTCGGCGCCCGCGGCGTGCGGGCTGGCCTCGGCGTGCAGGTCCTCTAGCCGGCCGCCGAAGGCGTGCGTCGTGTCCGCGACCTGGCCCAGCTCGGCGGCGGCGTCGCGCAGCGTCGCCTCCACCCGGTCGGACAGCTCGGCGAGCTCGGCCCCGGGGCAGCCCTTGGCGGTGAAGTAGAGGCGGTGGATCTCGTCCAGCCGGTCGGGGGTGAACGGCTGGTTGTTGGAGATCAAGACGTCGATCGCGCGCACCAGCTCCCGGTTGGCCTGGGCGACGTAGGCGTAGAAGATCTCGAAATTGGCCGGCGTGGTGGGCACGCCCGCGCTCCGCATCCGCGCCAGCGCCGCGTCGGCGTAGGCGTTGGCATCCTCCACCCCGTGTTCGAGCCCGACCATCGCCCCGCCTCCAAATCGCCCCGAAGCGCGCAACCGCCCGCCGCGCGCCGTCACCCCGCATTTATAGACGAAATATCCGGGCGAACCGGTAAAGCGTCCGTTAAATCCCGGGTATTGGCACGGGGCTCCGCGGGCATTCGCCGGCGGGCGGGCAAGTAGCGGGGAAGTGGCGCGCCGGGCGCGCGTGTTTTAACTTGATGTTCCGGCGGGCGGATCTGGCGTTGTGAAGTAAAACTTGGGCCGACGGCGCCCTCGCCCTCGAGGGGAGAGGGCGGGGCCCCTCGACAAGTGCCCGGGAGTCCCCCTCACCCTGACCCTCTCCCGCGGTGGGGAGAGGGGACCCGCCGTCACCGCGTGCCACGGCCCAGCACACCCGCGCGCCCGGCGGGCCGCGCGCCCTTGCATTCCGGGGCGGGCGGCGTTATCACCCGCGCACATCCCACACGCGGGCTCACGCGCAGGGTCGTCGCGGTCGCGCTCCCGACAAGAAACAGGGGACGCGGGCGTTGCAACGGCGCGCACGCGCTTCCGGTGCCGGCGGTCGGGTTCAAACCCGGCCGGTCGGTCGCACCCCAGGCCCGCGGAGGAGCGAACCGGAAAAAGGACGAGACATCATGGCGCTGCCGACCTTCACCATGCGCCAGCTCTTGGAAGCTGGCGTGCACTTCGGCCACACCACCCGGCGTTGGAACCCCAAGATGGAGCCGTTCATCTATGGGGAGCGCAACGACATCCACATCCTCGACCTGCAGCAGACCGTGCCGCTGCTCTCGCGCGCGCTGGAGGCGGTGCGCAACGTCGTCGCCAACGGCGGGCGCGTGCTGATGGTCGGCACCAAGCGCCAGGCCAGCGAGTACGTCGCCGAGTCCGCCGCGCGCTGCGGTCAGTACTACGTCAACCACCGTTGGCTGGGCGGCATGCTCACCAACTGGAAGACGATCAGCCACTCGATCAAGCGGCTGCGCCAGGTCCAGGAGATCCTGGACGAGGGCGGCGCCGGCCTGACCAAGAAGGAGACGCTCAACCTGACCCGCGAGCGCGATAAGCTGGAGCGCGCGCTGGGCGGCATCAAGGACATGGGCGGCCTGCCGGACCTGCTGTTCATCATCGACACCAATAAGGAGCAGCTGGCGATCAAGGAGGCCAACAAGCTGGGCATCCCGGTGGCGGCCGTGCTGGACTCGAACTCCGATCCCTACGGCATCACCTATCCGATCCCGGGCAACGACGACGCGCTGCGCGCGATCTCGCTGTACTGCGAACTGGTCGGCGACGCGGTGCTCGACGGCATCTCGGCGGAGATGCAGGGCTCCGGCGAGGATCCGGGCGCGGCCGAGAACGCCGGCGAGAAGATCCCGGAAGAGGCCGAGATGGCCGAGGCCGCGGGCGAGGGCGCCCAGAGCGAGGGTACCGAGAGCCAGGGTACCGACAGCGAGGGCGCCGCCCAGTCCGCCGAGAGCACGGGCGGCGAGAGCGCTGGCAGCGAGAGCGCCCCGAAGACGACCGAGAGCCAGGCGAAGTCCGCGTAAGAGCGCGGCCGTCGGGCCTTGCCCTGTAACACGCCCGTGCGCGACAGCCGCCGGGACGCCGTGGTCTGTCAGACAGCACGGCGTCCCGGCGTGGCTGCAGCGCCGGGCGCATACGCTTGATCCCACGCGATAGACGCGACATCGGTAGAGACGGAGACGTACGATGGCCCAGATCACGGCCGACCTGGTCCGCCAGCTGCGCGAGCGCACCGGCGCTGGCATGATGGACTGCAAGAAGGCGCTGAACGACACCGACGGCGACATCGACGCCGCCGTCGACTGGCTGCGCAAGAAGGGCCTGTCGCAGGCCGCCAAGAAGGCCGGCCGCACCGCCGCCGAGGGGCTGGTCGGCGTGCACGCCGAGGGCACCAAGGGCGCGGCCGTCGAGGTCAACTGCGAGACCGACTTCGTCGCCCGCAACGAGAACTTCCAGCAGTTCGTCGGCGAGCTCGCCAAGCTGGCCTACGACGCGGAGGCGGAGACCGACGCCCTGATGCAGGCGACCTTCCCGTCGACCGGCCGCAAGGTCGAGGACGAGCTGACCCAGCAGATCGCAGCCCTGGGCGAGAACATGAAGATCTCGCGCGCCAAGGTGATGAAGGTCAGCCAAGGCGCGGTCGCGGCCTACGTGCACAACCAGCTGGCCCCGAACCAGGGCAAGATCGGCGTGCTGGTGGCGCTCGAGGCCGGCGCCGGCCCGGACAAGCTGGAGGCGACCGCCAAGCAGGTCGCCATGCACGTCGCCGCCGTGAACCCGGCGGCGATCAGCCAGGACCAGATCGATCCCCAGCTGGTCGAGCGCGAGAAGCAGGTCCTGAAGGACCAGGCGCGCGAGAGCGGCAAGCCCGAGAACATCATCGAGAAGATGGTCGAGGGCCGGATGCGCAAGTTCTACGAGGAGAACGCGCTCCTGGACCAGACCTTCGTGGTCGACGGCGAGAGCCGGGTCGGCGACATGCTCGACAAGCTGGGCACAGACCTCGGCACCGAGATCAAGGTGACCGGCATGGTCCGCTACCAGCTGGGCGAAACGCAGGCCGACGGCGGCGAGCAGTCGGCGGCGTAACGCGGCCGAACAGCGCGCCCCGGCGAGCCGGCGGGCGCGACAACGGCGATCCCCGCCCTGCGTTGACCTCCGGCGCGGCCCGGTCGAGACCGGCCGTGCCGGGCGCGCGGGGCGGTTTCACGTTAGACCCGCGCGCGACTTAGACCCGCGCGCGACCGCCCGGTGCCCGGCGGCGTCCGCGCCCTGCGCGACCGCGGGCACGGCGATAGCGTGGCGCCGTGGCATGATCGCGCCGTGGCATGATCGCGGCGGGATTTCGGTTCGCGATAGAGCGGCCGCTAGGGCTAAGATGCGGCCCGCGCGCCCGGACCACGGCCGGCGGGGGTGGAGTCGCACGGCCGGACTTCGGCGCCGAACACCGGTTGGGACGACGAACGGCATGGCGGTCGAACCGCGCTACAAACGGGTGCTGCTCAAGATCTCCGGCGAGGCCCTGATGGGCCAGCAGGAGTACGGCTTGTGCGGCGACACGGTGAACCGCATCGCCGGCGACATCACCGCGGTGCGCGACATGGGCGTGGAGGTCTGCGTCGTCGTCGGCGGCGGCAACATCTACCGCGGCGTCGCCGGGGCGGCCGCCGGCATGGACCGCGCGACCGGCGACTACATGGGCATGCTGGCGACCGTGATCAATTCGCTCGCCATGCAGAACGCGATCGAGCAGCAGGGCGTGCCCACCCGCGTGCAGTCGGCGATCCCGATGGAGGCGGTGTCGGAGCCCTACATCCGCCGGCGGGCGCTGCGGCACATGGAGAAGGGCCGGGTGGTGATCTTCGCCGCCGGCACCGGCAACCCCTTCTTCACCACCGACACGGCGGCTGCGCTGCGCGCCTCCGAGATGGGCTGCGACGCGCTGTTGAAGGGGACCAAGGTGGACGGCGTCTATTCCGACGACCCCTACAAGGCCGAGGGCGCCACCAAGTACGACGAACTGTCATATCTCCAGGTCCTCAGCCACGATCTCGGCGTGATGGACCACTCGGCGATCTCGCTCGCCCGGGAGAACCATATCCCGATCCTGGTATTCTCCATTGTAAAGCCGGGCGGTTTCGCACAGGTCGTGGGCGGGGACGGCCAATACACTATCGTGAAAGACGAGGGCTAGAACCTTGGCGGACGAGGCGAATTTCGACGACATCCAACGCCGCATGGACGGCGCGCTCGCTTCCCTGAAGGACGACTTCAAGGGCCTGCGCACCGGGCGTGCGCAGACCAGCCTGCTGGAGCCTGTGAAGGTGAAGGCCTACGGCGGCGAGATGCCGCTCAACCAGGTCGCGCACGTCAACGCGCCCGAGCCGCGCATGCTCACCGTCACCGTCTGGGACCGCTCGCTGACCACGGCGGTCGAGAAGGCGATCCGCGACTTCGGCCTGGGCCTCAACCCGCAGGCCGAGGGGCAGACGATCCGGGTGCCGATCCCGCAGCTCTCGGAGGAGCGGCGGCAGGAAATCTCCAAGGTCGCCAGCAAATACGCCGAGCAGGCCCGCATCGCGGTGCGCAACGTGCGCCGCGACGGCATGGACGCCCTCAAGAAGCAGCAGAAAGAGGGTGAGATCTCGGAGGACGACTACAAGCGTTACACCGAGAAGCTGCAGAAGATGACGGACGAGCACATCAAGCAGATCGACGAGATCCTGGAGCAAAAAGAACAAGAGCTCATGCAGGTCTAGCCGGTCATGGATGGCACGTCCCCGATCTCCGACAAGCCGTTGCCTCAGCACATCGCAGTGATCATGGATGGCAACGGCCGCTGGGCGCACGCGCGCGGCAAGCCGCGCACCGCCGGGCACCGGCAAGGCGCCGAGGCCGTGCGCCGCGTGGTCGAGCGTGTCGGGGAACTGGGGGTGCCGTACCTGACGGTGTTCGGCTTCTCGGCGGAAAACTGGAAGCGCCCGGCGAGCGAAGTCGAAGACCTGATGTGGCTGCTGCGCCGCTACCTGCAGAGCGAGGTGGCGGAATTGCACAAGAACGACGTGCGCTTCCAGGTGATCGGCGATCGCTCCCGCCTGACCGCCGACCTGCAGCGCCTGCTCGCGGACTCCGAGGCCTCGACGGCCGACAACCGCCGGCTGACGTTCACCCTGGCGCTGAACTACGGCGGGCGGCAGGACATCGTCGAGGCCGCGCGCCGCCTGGCACGCGAGGTCGCCGCCGGCCGGCTCGATCCCGAGGCGATCGACGCCGAGCGTTTTGCCGGGGCGCTGTCCACGGTCGGCATGCCGGACCCGGACATGCTGATCCGCACCAGCGGCGAACAGCGGATCAGCAATTTCCTGCTGTGGCAGTGCGCTTACGCCGAAATGGTGTTCCTCGACAAGCTGTGGCCCGATATGGGCAAGGACGACATCAGCCGGGCGGTCGCGGAGTACCAGCGCCGCGAGCGCCGCTACGGCGCAGCCGTCGGTACCAGGTAACGTGAGCGGTCTTGGCACGCGCGTCGTCTCCGCGCTCGTCATGGCACCGCTGGTGCTGGGGGCGCTCTACCTGGGCGGCGCCTTTACCGACTTTCTGATGATCGCCGTCGGCGCGGGCATGGCGTTCGAATGGGCGCGCCTGACCGCCGGCGAAACGCGTCCCGCCGTGCTGACGGCCGCGCTCGGCGTCGGCGGCGGGATCGCGCTGTTCGCGTTCGGCCAGTTGGGCCTGGCGGCGGCGGTGCTGGCGCTGGCCGCGCTCGCCGCCCCTGCGCTGGTCGGCCGCGAACCGGGCCTGCGCGGCCGGCTGTGGCTGGCGGCCGGGGTGATCTACCTGGGGGCGGCCTGCCTCGGCTTCCTTTCGCTGCGCGACCGGCCGGACGTCGGGTTGCTGCTGGTCGGCTGGCTGATCGCGGTTGTCTGGGCGACGGACATCGGGGCCTACGCGGCCGGCAAGACGATCGGCGGGCCCAAGCTGGTCAAGCGGATCAGCCCGAACAAGACCTGGGCCGGGCTTGCCGGCGGCGTCGGCAGTGCGGCGGTCGTGAGCGCGCTGATCGCGGCCTGGCAGCCGGATCTGGCGCGGGCGACCTGGCTGCCGGGCGTGGCCGGCGTGACCGCGGCCGGGGCCGTGCTTGCGCTTGTCGCGCAGGCCGGCGACCTGCTGGAATCGGTGCTCAAGCGCCGGGTCGGCGCGAAGGACGCCAGCGGCCTGATCCCGGGCCACGGCGGACTGCTGGACCGGGCCGACGGGCTGGCCGCGGCCAGCCTCGTGCTGGCACTCTCGATCACCGCGCTGGACGCAACGGCTTGAGAAGGAACGGGCATGGCCGGTGACGACCGCGTTTGGACTGACGACGGGCCAGCCGACACGACCGGCCATGCGGCGGGCGTGCTGTTCGCCAGCGGCGCGCCGCGGCGCGTCAGCGTGCTGGGGGCGACCGGCTCGATCGGCGGCAACACCCTCGATCTGATCCGCCGCCACCCCGACGCCTTCGACGTCGAGGCGCTGACCGCGAACACCAACGTCGACGCGCTCGCCGAGGCCGCGCGGGCGACCGGCGCCAGGCTCGCCGTGGTCGGCGACGACAGCGCTTACGAGGCTCTCAAGGCGGCGCTGTTCGGGACCGGCATCGAGGTCGCGGCCGGGCATCAGGCGATCGTGGAGGCGGCGGCGCGCCCGGTCGACTGGACGATGGCCGCGATGGTTGGCGCGGCGGGCCTGGAACCGGCGCTTGCCGTGATCCGGCGCGGCGGCACGCTGGCGCTCGCCAACAAGGAGACGCTGGTCTGCGCCGGGCCGCTGATCACCGCAGAGGTCGCGCGCTACGGCGCCACCGTGCTGCCGGTCGACAGCGAACACAACGCGATCTTCCAGGTGCTGGACGGGGCGCGGCCGGAGACGGTGGACAAGCTGATCCTGACGGCCTCAGGCGGGCCGTTCCGCACGACCGATCCCGAGGCGTTGCACGCGATCCGCCCGGAGCAGGCGGTGGCACATCCCAACTGGGCGATGGGCGCCAAGGTCTCCGTCGACTCGGCGACGATGATGAACAAGGGGCTGGAACTGATCGAGGCGCACCATCTGTTCCAGGTCCCCGAAGAGCGCATCGAGGTGCTGATCCACCCGCAGTCGATCGTCCATTCGATGGTCGCCTACCGCGACGGTTCGGTGCTGGCGCAGATGGGCGTGCCGGACATGCGCACCCCGATCGCGCACACGCTTGCCTGGCCGATGCGCATGCGCACCCCGGTGACCCGTCTCAATTTGGCCGAGATCGGGCAGTTGACTTTCGAGACCCCGGATTCCCGCCGGTTTCCGGCGTTGGGGCTGGCGCGAAAAGCCTTGCAAACCGGGGGCTGCGCCCCAACTATCCTGAACGCTGCAAACGAGGTCGCCGTCGAGGCCTTTCTGGGCGGGCGGATCGGTTTCCTGGACATTCCCGGTACGGTGGAAAGCGTGCTCGCCGACCTCCCGGCTGGCCAGGTCTCGACGATCGCAGACGTCCTCGAGGTCGACCGCGACGCGCGCGCGGCGGCCTCCCGCTTCACCGCGCGACGGGCCGGCTGATCCGTGCTGCGGGCATGCACGCGGATCGCCCGGCGCCGGGCCGCCACCCGCAAGACGGCAGGTCGCTGATCCATGGAAGTGCTCTCCCAATACCTGATCCCTTTCCTCGTCGTGCTGACGGTGCTCGTGTTCGTGCACGAATGGGGTCACTACATCATCGCGCGCTGGAACGGCGTGCGGGTCGAGGTGTTCTCGATCGGCTTCGGTCCGGAAATCTTCGGCTGGACCAACCGGGCGGGCACGCGCTGGAAGTTCAGCGCCATCCCGCTGGGCGGCTACGTCAAGATGTTCGGCGACGCCAATGCCGCCAGCCAGCCGGACGCGGAAGGCGCCCAGCAGATGAGCGCGGAGGAGCGCGCCGTCGCGTTCCCGCACAAGCGCCTCGGCCAGCGCGCGGCGATCGTCGCGGCGGGGCCGATCGCCAACTTCCTGTTCGCGATCGTCGTGCTCGCCGGTCTGTTCATGATCAGCGGCCAGCCCTACACGGCCCCGGTGGTCGACCAGGTGCGCGAGCAGTCGGCCGCCGCGGAGGCGGGGCTGCAGTCGGGCGACCGGATCGTGGAACTCGACGGCCGGTCGATCCAGCGGTTCGAGGAGTTGCAGCGGATCGTGCGCCTGGCGCCGGGCGAGACGATGACCATGGTGGTGCAGCGCGACGGCGAGCGGGTTGAGATCACCGCGACGCCGGAGCGCAGCACCGTGACCGACTCGGTCGGCAACGAACACACGATCGGTCTTCTGGGCGTGACCAGCACGGGCATGGAGTACAAGCGCTTCGGTCCCTTCCAGGCGGTCGTCCAGGCGGGCGAGGAAACCTATTCGCTCACAACCGGGACGCTGCAGGCGGTCGGCCAGATCATCGCCGGCAGCCGGAGCACCGATGAACTGGGTGGCCCGATCCGGATCGCGCAGTTGTCGGGACAGGTGGCGGACACCGGGCTGACCAACGTGGTCTGGTTCATGGCGGTGCTGTCGATCAACCTGGGGCTGATCAACCTGTTCCCGGTGCCGATGCTCGATGGCGGGCACTTGATGTTTTACGCCATCGAAGCCGTACGCGGCCGACCGCTGGGGGAGCGGGCGCAAGAATACGGTTTCCGCATTGGGTTGGCTTTGGTATTGACGCTGATGCTGTTCGTAACCTGGAACGATCTGGTGCAACTCCAGGTGTTTTCCTTCTTTTAAGCTGACGAAACCGGGGGCCGCGTGCCAGGACGGGGGACATTCAGGGGGATCGGTCGCGCTGTCGCCACACCGGCGGTGGTCGCCGCGATCGCGTTTGGCCTAGCCACGGCGGCGGGCCCGAGCGCTGTCGTGCAGGCCCAGTCGATCACCGACGGCGGCCAGATCGACGAGATCGTCATCCGCGGTACCCAGCGGATCGAGCCCACGACGGTCCGCTCCTACCTGGAGGTCGATCCGGGCGACCGCTTCGACGCGCAGCGGCTGAACAGTTCGCTGAAGAGCCTCTACGACACCGGGCTGTTCGAGGACGTCGTGCTGTCGCGCGAAGGCGATCGGCTGATCGTCGACGTCGAGGAAAACCCGATCATCAACCGGATCGCGTTCGAGGGCAACGACGAGCTGGACGCCGAGACCCTGCGCCAGGAAGTGGAACTGCGCCCGCGGGTGGTCTACACCAGGACCAAGGTCCAGAACGATGTCGACCGCCTGTTGGAGGTCTACCGGCGCAACGGCTACTACGGCGCGGAGATCGAGCCTAAGCTGATCGAACTGGAGCAGAACCGCGTCGATCTGGTGTTCGAGATCGACGAGGGGCCGGAGACTAAAGTTCGTGCGATCAACTTCGTGGGCAACGAGGCGTTTTCCGACGGCGAGCTGCGCGATGCGATCGCGACGGAAGAATCCGCCTGGTGGAAGATCCTGGGCGCCAACGACACCTACGACCCCGACCGGCTGTCGTTCGACCGCGAGCAGCTGCGCCGGTTCTACTTGAGCGAAGGCTACGCCGAGTTCGAGGTCCGCAGCGCGGTGGCCGAACTGACGCCGAACCGCGAGGCCTTCGTGCTGACCTTCACGGTGAGTGAGGGTGACCGCTACACCTTCGGCGAGATCGACGTGTCGAGTTCGCTCAAGGGCCTCGACCCCGAGCAGGTCGAGGACGCGGTCACCACCGAGCAAGGCGACTGGTACGACGCCACCGCCGTCGAGGAGACGATCTCCAACCTGGAACAGGCGGTCGGCGACCTCGGCTACGCCTTCGTCGAGGTCCGCCCGGAGACCAACCGCGACCGTGAGAACGACACGATCGGGATTACCTACCGGATCCAGGAAGGTCCGAAGGTGTTCGTCGAGCGCATCCAGATCACCGGCAACGTCCGCACCCTGGACCGCGTGATCCGGCGTGAGTTCCAGCTGGTCGAGGGCGATGCCTTCAACGCCTCCAAGCTGCGCCGCTCGCGCGAGCGGATCCGCGATCTCGGCTTCTTCAAGGAAGTCAACGTCAACACCGACCGCGTGGAAGGCGAGGCGGCGACGGTCGTGAACGTGGACGTGCAGGAGCAATCCACCGGCAGCCTGACGTTCGGCGCCGGTTTCTCGACCTCCGACGGTCCGCTGGGCGCGGTTCAGCTGCGCGAGCGTAACCTGCTCGGCAAGGGCCAGGATTTGCAGGTCAACCTGACAATTTCCGGCGCCAGCCAGCGCTACGATATCGCCTTCACCGAGCCGTACTTCCTGGGCGAACCCGTCTCGGCCGGTTTCGACCTTTTCCGCACCAGCACAAGCCGCGACAACAATACCTTCGGCGGCCTCTCCAACGACAGCCGGACCTACGACGAGACCGAGACCGGTGGCGCGTTGCGCACGGGCTACGAGATTATCGATCACTGGCGGCAGAACTGGCGCTACCGCTTCTCCCGACGGGAAGTGGATAATGTCGACAACAACGCGGCGCTCGTCATTCGGCAGTCCGAAGGCGTCACCGATCTGTCGTCGATCACCCATCGGCTGAAGTTCGAGGACGTCACCCAAGAGAACATGATCTCGGAAGGCTTCACGGCGTTCACCGAAAACACCTTCGCCGGGGTGGGCGGCGACGTGACCTTCCTGAAGAACGTGGTGGGCGCGGACTGGTACCAGCCGCTGATCGAGGATTGGACGATCCACTTGGGTGGCGAAGTCGGCAACATGTTCGGGATCGGTGAGGACACCCGGATCAACGACCGCTTCTTCATCGGCAGTAACAAGATCCGCGGCTTCGACAGCGCCGGCGTGTCCCCGCGCGACGCGCCGACCGGCGACCCGATCGGCGCGCAGAACTACTACGCCGGCACAGCGGAAGTGCGCTTTCCGTTCGCGTTCGGCTCCGACTTGCCCCTGCGCGGCCGTGTGTTCACCGACGTCGGCGCAAGCTTCGGTGTCGACAGTTCGCCGAACCAGATCGAGGAGAGTTCCTCCCCGCGCGTGGCGGTGGGTGTGGGCTTGAGTTGGAACTCCCCAGCCGGACCGTTGGAACTGGATCTCGGCTTCCCGGTGGTAAAGGAAGACTTCGACGAGGAACAGATCTTCAAGTTCAGTTTCGGCACGTCGTTCTAAGCCGCGATGATAGACGTCGAACAGCCCCGGACCGCCGCAAGGCTTTGGGCAGGGAGACTGCTCGCGCTTGTCCTGGTCACGGCCGCCTTGTCGCTGGTGGCCGAGCGCGGCGGCGCGCAAGTCACAACCGACGCGCAGGCGGACAGTGCCGGCGCCCAGGAGGCCCAACCGGAGGCGGCGCCGCCGCAGACCGCGGACGGGATCCGGATCGCGGTGATCGACATGCAGAAGATCATGAGCGATTCCAAGGCGGTGCAGTCGATCCAGCGGCAGATTGATAAGCAGCGCGAACAGTATCAGTCCGAATTGCAGCGCCGGGAGCGCGAACTGCGCGAAGCCAACGAAGGGCTGGCGCGCGAGCGTAATGTGCTGTCCGAGGACGCTTTCCGTCAGAAGCGCCGCCGGCTGGAAGAGCAGGTGACGGAATTGCAGCGGGAAATCCAGCGCTCCAAGCGCCGGCTGGATCGCAACTACTCCCAGGCGATGCGGAAGGTCCAGGACCAGCTGGTCCAGATCGTGCGCGAGATCGCCACGCAGCAGAACATCGACATGGTTCTGGGCAAGGCGACCGTGGTCATCGTCCGTCCGCGCCTCGACCTGACCGATCGGGCGCTAAAAAGGCTCAACGCGGAGCTTTCGTCTGTCGACGTGCCGCCGCTTAAGCAGTAAAGCGGGGATATGGTCGACGATCGCTTTTTCCGCCGCGCGGGACCGTTTACGCTGCAAGAATTGGCCGAACGCGCCGGGGCTGAGATCCCGGAAGGCTGCGATCCGTCCCGGCAGTTTACCGGCGTGGCCCCGTTGTCCTCGGCCAGCGCCGAGGACTTCAGTTTCCTCGACAATCCGAGCTATCGGGACGCATTCCGGACCAGCGGCGCTGGCGGCTGCATCGCGGCCCCCGAGCACGCCGGCGACGCGCCGGCGGGAATGGCGCTGCTATTGGCGCGCAAGCCCTATCGCGGGTATGCGGCGATCGCCGCGCTGTTCCACCCTGACCCTCCACCGCACGGTCAGATCGACCCGGGCGCCCGGATCGGCGACGGCGCCGAGGTCGGCGAGGGTACGGATGTGGAACCGGGTGCGGTGATCGGGGCCGGCGCGCTGGTCGGTGAGCGGTGTCGCATCGCGGCCAACGCGGTGATCGGTCCCGGGGTCGCCATCGGCGACGACACCGTCGTGGGCGCCGGCGCGACGCTCAGTCACTGCCTGATCGGCGCGCGCGTCAACATTCACCCCGGCGTGCGGATTGGCCAGCGCGGTTTCGGCTTCGACATGTCGGATTATCCGTTCCGGGATGTGCCGCAACTGGGCCGAGTGATCGTCGAGGACGACGTCGAGATCGGCGCGAATACCACGATCGACCGCGGGGCCGGGCCGGACACTTTCATCGGGGCGGGCTGCAAACTGGATAATCTGGTCCAGATCGGGCACAACGTCCGCCTCGGTCGCGGCTGCGTGGTGGTCGCGCAGGTGGGCATAGCCGGCAGCACGGTGGTGGAGGATTTCGTCGCCATCGGCGGGCAGGCCGGAGTCAACGGGCATTTGCGCATCGGCAAGGGCGCCCAGATCGCCGCGCAGGCAGGGGTAGCGCGCGACGTACAGCCGGGCGAACGCTTGGCCGGATCGCCGGCGATGCCGTCGAAGCAGTTCTTCAGGCTGGTCGCGATCTGGCACCGCCTGCTGAAAACGAAGGGTACGAAGGATGAGTGACGAACGGGGGGACAACGCCGAGCTCTCATCGGCGGACATCATGCGGGTCATGGAGATGATCCCGCATCGCTACCCCTTCCTGATGGTCGATAAGGTGGTCGACATCCAGAAGGACGTGAAGGCGACGGGGGTCAAGAACGTCTCCATCAATGAACCGTTCTTTCCCGGCCACTTTCCGCGGCAACCGGTGATGCCGGGCGTTCTGATCATCGAGTCCATGGCGCAGACGGCCGCCGTGCTGGTGGTCGAGACACTGGAGGGGGAGGCCGCGGGCAAGCTCGTCTATTTCATGACCGTCGATGAGGCCCGGTTCCGCAAGCCGGTGTTTCCAGGCGATGTTCTGCGCGTGCATGTGGACAAAGTCCGCAACCGCGGCAACGTGTGGAAGTTCCGTTCGGAAGCCAAGGTCGATGGCGTGCGGGTGGCCCAGGCGACCTTCTCCGCTATGATCATGGATGATTGATGTCCGACATTCACGCCACCGCCCTTGTTGATCCCGCTGCCGAGCTTGCCGACGACGTCACCGTGGGGCCCTACAGCATCGTCGGGCCGAATGTCGTGCTCGAAGCCGGTGTCGTGATTCACAGCCACGCCGTGGTGGAAGGGCATACGCGGCTTGGCGCCGGGGTTCAGGTCTATCCCTTCGCGGCCGTCGGCACGAAGCCGCAGGACCTCAAGTTCAAGGGCGAGACCTCTTGGCTTGAGGTCGGCGCCGGGACCGTCATCCGCGAGCATTGCACCCTGAACCCGGGAACCCAGGGCGACCAGCTTGTCACGTCGGTCGGGCGGGACTGCGTGCTGATGATCGGCGCCCACGTGGCCCATGACTGCCGGGTCGGCGACGGCGTGATCATGGCCAATCAGGCGACCCTGGCCGGCCACGTGCACGTCGGCGCGACCGCCTTCATCGGCGGCCTGTCGGCCGTTCACCAGTTCTGCCGGATCGGCGCCGGGGCGATGATCGGCGGCATGTCAGGGGTGGAAAACGACGTCATCCCCTACGGCCTGGTGACCGGCAACCGGGCACGCCTGAACGGCCTGAATTTGGTGGGTTTGAAGCGGCGCGGGGTCGCCAAGTCGGATGTCCAAAAGCTCCGCGCCGCCTACGGGAACCTGTTCCATGGCCGCGAGGGGACGTTCCGCGAGCGCCTGGACCGGCTCGCGCAGAACTACGGCGACGTCCAGGTCGTCGACGATCTGATCGACTTCATCCAGACCGATTCCAGCCGGTCGCTGTGTCAGCCGCAGGCGGGGAATGCCGGCTAAACTGGGCATTCTCGCCGGCGGCGGGCCGCTGCCGCGGCAAATCGTCGAACATTGCCGGCACCAGGGTCGGCCGGTGTTCGTTGTCGCGTTCCACGGTCAAACCGACCCGGCCACCGTCGAGGGCGATGTCGCGCATGTCTGGACTCGGCTGGGGGCCGCCGGACAGGCGCTGCAGGCGCTGCGGACCGCCGGCTGCGGCGAGTTGGTCATGGCCGGCCCCGTCCGCCGCCCGTCGCTCGGCGAAATTCGACCGGATCTGACGGCCGCCCGCTTCCTGGGGCGCATTGGCACGCGCGCGCTTGGCGACGACGGACTACTGCGCGCGGTCATGGACTTGCTGGAGCGGGAAGGCTTTCGGATGATCGGGCTGCACGAGGTGCTGCCCGACGTACTCGCCGGTGCCGGAACGCTCGGCCGCCATGGGCCCGACGCTGCCGCGATGACCGATATCCGCCGCGGCCTGTCGGTCGCCCGCGCGCTCGGCGAACAGGACGTGGGGCAGGCGGTCGTGGTGCAGCAGGGCATGGTGCTTGGCGTCGAAGCGATCGAGGGGACGGACGAACTGCTGCGGCGCTGCACCGACCTTCGCCGGCCGGGCGCTGGCGGCGTCCTGGTCAAGATCAAGAAGCCGCAGCAGGACGCGCGCGCCGATCTGCCGACGATCGGTACCCGAACGGTCGCGGGCGCACGGGCAGCTGGACTGCGCGGGATCGCGGTCAGCGCCGGGGGTGCGGTGATGGTCAACCCTGACGACACGATCGCCGCGGCCGACGCCGCGTCGCTGTTCCTATACGGCGTCGACGAGACCGATCCGGACGCAACCGCGCGCCCCCACGCTTAAGGACCGATCGATGACGGGCACTTCCGGGACGGCCAGGCCGCTGATCTTTCTGATCGCGGGCGAACCGTCCGGCGACCAGTTGGGCGCGCGCCTGATGGCGGAGCTCAAGACACAGACGCAAGGGCAGGTACGCTTCGAAGGCGTCGGCGGGGAGCGGATGCAGGCGGAAGGCCTGGCGAGCCTGTTCCCGATGAGCGACCTGTCGGTGATGGGGCTGACGGAGGTCCTGCCGCATCTGGCCAAGATCCTGCGCCGGATGCGCCAGACGGTCGCCGCGGTGCGCACCGCCCGGCCGGATGCCGTGGTCACGATCGACAGCCCCTCGTTCACCTTGCGGGTGATGCGCAAGCTGGCCGGCATCGGCTGCCCGCGTATCCATTACGTCGCCCCGCAGGTGTGGGCGTGGAAGCCCTGGCGCGCGCGCACGATGGCGGGCTACCTGGACCATCTGCTGGCCCTGCTGCCGTTCGAACCGCCGATCTTCGCGCAGCACGGTCTCGCGACCAGCTTCGTCGGCCATCCGGTGGTCGAGACAGCCGGACGCACGTTCGATGCCGACGGCTTCCGCCGGACACACACGATACCTGCGGCGGCGCCCGTGATCTGCCTGCTGCCGGGAAGCCGCAGAAGCGAGGTCAAGCGCCTGCTCCCGGTGTTCGAGGAAACGGTGGCGTTGCTGGCCAAACGCCTGCCCGACCTGCACGTCGTGCTGCCGACGGTGGAAGGCGTCGAGCAACGGGTCCGGCAGGCAACGCGCGCCTGGCCGGTCCCCGTGACGGTCGTGACCGGTGCGGAGAACCGCTACGCCGCCTTCGCCGCTGCACACGCGGCGATCGCGGCGTCCGGCACGGTCGCGGTCGAGCTCGCCGTTGCGCAGGTGCCGGCGGTGATCGCCTACCGTGTCAACCGTCTGACCGCTTTCCTGGCGCGCCGGTTGATCCGGGTGCGCTATGTCAGCTTGCCCAATTTGGTGATGGACCGGTCGATCCAGCCGGAAATGCTGCAGGAAGACTGCACGCCAACCAAACTGGCGGATGCCCTGCAGCCGCTGTTGAACGATACCGACCGCCGGGCTGCTTACGTCGCGGCCTGTCAGGAAGCCGCGCGGGCGCTCGGCGCCTTCGGCGAGGCGCCAAGCACCAAGGCCGCCCGGATCGTACTCAAGGAAGTCGAGAAAACGTCGTAGGGTGGCGGCGCCGACCGTGGCGGCAATCCACTGCGTCGCCGGTGCAGGCGGTCGCCGTCCGGCAGGTTGCTGCGCGAACCCGAGCTGCGGACCCGTCAACGTAACGGAGAAAGCCCCTCACCGCCGCGCGGTGAGGGGCTTTCGATGGCGAGCCGGCAAAAGCTCAGTCCCGTTCGTCCTGCGGCAGGAACTCGCGCGGGCCGTAGCCGGTGTAGAGCTGACGCGGGCGGCTAATCTTCTGGCCCGGATCCTCGATCATTTCCTTCCACTGGGCGACCCAGCCGACCGTGCGGGCGAGCGCGAACAGCACGGTGAACATCGAGGAGGGGAAGCCCATCGCCTTCAGGATGATGCCGGAATAGAAGTCGACGTTCGGGAACAGCTTCTTGTCCACGAAGTAGGGGTCGGACAGCGCGATCCGCTCGAGTTCCATGGCGAGGTCGAGCAGCGGGTCGTCGCGCTTGCCGAGTTCGTCCAGCACCTCGTGCGCGCTCTCGCGCAGCACCTGCGCGCGCGGGTCGTAGTTCTTGTAGACCCGGTGGCCGAAGCCCATCAGGCGGAACGGATCGTCCTTGTCCTTGGCGCGCTCCAGGAACTCCGGGATGCGGTCCTTGCTGCCGATCTGCTGCAGCATCTCCAGCACGGCCTGGTTGGCGCCGCCGTGCGCCGGTCCCCACAGCGAGGCGATCCCGGCTGCGATGCAGGCGAACGGGTTGGCGCCGGAGGAGCCTGCGATGCGGACCGTCGAGGTGGAGGCGTTCTGCTCGTGGTCGGCGTGCAGGATGAAAATCCGGTCCATCGCACGCGCCAGCGTCGGCGAGACCACGTATTCCTCCGCCGGCACGGCGAAGGTCATGTACAGGAAGTTCTCGGCGTAGCTGAGGTCGTTGCGCGGGTAGATGAACGGCTGGCCGACCGAGAACTTGTACGCCATCGCGGCGATCGTCGGCATCTTCGCGATCAGCCGGTGCGAGGCGACCATCCGCTGGTGCGGGTCGGTGATGTCGGTCGAGTCGTGGTAGAAGGCCGACAGCGCGCCGACCGCGCCCACCATCACCGCCATCGGATGCGCGTCGCGGCGGAACCCGCGGAAAAAGTAGAGCATCTGCTCGTGCAGCATCGTGTGGTAGGTGATGGCGGTCTCGAACTCCTCCTTCTCGGACCGCGTCGGCAACTCGCCGTGCAGGAG
>CAYRCO010000032.1:0-17572 GCA_964422775.1 uncultured Rhodovibrio sp.
GCGGCGGTGCCGGCGCGGGCGCGGCCCAGCTGCCGGCGGCGCTGCCGCCGCTGCGCCCGGACCTGGAGCTTCTGGAGGCGCCGCAGGCCGCCGACGGCAGCCCCAGCTGGACGATCCACGATCCGGTGCGCAACAGCTTCTTCCGGATCGGGCACGCCGCCTTCCAGCTGCTGGCGCACTGGGAGCTGGGCGATCCGCAGAGCGTGCTCGAGCGGGTCAACGCCGCCACCCTGGTGCGGGTGGACGCCGGGCAGCTGCAGCAGCTGCTGCGCTTCCTGGCCGCCAATCAGCTGATCCAGACGCAGGGCCAAGCCGGCCTGCAGGACCATCTGGCCCGGGTGGCGCGCAGCCGACGCAACCCCTGGAGCTGGCTGCTGCACCGCTACCTGTTCTTCCGCATCCCGTTGGTGCGTCCCGACGGCTTCCTGGCCGCTACCCTGCCCGTCGTGCGCCCGCTGATGCGCCGGTCTTTCGTGCGGCTGTGCCTGGTCTTGGGGCTGGTCGGCATCCTGCTGGCGCTGCGGCAGTGGGAGGCGTTCACCCACACCTTCGTCAGCTTCCTGACCTGGCAGGGCGCGATCGCCTTCGCGGCGACGCTGGCGGTCACCAAGGTGCTGCACGAGCTGGCGCACGGCTACATGGCCAAGGCCTACGGCTGCCGCGTGCGCAGCATGGGCATCGCGTTCCTGGTGTTCTATCCGGTGCTGTTCACCGACACCACCGACGCCTGGCGGCTGGTGTCGCGCCGCCAGCGGCTGTTGATCGGCGCGGCGGGTATGCTGGCGGAGGTGATGCTGGCGCTGATCGCCACCTTCGCCTGGTCCTTCCTGCCCGACGGCCCGCTGCGCTCGGCGGCCTTCCTGCTGGCGACCGTGACCTGGACGATGACGCTCTTGGTCAACCTGAACCCGTTCATGCGCTTCGACGGCTATTACCTGCTGTCGGACTGGCTGGGGGTGCAGAACCTGCAGGGCCGCGGCTTCGCGTTCGGGCGCTGGAAGCTGCGCGAGCTGCTGTTCGGCTTCGGCGAGCCGCCGCCGGAGAAATGGGACCGGCGCACCGCCCGCCGGCTGCTGCTGTACGCCTACGCGACCTGGATCTGGCGGTTCTTTCTGTTCCTGGGCATCGCGATCCTGGTCTATCACTTTTTCTTCAAGGTGCTGGGCCTGTTCCTGATGGCGGTCGAGCTGGCCTGGTTCATCGGCCGGCCGATCGCCCAGGAACTGGCCCAGTGGTGGCAACGGAGACGGGCGATGCGCCTGAACCGCAATACGGCGCTCACGCTGATGGCGCTCGCCGGACTGATCGTGCTGCTTGCCTGGCCGTGGCAGAGCCGGGTGTCCGTGCCGGCGGTGATCCAGGCCGGCCAGCACAGCGCGCTTTATCCCCCCGTGCCCGCCCGCGTGGTCGAGGTTGCCGCGCGCGACGGGGACCAGGTGGCGCAGGGCGCGCTCTTGTACCGGCTGGAGTCCCTGGAGCTGGACCACGAACTGCGGCAGACGCGCCGGCGGATCGCGCTTGCCGAACAGTTGCTGCGCCGCCAGGCCGCGAGCGCCGAGACGCTGGAGCGCCTGCCCGTGCTCGAGCAGGAGCTGGCCGCCGACCGCACCCGCCTGGACGGCCTGCAGGCCCAGCAGGCGCGCCTGACGGTGCGCGCACCGATCGCCGGACGGCTGAGCGACGTGCCGCCGGAACTGGCGGCCGGCCAGTGGGTCGGCCAGCAGCAGTCCCTCGGCCGGGTGATCGGCGAGAGCCCGGCGCGGCTGCGCGGCTACGTCCGGGCGGGCGACGTCGGCCGGTTCGAGGTCGGCGCACCGGGGCGCTTCTACCCGCAGGACCCGGCGCGCGCACCGGTCGACGTGCGGGTGAGCGCGCGCGAGACGGTCAACGCGAGCCGGCTGGAGATCCCCTACCTCGCCGCGGCCTACGGCGGCGGGATCGAGACCGAGCGCCGGCAGACCCGCGACGCGGCGGCGGAGATCGCGGGCACCGGCCTGGTGCCGCAAACCCCGGTGTACCGGGTCGACCTGACTCCGACCCAGCCGCTGGGCGCGCCCGGGCAGGTCGTCCCCGGCACCGTGATGGTCGATGGCGAGGCCCGCAGCCTGATCGGCCGCGCCTGGCGCAGCGCGGCCGCCGTGCTGATCCGCGAAAGCGGGTTCTAAGGCCGGCGCCCTCGGCCTTACCGTTTGGCGATCACCCAGACCGCGTGCACGATGCCCGGGATGTAGCCCAGCAGCGTGAGCAGGATATTGAGCCAGAAGTGCCCGCCCAGGCCGACCTGAAGGAACACGCCGAGCGGCGGCAGCAGGATGGCGAGAATGATGCGTAGGAGGTCCATGCCCAACTAAATGAAGACCGGCGCCGCGACCTTCAAGACGCGCAGAAAAGGCTCACAACCGCCCGAAGCTGCTTTGAACTGCCAAATTTCACCTTGCGATCCCGGGAGGCCGGCGGGCACCCTCCCGGAGTGGCGGCGGCGCCCGGGCGCGGATCGGCGCGCGGCTTCTCATCCGACCGCGCCCTCGTCGCGGGGTGTGCCGCGCCCTATCTCCCAAAGCAGCGTCGCCGGCCCCGCGCGGCCGGCCGGCAACTTTCTCAGACGTCCCAGGAGCCGCCATGACCGACGATTCCGGGGCGCGCACGGCCACGGCCGATGCGCCGCACCCATCCGACGAAGCCCCCGATACCGACGTCAGCCAGCCCTGGGAAGACGACAACCAGGCGTGGTGGGACTGGTACGTCTCGCTGGCGGAGAACGAGGACACGCCGGACAGGCTGCAAGACCTCGATCCGCTGCCCGACGTCGAGCTGCCGGATGACGAAGCGGTCGCCCGCGAGCTGCGCACGCCTTACGAGCTGACCCAGGCCGACCGGGACTATTTCGCCCAGAACGGCTACATCAAGCTGAAGGGCGTGATGTCGCCTGGCGTTACGCTGCGCCTGCGCCGCGAGCTGGTGCGGATCCTGGCCGAGACGTTCGAGACCGAGCTCGACGGCGGTGCGGAGAACCGCTTCCTCAGCGCCGAGATGGTCTGGCTCGAGAACCCGTTGATCCGGGAATACGTGCTGAGCCCGCGGATCGCACAGATCTGCGCGGAGCTGCTGAACGTCCAGGGCGTGCGGCTGTACCACGACAACGTGCTGTCGAAGGAGCCGGGCTGCGGGCGCACCCCCTGGCACTACGACGACCATCACTTCCCGCTGGACACCCACGACGTGGTCACCGCCTGGGCGCCGGCGCAGGCGATCCCGATGGCGATGGGGCCGCTCGCCTTCGCCAAGCCGATCGACGCTTACAAGCTGGTCGAGGCGGTGCAGTTCGACAAATCCAACACCAGCTACGACCGCAAGGTCGCCGAGGTGTTCCGGGACAACAACGTCGCCGTCGACGACAGTCCGTTCGAGCTGGGCGAGGTCAGTTTCCACCACAACTTGAGTTTCCACACCGCCAAGGGCAATCACACCACCCGCAGCCGCGTGATCCTGGCCAACACCTATTACGCCGACGGCGCGCGGGTGGTCGATTCCCCGACCATGGTCTCCGGCGACTGGCAGAAGTTCATGCCCGGCGTGGGCCCGGGCGAGGTCGCGGCGAGCGAGCTGAACCCGGTCTGCTGGCCGGTCGACGGCGGGCAGCCTGACGGAACGCCGCGCGGATGAGTGACACGTTCGAGCGCTCCTGCCAGCACTGGAGCGAGGCCAAGCGCGGCGAGATGGAGGCGTTCTACGCGCTCGCAACCGCCGATTACCGGGTCCTGGCCGAGGCGATGGACTGGCGCGGCTGGCTGGAGGCGCGTCAGGCGGCGGCCGGCGACCGGCCGCTTCGCCTGCTCGACGTCGCCTGCGGCTCCGGCAAGTTCCCGGTGGCGCTCGCGGCCCACGCCGGGGTCGACGCGGCGGCGGTCCAGCCGGTCGCCTATTCCCTGCTCGACCCGTCCGCCTTTTCGATCGCGGAGGCGCGGGGCAACCTGCCCCACCCCTTCCGGCCGGCCGGGGAATACGAGGTCGCGCTGCAGGCCCTGGACTGCCCGCGCGGGGCGTTCGACGTCGCCTGGGCGACCCACGCGCTCTACGCCATCCCGCCCGGCGAGCTTGAGGCGGCGGCCGCGCGTTTCCTGCACGCGCTGGGCGATCATGGGGTGGGCGTGATCGCGCATTCGGCGACCGACGGGCATTACATCCGGTTTCACCAGCAGTTTCTGTCGGCGTTCGGCGGCGATCCGGCGGAGCTTTACAGCAGCGCGGAACAAGTGCGCGCGGCCCTGGAAGCGCACGGCGCGTCGGTCGCGGTGCGCGAGATCGCCTACGCGAACGGCGTCCCCGAGACGGCCCGGGCCGAGGTCGAGGGGTTCCTGCAGCGCTGCGCGTTCGACGACCGCTTCACGCTGGAGGAGATGCGCTCGACCGAGCCGCTCGGCCAGTACCTCGCAGACTGCCTCAGCGACGGTCACTGGCGCTTTCCCCAACGCGTGCATCTGATGTTCGTGACCCCATGAGCCGATATCCCGACCGCGCAGCGGCCGACCGGCCGCTGCTGGACACCGCCTGGACGCGCAGCCTTGCCCGCGGGGAAGCGCCCGCGCCGGCCAGCCTGCGCGACCACCTGTTGGCCGTGCACGGCGCCAACGCCGGCTTTACCGAGGCGTGCGCCAGCCGCTGCCAGGACGACCGCGGCCGCAGCAGCTACGCCTGGCTCGCCGAGGCGGTCGATCCCGCGCGCCATCGCGACGTGCTCGACCTCGCGTGCGGCAGCGGGCCGCTATTGGAGCTGGCCCACGCCCGCCACGGCGGGGGTGTGCGCCTGACCGGGGTCGACATGAGCGAGGCTGAACTGGCGCTGGCCCGCGCCCGGGTGGGCGACGCCAACCTTGCCCTGCACTGCGGACTGGCGCAGGACATGGCGTTCCTGGCCGACGCCAGCCAGGATGCGGTGCTGTGCCATTGGGCGCTGACCCTGATGGCCCCGGTCGCCCCGGTGCTGCAGGAGGTACACCGGGTGCTGCGCCCGGGCGGCACGTTCGCCGCCATCGTCGACGGGGAGATGGACGAAGCACCGGGCTACCGCGCCGTCCACGATCTGATCTACGGCTGGGTGCAGCACGCCTATCCGGCCTACGGCCGCTTCGAGCTGGGCGACGCGCGGGTGCGGGATACCCAGGCGCTGGCCACGCTGGCGCGGGATATCTTCGATGACGCCGAGGTGCGCATCGAACCCAACGTGCTTTACCTGAGCGATCCGCCCGAGACCCTCGCGCGCGAAGCGGCCGGCTTTTTCTACGCGGCGTTCGTGCTGTCGGCGGAGGCGAACGCCGCCATGCTGGCCGACCTCGCCGAGCTGTTACGCGCGCAAGGCGGCGCGCGGCCCACCTTCGCCATGCCAATCAACCGGCTGGTGGTGACCCGGGCGGAGAGCTAGGGAGCGATCGGCTGCTACCGGCCGACCATGTTGTCGAACTCGTCCAACAGCGCGATCATGTGGTTCGGCTGCACGCCCAGCCCGCCGCCGAACGGCGCGTTCATCGCCACCATGACCGACAGGACGAGCCCGATCAGCACCGCCAGCACGCACAGCATCGCGACCGTGGCGGGCGACGTGCCCACCCCCATGGCGACCGCGTAGGACATCGTGATCAGGATGCTGACGAACAGCATCGCCCACATCACCGCGGGCAGCGTTGTCCCCGCCTTGGACAGACGGTCGCGGCGCTGGTCGGCCATGACCGAGAAGCCCGCCAGCATCTGTGCGTAGAGTTCCTGCTCCCGCAGCGTCTCGGGCTCCAAATGGTCGATCATCACCCCGATGTCGTAAAACAGGTTCCAGGCGCGCTGGCTGCTCTCGCCGCGGGCCAGGGCGGCCCATTCCTGGTCGATCACCGTTCGGGTGTAGTCCTCGATCCGCTGCTCGATCTCGCCCTCGCGCGGATCGTTGACCGACTGGATGAACAGGTAGAGGTCGCCGACGGCGTTGGCTTCCGAGCTCGCAGCCGCCCGGGCCCCGTTGTACTCCTCGTGCACCATCACTGTGAGCAGCGCGAGCAAGAGCGCGGTGAATGTGCCGGCCATGGCGAAATAGTTCCCGGCCAAACCCTGGTCGCTTTCGGTGATCAGCCGGCTGAGTCCTCGCCGGAGCAGCAGACACACGGCCGTCAGCACAAGCATCGCGGCGACCGTGACCAGCATGATCCAGCCCATCGGCAGGGTGGAAATATCGGCCAGACGATCGATCAGAACGGACACGGCGGACTCCACGCCTGCTGTACGCCGGAGCCCGACTCGATGGGGCTAACTGGGCGTTAATGACGCGTTCGTATGCTACTACGCGGTGTAGACAACCGCATCATCTTCCGCCGGACCGGAATTTGTCGTACACACGTCGCAAGGTAATAGACGTAAGAGGCCGCCCATGCCGGCGCACGACAGCATCGCGTCACAGGCGCACCCCCTAAACCGTACGTCTTGGCATGGTTATGGCCTGCTGGCGGCCGCGTGGCTGCTCTTCCTCGCAGCTGTCGCCGTGGCCGGTTGGTTCGTCCAGACAAGCAGCCCGGGCGAACGCACGGTGCACACGGCCACGCTTTACAGCGGCGTGGTGCCGAGCCCGCCGGAGCCCGCGGCACAGCCGGTGACCGCCGGGGCGATCGACCCCCGGGTCCGCCAGCTTGCGGCCCGCGATGCCCTGGCGCCGGTCCCGCTGGACGACGGCGCAGACGCGGTCGCTTCCTCACACCAGTTCGATGCGGGGCCGGGCGCGCCGCCGACGGCGCCTGCGCCGGCGATTCCGGTTGCGATCGACGGGGTCGACGCCCCCGGGGCTGAGATCCCGGCGCCACCGTCCGCGGATCGGCTGGCGGCCCGCAGCGATGCAGCGACAGCCGGCAAGACCGGCGTTGGTCCCCTGCCCCCGCCGGTCCCCCGGTCGATCGTCGCCACGGCCGCGGGCTGGTCGGAATCGGATACCGTGGCGCGCTACAGCGTGCAGGTGGGCGCCTTCCGGATGCGCGAAAACGCGGTCGAACGGGCGGCGCGTCTCAGCGAGGCAGGTTATGAGGTCCGCATCGTGCATGCGTTCGCCACGCACAGCCGGCTTTACATGGTTCGCCTGGGGGCGTTCGACGCCCGGCCCGCTGCGATGGCCTACGCCCGGCAGCTTGCCAGCGACGTCGGCGTCGAAACCTGGCCGGTGCGCAACTAGGGCAAGATTCAGCTGGAAGCTGATTCTACCTTCCAGCATCTTGCCCTAGCGCCAAGACGCGCCCGGTTGAAACCGCCCTTCGGGTCGATCTCGCCTGATCCCGCTCGTCCGATCCCATGGGACGTGCCAGCGAAACTTTAGACATCGCGCTCCGCGAGCCAGCTTTGCACGGCGGCGAAGGTGGCGCGCAACGCCATCGCCTCGCCGCCCTGCGGCCGACCGGGCTTGGCGGACTGGTTCCAGGCCATCAGGTCGTAGTGCACCCAAGGCGTGTTGGCGGGCACGAACTCGCGCAGGAACAGGGCGGCCGTGATCGCCCCGCCGAAGCCGTTGTCCGGCACGTTCACGAGATCGGCGACCTTGGAGTCCAGCCAGCTGCGATAGTCCTCGTGCAGCGGCAGCCGCCACAGCGGGTCCCGCTCCGCCGCCGACGCCCGCGCCAGTCTGTCCGCCAGCCCGTCGTCGTTGGAAAACAGCACCGGCACGTCCGGCCCAAGCGCGACCCGCGCAGCACCGGTCAGGGTGGCGAAGTCGATCAGCAATTCCGGCGCGTCCCGCTCGGCTTCCGCCAGCGCGTCGGCCAGCACGAGCCGGCCTTCGGCGTCGGTGTTGCCGATCTCGACCGTCTTGCCCTTGCGGGTATGGATGACGTCCTGGGGGCGGAAGGAATCGGACGAAACGCTGTTTTCCACCGCCGGGATCAGCAGACGCAGGGACACCGGCAGGTCCGCATCCATCACCAGCTTCGCGAGCGCCAGCGCGTGCGCCGCCCCGCCCATGTCCTTCTTCATCAGCTTCATGCCGGAAGCCGGCTTCAAATCCAGCCCGCCGGTGTCGAACGTGACCCCCTTCCCGACGATGGTGAGCTGTGGGCCGCCGCCGTTGTTCCAGCGAAGATCGACCAGCCGCGGCTCCTCCGCGGCCGCGCGGCCGACCGCGTGGATCGCGGGGTAGTTCCGCTTCAGCAGCTGATCGCCCTGGATCGTCGTGGTCTTGCCGCCGTAGCGCTTGCCTTCCGCCCGAACCGCTTCGCCCAGCGCCTCCGGCCCCATGTCGTTCGCCGGGGTATTGATCAGGTCGCGGGTCAAGGCGGTCGCCTGCGCCAGCCGGAGCACGCTGTCGCGGTCGGCGGCCGTGGGACGCACCAGACTGGCGGGCGCGCTATCGCGCGCGCAGTAGCGCTCGAAGGCATAGCAGCCGAGCAGCCAGCCGAGGGCCGCCCGCTCCGCGGCCTTTTGATCGTAGTCGCCGTCGAGCCGGTAGCGCCGACGCGGCAGCGCCGTGGGCAGGCCAGCGAACGCCCAGGGGTCCTCGATGTCGTCGACCCCGACCAGGACGCGTGCCAGAGGCCCGTCGCTGCCGGGGACCAGGGCGTGACTGCCCGCCTTGGCGGTAAACCCGCTGGACTGCACCCAGGCGGCGACGAAACCCGGTTGTGCGGCCAGCCAGTCGTTCAGCTGGCTGGCGCTGAGCGGGGTGATGGGCAGAGTCGCCTCGTCGGCCTGCTCCACGAGGTAGGGACTGAGATCCATGGGCGTTGGCCTCGTCAGGACAGCGGTCACGAAACGGATCGATCGATATGGGCGGAGGGCATACGGCAATCCGCACACACGGGCTTACCGCAGAGCGGTTGCGCGATAAAGCCGGCTTGCGAGTGGGAAGCGGGCGCGGGCGGCTATTCGGTCGGGATCAGGTCACGCTCGAGGTAATATTTCCGCGCGCCCGCATGCAGCGGCACGCCAAGACCGTCCAGCGCGGTTTCCAGACGGATGCGCGAGCCCTTGGGATGGCCGCTGTCCAGCAGACGCCGCGTGCTGGGGTGCCACAGCGCCTGGGTGATTCGATAAATCGTGTCGTCATCCGCCCGGGCGCTCACCAGCCACTGTGCGCCGACGGCAAGCGTCTGGGTCTGCGGCACGTTCTGGTACGTGCCGGCCGGGATGCCGTGCGCGGCGAAGAAGGGATAGTCCTTGCGCAGGCGTTCCGCCGGCTCACCGTCGATCGGAAGCAGCGTTACGCCCACCTCGCTCGCCAGGGTCCCGACGGCGTTTGCCGGGGTACCGGCGACGAAAAAGAAGCCGTCCAGCTCGCCACGGCGCACGGCGTCCGCCGCCTGTCCTGCGGGGAGGCTGCTCGCCTGCGCCAGAGCGTCCGGCGACAGGCCGTAGGCCTGCAGGATCAATTCGGCGTCGACCCGCGTTCCGGAGCCTTCCCGGTCGAGCGAGATCCGCTTGCCCGCCAAATCCGCTACGTCCAGAACGCCGGCATCGCGCCGAACGACGAGGTGCAGGGCTTCCGGATACAGGTTCGCGATCGCGCGCAGGCTCTCCATCGGGCCGCGATCCGCGAACAGGCCTTCGCCCTTGTAGGCCCAGAACGCGACGTCCGCCTGCGCGAAGCCGGAATCGAGACCGCCCTCGTGGATCGCCTGGACGTTGGCGACCGAGCCCTCGGTCGACTGCACGACCGCGATCAAGCCGGGGACGCCACAGCTGCCGCCGGTGTCGCAGGACCGGCTGCCGGGCGGATTGCTGATCGCGTTCGCGATGATGCCGCCGACTGGGTAATAGGTCCCGGCAGTGCTGGCCGTCCCGATCTGGAAGAAGCGCAACTCCCGCGAACCACTGCCCTGCGCCCACGGACGCGCGGGCAGCAGCAGCGCGCCCGCCCCAGCGGCGAGGCCGCCCAACAACCGGCGCCGCCCGCGGTCCACGCGCTGGCCGGCGGTGGCCGGCTGTTCGGGCTCGTTCGATCGGTCGGCGCGGCGGCGCTGGGTCACGACAAAGCCCTCCGGTGTGCGGGACCGGCGAGCGCGACCGCGCCCACCGTTTCTAACCCGCAATCCTACCAGCCCCGCCGCTCGGTCGCCAGTTGCATCCACGCTGCCCGACGACTTGCCGGCTGGGGCCCGCTCCGGCAAATCAGGGGGCATGGCGTGTCCTCTGCTCCGGATGAGCCGCTGGCGGCCCGGCGCCTTGGGCTTGGTCGGGGCGCTAATACTTGCGGTGGGCGTGCCGGGCACGGCGGAGCAGTCCGCCGCGTCTGAGCCGGTCGAACCGATCCGCAAGGCCTATCCGGCAGCCTCCAACAGCATCCAGCTTGGCCACACCGCGAGCGTTACCGGGACCGTGACGGCCTCCCTGATCGCGGAAGTGCTGCGCCGGCGCCTGGGCTATCGGGTGCAACTGGTGCTCGCAGACGTGGCGTTCCTGTACAGCGCGCTCGGTGGGGAGCGGATCGATATCTTCTCTGGCGCGTGGACCCCAGACGCGCACGCCGTGTTCCTGAAGCGCCTCGGCGGTCGCGCGCAGGAACTGGGCACGCTCAGCCACCGCGCGCGGGTCGGCTGGCTGGTGCCGAACGGCGCGACGGCGCCGTCGGTACAAAGTCTGGAAGATCTGCAGGCTGAGGCTGTACGCGTACGCTTCGCCGGTAAGGTGCACGGCGGCGAAGCCGGTTCGGGCGTGATGCGTCTGTCCGAGCAGGCGCTCAAGGTCTACCGCCTCGACGATTGGTCGCTCGACCCCTCCAGCCGGGCCGGCGCGACACTTGCGCTCAAGCGCGCCGCCCAGCGCGGGGAACCGGTGATCGCCACCGGGCGGCAGCCGCATTGGGTGCTGGGCGCGCTCGACGTGCGCTTCCTCGCAGATCCCGAGCGCGCGTTCGGCGGGCCGCAGCGTATCCGCATCCTGGGCCGGCAGTCGTTCACCGCCGACCATCCCTGGGCGGCGCAGGTGCTCTCGCGGATCAGCCTGCCCCCGGACATGCTGCAGCAGCTGGTCACGGCCGCCCACCGGCTCGGCGTGGACACGGCGGTGCAAAACTTCCTGGCGCGCCACGAGACGCGCGCCGCCTATTGGGTGACCGGGCGGATCGGCGGCTGACCCAATGCACTTTTGGATTGCGCCCGGCCGGCTTCGCTCGCTCTACTGACCGGCGCGCGCGTCGCCTCATGATCTTCGGTTAAGGATGCCCCCATGGTCGATACCGATGCCGCCAACATCAGTGACGCGCCGGCCGTGGCGGGCGCCTTCCCAAGCGTCCTGAACAGAGTGACGCCAGCGGACGTACGCACCCAACCGTTTCCGCACATCGTCGTCGACGACGCGTTGCCGGCTGACGCGTACGCGGAGCTCGCGGGCAGTTTTCCAGCCTTCGCGCAAGTCGGCTGGGACGGGCCCGCGCCGTCGAACCAGCGCTTCGCGATATCGACGTTCCTCTACAATATCCTGGACACCTTGCCCGACGCCTGGCGTCGGTTCGGGGCCACGCACACCAGCCGCGACTTCCTGCGCCAAGTGCACGCGCTGTTCGCGCACCACTGGACGCCCGCTGCCGAGGCGGTCTGGGACCGGCTGGACACGGCGACGCTGGGGCTGTTCATGCAGGATCACGACGCCGACATTCAGTGCGACGCTCGGGCCGAATTGAACACCCCGGTCACCGATGCGCCGTCGAGCGTGCGCGGCGGTCACCTGGACACGGCGAACCGGCTGTTCTCCGGTCTGCTGTACATGCGCCCGGACGGCGACGACACGCCGGGCGGCGACCTGTGCCTGTACCGCCCGGCAGCCGGTGTCGACACGGCTCGGCGGAAGAATGCGTTCGCGTTCGAGCCGGACGAACTGGTCGAAGCCGTACGGGTGCCCTACGGCGCAAACCGGCTGGTCATGTTCCCGAACAGCCCGGCGGCGATCCACGGCGTGACCCCGCGCGCCGTGAGCCCGTGGCAAAGGAACTACGTGTTCATTACCGCGGAAGTCGCCGACGACCTGTTCTAGACCGCAGAGCGCGACGCCGCGATTGGCCAGGCCGGCCACGACCAAAGCCAGGCTGAGACGGCTGCAACGCTGACCCGCGCCGGGCGCGTCGGTTGCGCGCCCATTGTGTGATATGCCAAGTCCGCGCGTTGGTCGCGTGTGCGGCTCAACAGGTGTCCGGCTCAACAGGTTTCTGGCTCAACAGGTGTTTGGCCCGACCGGCCAGTTTGCCGAACAGCTGACGGGTAAGGTCCGAGATCATGGCGGATCGCGTCGAAAAGCGCCCGAACCGGGACACCGCGCGCCCAGCGCGCGAGCAGATCGGGTTCGGTCTGGCCGGCATGCGCCATGGCGCGCGCGAGATGGTCGTGCTGGCGCTCACCGCCGTGGGGCCGTTCGCGGTCGCGTTCGGTGTGGCGGCCCAGCAAGCCGGGATGGACGCGCTCGGCACCGGGCTGATGACGGCGTTCGTGTTCGCCGGTGCCTCGCAGTTCGCCGCGCTCGGATTGTGGCAAGATCCCCTGCCGGCGGTGTCGATCCTGCTGGCCACGGTCGCGGTCAATTCGCGCTTCCTGCTGATGGGCGCGGCGCTCAGGCCCTGGATGGCCCACCTGCCCGGCTGGAAGGTCTATCCCAGCCTGTTCTTCCTGGCCGACCCGGTCTGGGCGAAGTCGCTCAAGGAATTCGACTCGGGCCTCAGCGACGCCGGCTATCTGCTGGGCGGCGGGCTGGTGTTCTGGGGCATCTGGGTCGCGTTCACCATGCTCGGCTACACGCTGGGCGGCGGCATCGGCGATCCGGCCCGCTGGGGTATCGACGTGCTGATGCCCGCGTTCTTCGCGGTGATGCTGACCGGCATGTGGCGCGGGCGCGGGGACGCCCTGCCCTGGGGCGTGGCGGCCGTCACCGCCCTGCTCGCCGCCCAGCTGCTGCCCGGCATGTGGTTCGTGATCCTGGGCGGAATCGCCGGCGGCCTGACGGGGGCGCTACGCGATGGGCGATGAGACGCAAGGCCTCGGCCCCTACGCGGTGATCGCGCTGATGGCGATGGCGACCTACCTGCTGCGCGCCGGCGGCCTGTTCCTGGCCGGCCGGGTCCCGCTGACCCCACGCGTCGAACGGTTTCTGGAGGCGCTCGCCGGGTCGATCCTGATCTCGCTCGTGGTCGCCATGGCCGTGCAGGGCGGCGCCGTCACCACGCTCGCGATCCTGGCCGCGCTCGCGGTGGTGCTGGCGACCAAGCAGAGCATCGCCGCGATCGCCGCGGCGGTGGCGCTCGCCGCCGCGCTGCGCCACTTCGGCTTGTTCTAGGGCAAGATGCTGAAACGTGGAATCGCGTTTCAGCTGAATCTTGCTCTCTCCTCAAGAAGTTAGAGCAAAATTCACGATGAAAGCCGGTTCGGATTTCATCGATTTTGCTCTAATGCGACATGCTCGAAGGCCGACCCGGCCTTCGGGCTGAAGGTCGCTGTACCTTCTTGAAGAAGAGGGCAACCGCGGCGGATCAGAACCGGGCGAACCGGTTGAACAGGATGATCAGTTCGTTGTCCGTACGGCAGTCCATCTTCGCCTTGATGTTGCGGATATGCGTGCGCACGGTCCACAGTTCGCTGCCGCGCTCGTAGGCGATCTGCTTGGGCACCAGCCCGCTCGACAGCTTTTTCAGAATGTCGAACTCCGCCGGCGACAGCTCGAACGTGTTGATCAGGCCCTGCGCGCCAATGTCCGAGATCTGTCCGAACTCGATCATCACGGCGACGACCTGCTCGTTCGGACCGGCGTCGGTCGCGGACAGCCAATATTCGTTGATCGCGACGATCTTGAGGATCACCCGATTGATGGACTTCGGGTCGTAGAGCGAGGTCACCACCGCGCCCGCCTCGTCCGTCTCGGCGTCGCAGGCCCGCTGGACCGCGCGCGCGATCATCCGCGTGTTGTCCGGATCCTTGCAGACAAGGTGACCGTTCTTGACCGTCAGGGTCTCTTGCGAGGTCAGGTAGTGGCCGGCGAAAAGATTGGTATGCAGAACTTCGAGGTCACGGTTCAGCAGGACGACGCTGACCGGGAGATTTTCGATCAGCGCCATCGACGCACTCGGCACGATCATTCGGCGACGCTCCTGCGGGCCGGACGACCGGTGTGCGTGCCGCGTCGACTGCGTACGTCTTGACCGAACGGTGCGGCGGACACTCCGTCGGTCTGGTCTCTCGGGATGAACATCCTGTCCCCCGGCTCGATTGGATACGCCCAACGGCCTACCCGCGGGCGGTGCGTTGCAGTTGGACGGCCGCTTCCCCGCACCGCAGCAACACTCTGCCCGTCCGCGGACGGAACTACCACATTTTTGCGAACCTACCCGTTAGCGCAGAAGTGGTAGATGCCGACTTTCTGCAACGCCGGGTACACGGCGTTGTCGTGGTCTTCAAGTCAAAACTAGCCCCCCGGGCTTTGCCGACTCGCGTTAGCCTGCGCGCCGGGGCGGCGGCGTGCGCGGGTTTGGATACTCGGATCGCCGACGCACGGCACCGGACGTCCAGCGTGACGATTAGGCTGATATCAAGCTTCGCATGATGGCATAATGACCTGACGCGGTAGCGAATGCGTCGTCGCCCGCTTGCCGGGGCTACGCGGCCCACCCATCCTTGATGCCGGCGTCCCGATGATCCGGGCGCTGGCGGCAAGCGCCGGGTGAGTGCGGCCCCGGTGGCCGGCGGTTGGTAGGTGGCCCGCAGACCTCGGACCGCGACACGCCGGGATCGGGCGAACGGACCTGGAGGACGCAAACCAAGGCAACATCGTGGCATGCGGGGGCTGCCCCCTTTGCGTAAGGGCCTCTGTGAGCCACAATCTTTTATACAAGCCTGCTGTCGCGCACCAATGTTTTAACCGGCAGCCGGATGATCCACTTCGGAGTGAGATCGCGATGAGCCAAAGCCAGGTTTTCGACAATCTCCGTGAACGTTATGGCACGCGTCAGCATTCGGAGATGTCGCTGCAGGAATACCTCGACCTCTGCAGCAAGGATCCGACGGCCTATTCCAGCTCTGCTGAGCGCCTGCTCGAGGCGATCGGCGATCCGGAGGTGATCGATACCTCCAAGGACAGCCGGCTTGGGCGCATCTTTCAGAACCGTACGATTCGCTATTACCCGGCCTTCTCCGACTTCTACGGCATGGAGGAGACGATCGAGCGGCTGGTCGCCTTCCTACGCCATGCCGCCCAAGGCCTGGAGGAGCGCAAGCAGATCCTCTACCTGCTCGGCCCCGTGGGCGGCGGCAAGTCCTCGCTGGCCGAACGGATGAAGAAGCTGATGGAGGACCAGCCGATCTACGTCCTCAAGGCGGGCGACCGGGTCTCGCCGATCTACGAGAGCCCGCTCGGCCTGTTCGATCCGGAGCGCGACGGCCCGAGCCTGGAGAGCGAGTACGGCATCCCGATCCGCCGCCTGCCCGGCATGTGCTCCTCTTGGGCGGTCAAGCGCCTCGACGAGTACGGCGGCGATGTCTCCAAGTTCTCGGTCGTCCGCCTGCATCCCTCCAAGCTGCGCCAGATCGCCGTCGCCAAGGCGGAGCCCGGCGACGAGAACAACCAGGACATCTCCTCCCTGGTCGGCAAGCCGGACATCCGAATGCTGGAGTTCTACAGCCAGGAAGACCCGGATGCCTACTCCTACGCCGGCGCGCTGAACCTGACGACCCAGGGCCTGCTGGAGTTCGTCGAGATGTTCAAGGCGCCGCAGAAGATGCTGCACCCGCTGCTGACAGCGACGCAGGAGCGCAACTACGTCGGCTCCGAGAACGTCGGCGCCCTGCCCTACCAGGGCATCATCATGGCGCACTCCAACGAATCGGAGTGGAAGTCCTTCAAGGCCAACCGCAACAACGAGGCCTTCTTGGACCGGATCAGCCTGATCCGCGTGCCTTACTGCCTGCGCGTCGACGAAGAGGCGAAGATCTACGACAAGCTGCTCGCGCAGTCGGAGCTGGCGAAGGCGCCGTGCGCGCCCGGCACGCTCGACATGATGGCGCGCTTCTCGGTGCTGACCCGGCTCAAGCCGCACGAGAACTCCTCGCTGTACGCCAAGATGCGCGTCTACAACGGCGAGGACTTGAAGGGCACCGACCCGCACGCCAAGACGGTTCAGGAGTACCGCGACGCCGCCGGCGTGGACGAGGGCATGGACGGCATGTCCACCCGGTTCGCCTACAAGGTGCTGTCGGAGACCTTCAACTTCGACACGCACGAGGTCGCGGCGGACCCGGTGCACCTGATGTACGTGCTGGAGAACGCGATCCGGCGGGAGCAGTTGGACCAGGAGCGCGAGCAGAAATACATCGCGTTCATCAAGGAGGAGCTGGCGCCGCGCTACGCCGAATACATCGGCAAGGAGATCCAAAAGGCGTATCTGGAGAGCTACGAGGACTACGGGCAGAACCTGTTCGACCGCTACATCGCCTACGCCGACGCGTGGGTCGAGGGGCAGGACTTCAAGGACCCGGACACCGGCCAGATCATGGACCGCGATGCCCTGGACCGGGAACTGGCGAAGACGGAGAAGCCGGCCGGGATCCGCAACCCGAAGGACTTCCGCAACGAGGTGGTCAAATACGCCCTGCGCCAGCGCGCCCAGCAGGGCGGCACCAACCCGCGCTGGACCTCGTACGAGAAGATCCGCGACGTGATCGAACAGCGGATGTTCTCGCAGATCGAGGAGCTGCTGCCGGTGATCTCCTTCGGCAGCAAGCAGGACAGCGAGCAGGCGGACAAGCACCAGGCGTTCCTGGAGCGGATGGTTGCCCGCGGCTACACCGAACGGCAGGTCCGTCGTTTGGTCGAATGGTACATGCGCGTGCGGGAGGCCGGCTAAGGTGGCGCCCCGCACGCGGCGGCCGATCCGCCGGCCCGCGCCCCGTCCGGTCAGCGGGCGGGGCGCCCCCTGTCCCGCGACGATCGGAGGCTGTTAAGCGTCATGCGGATCATCGATCGCCGGCAAAACCCGAAGGGCAAGAACCTCGGCAACCGGCAACGCTTCGTCAGCCGGACCCGTACGCAGCTGCGCGAGGCGCTGGCCGAGAACATCCGCCGGCGTAGTGTCTCCGACACCTCCTCCGGCGAGACTGTGACGATCCCCACCGACGGCACCCACGAGCCGGAGTTCAAGCGCGACCACTCGATCGGCCAGCGCAGCCGCGTGCTGCCCGGTAACAAGGAGTTCCGCGAGGGCGACCAGATCAAGCGCCCGCCGCAGGGCGGCGGCAGCGGCTCCAACGCCAGCGAGGACGGCGAAGGCGAGGACGACTTCGTCTTCACCCTGTCCCGCGACGAATTCCTCGACCTGCTGTTCGAGGACCTGCGCCTGCCCGACATGGTGAAGCGCGAACTGAAGGCCGACGAGGCGACCAAGCCCAAGCGCGCGGGTTTCTCCACCAGCGGGCCGCAGAACCGGCTCAACATGGTGCGCACGATGCGCTACTCGCTGGCCCGGCGGGCGGCGCTGGGCCGGCCCAAGCCGGCGGCGATCGAGGAGATCGAACGCGAGTTGGAGCGCTTAGAAGCGGGCGAGATCCAGCCCGCCGACGGCCGCCCGGCGGAAACCCGGATCGAGGAACTGAAAACC
>CAYRCO010000033.1:0-17281 GCA_964422775.1 uncultured Rhodovibrio sp.
GCGATGGTGGCGATCGGCTTCGTCGGCTTCATCGTGTGGGCGCACCACATGTTCACCGTCGGCCTGGACGTGGACACCAAGGCCTACTTCACCGCCGCGACCATGATCATCGCGGTGCCGACGGGGATTAAGATCTTCTCCTGGATTGCGACGATGTGGGGCGGCTCGATCCGCTTCACTACGCCGATGCTCTGGGCGATGGGCTTCATCTTCCTGTTCACGCTGGGCGGCGTCACCGGCGTGGTGCTGGCGAACGCCGGCATGGATACCGTGCTGCACGACACCTACTACGTGGTGGCGCACTTCCACTACGTGCTGTCGATGGGCGCGCTGTTCGGCATCTTCGCCGGCTTCTACTACTGGTTCGGCAAGATGAGCGGCCGGGAGTACCCGGAGTGGGCCGGCAAGCTGCACTTCTGGCTCACCTTCATCGGGGTGAACATCGTCTTCTTCCCGCAGCACTTCCTGGGTCTGGCCGGCATGCCCCGGCGCTACATCGACTACCCGGACGCCTACGCGGGCTGGAACTACGTCTCGTCGATGGGCTCGTACCTGACCGGCGTGGCCACGCTGTTCTTCCTCGCGATGACCGCCTACGTGCTCTTCCGGGGCCGTCAGGCGCAGGCGAACCCGTGGGGCGAAGGGGCGACGACCCTGGAGTGGACGGTGTCCTCCCCGCCGCCGTTCCACACCTTCGAGGAACTGCCGCGGGTGAAGTAACCCGCCGGCCAAGCCCGCACCCCGGACGATCCCCGGGCCCGACCGCGGCGACCAGCCGCCGTCGGGCCCGGGTCGATCCGGTCCCCGCGTGAGACGACCCGACCGCGCAACCGCCGTCCAGAACGAAAGCCCGTTTCCGCCGTGAGCAGACCCGACATCGCCCCCGTTTCCGAGACCGCAGCCCCCGCGGGCGCCCTTGGCGCCGGCGCGGACTTCGGCGAAGTGCGCGACTTCGTCGAATTGTTAAAGCCGCGGGTGATGTCGCTCGTGGTGCTTTCGGGCGTCGCCGGCCTGCTCGCCGCTCCGGGCTCGCTGCACCCGGTGCTGGCGTGCGTGGCGGTGCTGTGCATCCTGGCCGGCGCCGGCGCGTCGGGCGCCATCAACATGTGGTACGACCGCGACATCGACGCCGTGATGCGCCGGACCCAGAACCGCCCGGTGGTGACCGGGCGCGTGCAGCCGGCCGAGGCGCTCGCCTTCGGCGTCACGCTGGCGCTGTTCTCGGTCATGCTGATGGGTCTGGCCGTGAACTGGGCGGCGGCGAGCCTGCTGGCGGTCGCGATCCTGTTCTACGTCTTCGTCTATACCGTCTGGCTGAAGCGCCGGACGCCGCATAACATCGTGATCGGCGGTGCCGCCGGCGCGTTCCCGCCGGTGATCGGCTGGATGGCCGTCACCGGCACGGTGGACCCGGGGGCGATCGCGCTGTTCGCGCTGATCTTCCTGTGGACGCCGCCGCACTTCTGGGCGCTGTCGCTCTATACGGACATCGACTACTCGAACGCCGGGGTGCCGATGCTGCCTGTGGTCGCCGGCCGGCAGGCGACCAAGAAGCAGATGTTCCTCTACACCCTGCTGCTGCTGCCGCTCGCCCCGGCGCCCTACCTGATGGGCTTCGCCGGTCCGGGCTACGGCCTGGTCGCGCTGGCGATGGGCGGGCTGTTCGTGGTCTCCGCCGCGCGCGTCCTGAAGGACGAGTCGCGCACGCAGAAGGCGGCGAAGCAGATGTTCGGCTTCTCCATCCTCTACCTCTACCTGCTGCTGGCCGTCCTGATCGTGGACGCCACAGCCGGGCAACTGGTCTAACCGCACCATGGCGAGCAAACCCGACACCCAGGACAAAAACTGGCAGGAAACCGAGTGGACGCCGGAAACGCGTGAGGCGTTCCGCCGGAAGAAGCGCGGCAAGAACCTCGCGCTGATGGCGGTGCTGATCGGCTTCGTCGTCCTGGTCTACATCGTTGCGATCGTGCGCATGGGCGCGAACACGCCCGGTGCCAACTAGGGAGACTCACGGTGTCCTCTTCGCGGTCCGACCGTCCGGTGTCCTCTAAGCGGAACGCGCGCACCGCGCTCGTGCTGACCTGCGTGTTCGCGGGCATGGTCGGGCTGTCGTTCGCGGCGGTGCCGCTCTATCAGCTGTTCTGTCAGGTGACCGGCTTCGGCGGCACCACCCAGGTGGCGGAGGTCGCCCCGGACGCGGTCGAGGAGACCATGAAGGTGCGCTTCAACGCCGACCGCAGTCCGGACCTGCCCTGGGCGTTCAAACCCAAGCAGATCGAGGTCGAGGTCAAGGTCGGCGAGCGCGCGATGGCGTACTATACGGCGGAGAACCTGTCGGATCGGCCGGTCAGCGGCACCGCGACCTTCAACGTCACCCCGCTCAAGGCCGGCAAGTACTTCTCCAAAATCGCCTGCTTCTGCTTCACCGAGCAGACGCTGCAGCCGGGCGAGCGGGTCGACATGCCGGTCGACTACTTCGTCGATCCGGCGATCCTGGACGATCCGAACCTGGCGGACGTCACCACGATCACGCTGTCCTACACTTTCTTCCCGATGCCGGACGCCCAATCCAACCGGACACCGGCCGGCCAGACGGTCACGGACAGCCAACACGCCGGCCTGGCGGCGCCCGTGGGCACGGGCGCGCCGGGCCGGGCCAACTGACGGCCGGCGGGCACACACCCATAGGCCGGGCCTGACCATTCGACGCTACTAGCTGGAAGGGGCGAGAAAACCCGATGGCCCAGACGCACGAAAAGAAACATCCCTACCACTTGGTCGAGCCCAGCCCTTGGCCGCTGCTGGGCGCGCTGTCGGGCGGCGTGCTCGCGCTCGGGCTGGTGTTCTGGATGCACGACAAGGGCCTTTGGCTGACCTTCGTCGGCACCGCCATGGTGCTGGGCACGATGGCCGGCTGGTGGCGGCAGGTGATCCGGGAATCGCGGGCCGGCGACCATACGCCGGTGGTCAAGCTCGGCCTGCGCTACGGCATGCTGCTGTTCATCGCCTCCGAGGTGATGTTCTTCGCCGCCTTCTTCTGGGCCTACTTCAACGGCGCGCTGTTCCCGACCGACGAGATCGGCGGGGTCTGGCCGCCGGAGAACATCACCACCTTCGATCCCTTCTCGATCCCGTTCCTGAACACGCTGATCCTGCTGCTGTCGGGCTGCACGGTGACCTGGGCGCACCACGCGTTGAAGGAAGGCGACCAGACCAGCCTGCTGCGCGGCTTGGCGCTGACGGTGTTCCTGGGCGTGATCTTCTCGGCGCTGCAGGCCTACGAGTACACCCACGCCCACTTCGGCTTCGGCGGGGACATCTACTCCAGCGTGTTCTACATGGCGACCGGCTTCCACGGCTTCCATGTGATCGTCGGTACGATCTTCCTCGCCGTGTGCTTCTTCCGCGCCAAGGCCGGCCACTTCACGCCGCAGAGCCACTTCGGCTTCGAGGCGGCCGCCTGGTACTGGCACTTCGTCGACGTCGTCTGGCTGTTCCTGTTCTCCGCCATCTACTGGTGGGGCGCGTAGGGGCCAGCCAGCGCGCGTGTAACGACCGGCCTGGGCGGGAAATCCCTCGGCCGTAGGGTGGGTTCGCCGCGCTTCGCGGCAACCCACCATCTGGTGTTCGCGACCGCCACCGCCGCTTGGTGGGTTGCTGCGCGAACCCACCCTACGGGTCGTGCCGTTCGCGGCGTCGGGTGAGGAACCCCGGCCACACCCCATACCGCCACTTAACTTGGAGCGTCATGTCCTGGGACGATACGCAGCCTTCCGTCTCCCCGTTCAAGGCGGGGCTGGCCTGCCGTTGCCCGCGCTGCGGGGAGGGGCGGCTGTTCAAGGGTCTGCTGGACGTGCGCCCGCAGTGCGAGGTCTGCCAGCTGGACCTGTCGAAGGCGGACAGCGGCGACGGCCCGGCGGTGTTCATCATCCTGATCCTGGGCGCCGTCGTGGTGCTGCTGGCGCTGTTGCTGGAAAGCCTGGTCAGTCCCGCGCTGTGGGTGCACATGGCGATCTGGCCTGTGGTGATCGTCGTCGGGTCGATCTGGATGCTGCGCCCGGCGAAGGCGCTGCTGATCGCCCTCCAGTTCAAGAACAAGGCCGAGGATACCGGCCAGCTGGAACGCCACGACGACAGCAGTACCCCGGACCAGCGGTGAGCCGCCGCTTGCCCCACGTTTCCACCCAACACCTGTCGCGCCCCGACGTAGTCCGCCCATGAGCCCCGATCCGATCCCGCGCGCCAAGCGCCGCCGCTTCCGGCCCCGGCTGTGGACCACTGTCGCCGCGCTTCCCGTCCTGGGCGTGCTGCTGGCGCTCGGCTTTTGGCAGATCGAGCGGATGGAGTGGAAGAACGCGCTCGTGAACGAGATGCAGGCGCGCATGACCCAGCAGCCGATCGCCCTGCCCGAGCCGATCCGCGCGCCGGAGCAGCTGCGCTTCCAGCGCGTGAAGCTCACCGGGCGCTTCCTGCACGACCGCGAGATCTACCGCGCCGCCCAGACTTACGGCAAAACCCGGCGCGGCTGGGACGTGATCACACCGTTCGAACTTGCCGACGGTCGGCAGGTGCTGGTCAACCGCGGCTGGGTCCCGACCGAGAAGAAACCGCCGGAGGCCCGCCCCGACAGCCTGGTCGAGGGTCAGGTGACGATCCAGGGGATCGTGCGGATCGGCGGCTGGTCCGGCATGGAATTCGTCAAGCCGGAGAACGATCCGGCCGAGAACACCTGGGTCTGGATGGACCTGGACCGGATGGCGGCGTTCGCCGAGCTGTCGCAGCCGGTGACCGGGCTCTACGTCGACGCTGCGGAGAACCAGACCGCAGGCGAGTACCCGATCGGCGGGCAGACCCGGGTCAACCTGCGCAACCAGCATTTCGAGTACGCGCTCACCTGGTTCGCGCTCGCCGCTGGCCTGCTCGGCATCTACTTCCTGTTCCACTGGCGCCCGGTGGACGACGACGGCACCACGCGGTAGGAGCCAATGGTTCCCTCTCCTCCAGTGGGAGGAGAGGGCGAGGGTGAGGAGGGAGCCCGCGGCATCGATCCCCGTGGAACCTCCTCTCCCTGTCCCTCTCCTCCCAGTGGAGGCGAGGGAACCCGCTGCCTCAGCCGTTTTGCCCACCCACACACATGTGCACGACCTGACGAGGACCCCGCGATGACCCCCCACCCTTACGCCGAGTTGGAGACGCGCTTTTCGCGGATGAATGCGCTGTCCGAAGCGGGCGGCGTCTTGAACTGGGACATGGCGACCCTGATGCCCTCGGGCGGGGCCGAGGCGCGCAGCGAGCAATTGGCCGCGATCTCGGTCACCTGCCACCAGATGATGACCGATCCCAAGATGGCCGAGCTGTTCGAGGGCGCCGAGGCCAAGCGCGACCAGCTCGACGGCTGGCAGGCGGCGAACCTGGCGGAGATGCGCCGGCAATGGCTGCACGCCACGGCGGTGCCGGAACGCCTGGTCGAGCAGATCAGCCGGGCGACCAACCGCTGCGAGCTGGCCTGGCGCGAGGCCCGGCCGGCGAGCGACTTCCAGCAGGTCAAACCCTACCTGCAGGAGGTGCTGGACCTGACCCGGGAGGCCGGCCAGGCAAAGGCGGCGGCGCTGAACCTGAGTGTCTACGACGCTCTGCTCGACCAGTTCGAACCCGGCTTCCGGTCCCAGCGGATCGACGAGATCTTCGGCCGGCTGGCGCAGTGGCTGCCGGAGACGCTGCCGCGCGTCCTGGACCGGCAACGCAGCGGCGAGGCCCCGCGGCGGCCTGAGGGGCCGTTCCCGCAAACCAAGCAGGAGGCGCTGGGCCGGCGGCTGATGCAGGCGGTCGGCTTCGACTTCAACCATGGCCGGCTGGACGTCTCGCTGCACCCCTTCTGCGGCGGCGTGCCCGACGATCTGCGGATCACCACCCGCTACGACGAGAACGACTTCACGAGCGCCATCATGGGCGTGCTGCACGAAACCGGCCATGCGATGTACGAGCGCGGGCTGCCCGTTGACTGGCGCCGCCAACCGGTCGGCGAGGCGCGCGGCATGGCGCTGCACGAAAGCCAGTCGCTGCTGGTCGAGATGCAGGCCTGCCGCTCGGCCGACTTCATCCAGTTCATGGCCCCGATCGCGCAGGAGACCTTCGCCGGCAGCGGGCCGGCCTGGGACCCGCACAACCTCTACCGCCTGGCGACCCAGGTCGAACCGGACTTCATCCGCGTCGACGCCGACGAGGTCACCTACCCCGCCCACGTGATCCTGCGCTACCGCCTGGAGACGGCGCTGATCAACGGCGACATGACCCTGGACGACCTGCCGGGCGCCTGGAACGACGGCATGCAGCAGCTGCTCGGGATCACCCCGCCGGAGGACCGGCTGGGCTGCCTGCAGGACATCCACTGGTTCGACGGGGCGTTCGGCTACTTCCCGACCTACACCCTGGGCGCGCTTGCCGCAGCCCAGCTGTTCGAGGCGGCGACGACCGCCCACCCGGAGATCCCGGACCAGCTGCGCCACGGCGACTTCACCACGCTGCTGTCCTGGCTGCAGGCGAACGTCCACGGCCTCGGCAGCTCGCTCGACACCGACACGATCCTGGAGCGGGCGACGGGATCGAAGCTGGACGAGACGGTGTTCCAGCGGCACATCGAACGACGCTACCTGGACGGCTGAGCGGACACACGTCTCAGTTGACGCCCTACCCGCCCCGGGTAAACTTGGTCCCGGTCACAACGCACCGGTTCGCCGGGATTGGCGGCGGTTGCACGACAGGGGGTGGGGATGGGACTGGGCGGTTTACCGCGTTTCGGTATTCGAGCGGCCGGCTGTGTCGTGGCGGCGGCGCTCATGGCCGCGGCCCCGCAGGCATGGGCGGCGGGCCAAGCCAACCCCTGCGCCTACGAGCAGATCAATATCGACAAGTACGGCGGCGCCGCGTTCCAGAACCCGCCGGTGATCCGGTCGGCAAACGGCGTGCTGCGCACGACGCTCAACCTGGCTTACGCCGACAACGCGATCGCCGGCTGTCCGGTGCGCCTGCGCAACTATAATGGCGCCTTGGTCGGGCCGACCTTCCGGGTGAAGCCGGGCGACACCCTGGTGGTGACGATCGAGAACGACCTGCCGCCCGAGCCCGGCCCGATGCCGGACGACCCGAATACACCGCACAACTTCAACACCACCAACCTGCACACCCACGGCCTGCACGTCTCGCCCGTGGGCAACAGCGACAACGTGCTGCTGGCGGTGAAGCCGGGCCAGACCTGGATCACCGAGATCAAGATCCCGGCCGATCACCCGCCCGGCACCTTCTGGTACCACGCCCACGCGCACGGCTCGACCGCGTTGCAGGTCTCCAGCGGCATGGCGGGCGCCCTGATTATCGAGGGCGGGCTCGACGACGTACCGGCGATCGCCGAGGCGGCCGACAAGGTCTTCGTCTTCCAGCAGATCGCCTACGACGAGCAGGGCAGGATCGAGAGCTACGAGGACTTCGGCCCCGGCGGCTGGCAGGAGTCCCACCGCCAGACGCTGATCAACGGTCAGCTGGTGCCCACCATCACCATGCGCCCGGGCGAGGTGCAGCGCTGGCGCTTCATCCACGCCGGCATCCGCGAGACGATCATGCCGGTGCTGCGCACCACCGGGCGGGCGCCGGGCGCGGTTGCGTCTGTGCGAGGCTTTTCCTCTGACGACCTGGGCGCGCTGGAGCGGGTCGCCCGATTGCACGAGATCGCGGTCGACGGTCTCGCGCTCGGCCGGATCGACAGCTGGGACGCGGTCGAGCTGCAGCCCGGCTACCGCAGCGACGTGCTGGTCAAGGCCCCCAACGTCCGCGAGCCGACGCTGCTGTTGCTGACCGACGGGGTCGTCGGCCCGGGGGAAAGCCTGCTGGGCGGCAAGGAGCCGGAACGCATCCTGTCGCGTGTGGTGGTCGGCGGCGCGCCCGCAAACATGCCGCTGCCGGCTGAGGCCGATGTCGCCGCGCTCGCGCCGCACGCCCCGATCCCCGACGCCGAGCTGACCGGCGCGCCGCAAAAGGTGGCGTTCAACATCGCCGACCGCGTCTGCCCACCGGGCCAGGACTGCGTGCCGTGCGCGGAGGGCGAGGACGGCTGCAAAACCCGCTTCATGATCAACGATCGACCGTTCGATCTGGACAACGTCCGCGAACTCCAGCTGAACACCGCCTCCGAATGGACGCTGTCGAGCAAGCGCGCCAGTCACCCCTTCCACATCCACGTGAACCCCTTCCAGGTCACGCGCGTCGGGCCGGACGGCAAGGACCAGATCGTCTGGCGGGACACGCTGTTCATCCGGGAGGGCGCCGATCCGGTCAAGATCCGCTCGCGCTACACCCGCTACATCGGCAAGTTCGTGATCCACTGCCACATCCTGGACCACGAAGATCAGGGGATGATGCAGGTGGTGGAGATCGTAAACTAGAGCAATATGCTGAAAGGTGTGAGCATTTTTCAGCTGAATCTTGCTGGCTCTTCAAGAAGTTAGAGCGACATGCCCGAAGGCCGGTTCGGCCTTCGCGCAGGTTGCTCTCGGGACGGCGGTCCGGCCCCCTTGTACCGGGCCGGCGGGTATGCAGGATGCGGCGGCGTTGCCCTGCACCCAATAACCGTCCGCGTTCATGTCTCTGCTGTTCGACGTCGTCACCCGGATCACGCTGCCGATCGTCGCGATCGCCGCGCTTGGCTTCCTGATGCAGACGCGCGCGCGCTTCGACGTACGCTCGCTGAACCGACTGCTGCTCTACGCCACGCTGCCCTGCTTCCTGGTGGTGACGCTGGCGGAAGCCGAGCTGCCGCTGGCCCAGCTGCAGGGCGTGGTGATCTTCACGATTGCGCAGTTCGCGCTGCTGCTGGGGATCGGCTGGGCGGTCGGCCGCGCGCTCGACCTCGACCCCAAGGCGCGCGCCGTGGTCGCGGTCGCCTGCGCGTTCCCGAACAGCGGGAATTTCGGCATCCCGGTGATCGAGCTCGCCTTCGGCAGCGATTACGTCGTGCATCAGGCCGTGATCACCTCGACCCACACGGTGATGATCCTGCTCTTGGCGCCGGTGCTGTTCGGCGGCGGCGGCACGGTCGGTCAGCACCTCAAGGGCGTGTTCCAGACCCCGCTGATCCCCGCACTGGCGGTCGGGATCGCCCTGAACCTGGCCGGGATCGAGCTGATCGAGCCGGTGCGCAAGCCCTTGGCGACGATGGGCGACGCCTACGTCGGCGTGGCGCTGTTCGCCCTCGGCGCGCAGCTCGCCGACAACCGGCTGCGGGTGCCGCTGGGTGCGGCCGGCGTGTCGGTCGCGCTGCGGTTGCTGCTGGCGCCCCTGTTGACAGGGATCGCGCTCGTCTTCCTCGACATGCCGGCCCAGGTCGAGGCGATCCTGCTGGTCGGCAGCGCCGCGCCCGTGGGGGTTCTGCTGACCATCTTCGCAAGCGAGTTCCGCGGCAACGTCGAGCTGTCGAGCGCGGTCGTGGTCGCCTCCACCGTGCTAAGCCCGGTCCTGATCACCGCCGCGGTGATCGCCACCCGGCTGATGGGCGCGGGGTAGGCGGCTGGGCGCTCAGTTTGTTGCCTCTCCCCGCTGAGAATGAGAAACCCAGCGCCTTCGGAAGGGCCTACCCCTGCTAGCCGGCCTCCGCGCTTTCGCCGCCGACGCTGTCGGGCTGGTTGGCCGGGTGGTCGAGGGCGTAGCCGGCGGCACGCACGGTGCGGATCAGGTCGGCCTCGTCGCCGGTGTTGAGCGCTTTGCGCAGACGGCGGATGTGGACGTCGACCGTGCGCGGCTCGACGTAGACGTCGTGGCCCCAGACCGCGTCCAAGAGCTGCTCGCGGGTGAACACCCGGCCCGGGTGCTGCATCAGGTGGCGCAGCAGCCGGAACTCCGTCGGGCCCAGATGCACGTCGCGGCCCTGCCGGCGCACCCGGTGGGCGGCGAGGTCCATCGTCAGGTCCTCGAACTGCAGGGTCTCGCTGGTCAACTGCGGCTGCGCCCGGCGCAGGACGGCGCGGATGCGGGCGATCAGTTCGGCCGGGGAGAACGGCTTGGTGATGTAGTCGTCGGCGCCGGAATCCAGGCCGCGGACCTTGTCCGCCTCCTCTCCCCGGGCGGTCAGCATCAGGATCGGCACGTCGCGCGTGTCCGGCTGCCGGCGCAGACGGCGGCAGACCTCCAGGCCGCTGGTCATCGGCAGCATCCAGTCGAGCAGCACCAGGTCGGGGCGCTCCTCCGACGCGCTGATCAGCGCCTCGTCGCCGTCCTGCGCGGCCGACACCCGGAAGCCTTCGCGCTCCAGGTTGTAGCGCAGCAGCGTGACCAGCGCGGTTTCGTCCTCCACCACCAGGATCAGCGGCTTCATGGCACGCGTCCTTTCGCTTCGCTTAGGCGTCCGTCGAGCCGTCGCCCGCATCCGACTGACCGCCGGACGGGACGCGCGCCTCGCCGACGTCCGTCGGCCCGTCCTCGGAGGGTTCGACGACGGTGTAGCTGGAGGTATCGCCCTTCGGCCGGCCACCCTCGATGTACTCGCCGGTCACCAGGTAATGGATCGTCTCGGCGACGTTGGTCGCGTGGTCGCCGATCCGTTCGATGTTCTTGGCGACGAACAGCAGGTGGGTGCTGGGCGTGATCGCGCGCGGATCCTCCATCATGTAGGTCAAAAGCTCGCGGAACAGCGAGGTGTACATCTCGTCCACCTCGGCGTCGCGGTGCCAGACGTCGAGCGCCTTGTCCGCGTCGCGCTCCAGGTAGGCGTCGAAGGTATCCTTGACGATCGCCTGCACCAGCCGGGCCATCCGCGGCACCGCCGAGGCGGGCTGGGCCGCCGGCAGCTGGTTGAGCGCGAGCGTGCGCTTGGCGACGTTGACCGCGTAGTCGCCAATCCGCTCGGTGTCGGAGGCGATCTTGAAGGCGGCGATGATCTCGCGCAGATCGGTGGCGACCGGCTGGCGCAGGGCGAGGATGCGGATGGTCTCCTCCTCGACCTGCTGCTCCAGGCCGTCCAGGCCGGTGTCGGCGTTGACCACCCGCCCGGCGAGATCGCTGTCCCGGCGCGCGAGCGCGTCGATCGCGCTGGCGAACTGGCTTTCCGCCATCCCGCCCATGCGCGCGATGTGGTTGGCGATCGTCTTCAGCTCCTCGTCGAACGAGGTGACGATGTGATCCTGCTGTCGTGCCAAGGCGACCTCCCGTGACGCCGTGCGGCGCACGGCGCGTTTCTGCAAGTATCTGCGATGCCGGCCCGGCCCTAGCCGTAGCGGCCGGTGATGTAGCCCAGCGTGCGCTCGTCCCTCGGGTTGGTGAACATCGCCTCGGTCTCGCCCGCCTCCACCATGTCGCCCAGGTGGAAGAAGGCGGTGCGCTGCGAGACGCGCGCGGCCTGCTGCATGTTGTGGGTCACGATCACGATCGTGTAGGAGCTGCGCAGCTCGTCGATCAGCTCCTCGATCTTGGCGGTCGCGATCGGGTCGAGCGCGGAGCACGGCTCGTCCATCAGGATCACCTCCGGGTTGACCGCGATCGCGCGGGCGATGCACAGCCGCTGCTGCTGCCCGCCCGACAGGCCGGTGCCGGCCAGGTCCATCCGGTCCTTGACCTCCTCCCACAGCCCGGCGCTCGCGAGCGCGTTGGCGACGATCTCGTCCAGCTCCGCCTTGTCCGCGGCAAGGCCGTGAATGCGCGGCCCGTAGGCGATGTTGTCGTAGATCGACTTCGGGAAGGGGTTGGGTTTCTGGAACACCATCCCGACGCCCGCGCGCAGCTGCACGACGTCCAGGCTGGGATCGTAGATGTCGTCCCCGTCCACCGTAACCTGACCGGTCACCCGGCAGGTCTCGATCACGTCGTTCATCCGGTTGAGGCAGCGCAGGAAGGTCGACTTACCGCAGCCGGACGGCCCGATCAGCGCGGTCACTTCGTTCTCGCCGATGTCGAGCGACACATCTTGCAACGCATGCGTGTCGCCGTACCAGACGTTGAGGTCGCGGCAGGCGATCTTGGCCGGTTTCCGTGTGCCCGCGGACGGTTTGAAGCCGGTCTCCCCCTTCGGCGCGGCCGATTGCTGCTTTTCGGTCTGGGCATCGATCGGGTTTTGCATGGTCGTCATGGGCGGAGATTCCTCTCGCGTTCGGTTACCAGCGGCGTTCCAGGCGATTGCGGATCAGCACGGCGGTCAGGTTCATCACGATCAGGAACCCGATCAGAACCAGGATCGCCGCGGAGGTCCGCGCGACGAAGCCGCGTTCGGGGCTGTCCGCCCACATGAAGATCTGCGTCGGCAGCGCCGTCGCGGCTTCCATCAGCCCGCCCGGCGGCGAGGTGATGAACGCGTTCATCCCGACCAGCAGCAGCGGCGCGGTCTCGCCCAGCGCCTGCGCCAGGCCGATGATGGTGCCGGTCAGGATGCCCGACATCGACAGCGGCAATACGTGGTGCCAGACCGCCTGCTGGCGCGAGGCGCCGACCGCGAGCGCGCCCTCCCGCACCGACGGCGGCACCGCCTTCAGCGCCGAGCGGGCGGCGATGATGATCGTCGGCAGGGTCATCAGCGACAGCGTCATGCCGCCGACCAGCGGGGCCGAGCGCGGCAGGCCGAAGAAGTTCAGGAACACCGCCAGGCCGAGCAGGCCGAACACCACCGACGGCACGGCGGCGAGGTTGTTGATGTTGACCTCGACGAAATCGGTCCAGCGGTTCTTCGGCGCGAATTCCTCCAGGTAGATCGCCGCCCCGATGCCGAGCGGGAAGGAGATCAGGAAGCAGACCAGCAGGGCATAGAACGACCCGACGATCGCGCCCTTCAGGCCGGCGAGCTCCGGATGCCGGCTGTCGGAATTGGTCAACAGCGCCCAGTTGAACGGCGCGGAGATCCGGTCCTCCTCGGCGAGCGTGTCGTACCACGCGATCTGCCGGTCGGTCATCTTGCGGTCGCTTTCGTCGAGCTCGCGCGTGATCACGCCCTTGTGGAACTGGTCGACCCGGTCGGCCGTCGGAACGCGAATCTCGACCTCCTGGCCGATCAGGTCGGGATTGTCGGTGACCCGCGCCTTCAGCACGTTGCCGGCACCCCGGCTCAGCATCTCCATCGCCGCGCGGCGGTCGCCGCGGTCCTCGATGCCGTCGAGCAGGCCGAGGAACGCTTCCTCCGCCAGATCGTCGTAGTTGCCGCGCCGCAGTTCGTTCGGATCGACCTCGGCCGGGTCGACGTAGACCTCGTAGCTCACGTGGGTCTGCACGAACGCGCGCGAGCCGGTCCAGACCAGCGAGCCCAGCAGAATGGCCAGCATGGCGACCGCGACCCCGATGGCGCTCAGCCCGTAGATCCGCAGCCGCAGATCGGCGCGCCGGCGGCGGCGCACGTTGGCCCGGGCGGCCTCGCCCGTGCGCCCGGACGGGCGCGGACCAGCTTGGTCGCTTGTCAGCTCACTCATAGCGTTCCCTGTATTTCTGGACGATCCGCAGGGCGATGACGTTCAGGCACAGCGTCAGCACGAACAGCGTGATGCCGAGCGCGAAGGCGGCCAGCGTCTTCGGGTTGTCGAACGAGGTGTCGCCGATCAGCAGCGTGACGATCTGCACGGTCACGGTCGTCACCGCCTCGAACGGATTGGCAGTCAGGTTGGCGATCAGGCCGGCCGCCATCACGACGATCATGGTCTCGCCGATCGCCCGGCTGACCGCCAGCAGGAAGCCGCCGACGATCCCGGGCAGCGCGGCGGCGATCAGCACCTGGCGGATCGTCTCCGCCTGGGTCGCGCCCATCGCGTAGGACCCCTCGCGCATCGCGTTGGGGACCGAGCGTAGCGCGTCGTCCGACAGCGACGACACGAAGGGGAGGATCATGATCCCCATCACCGCGCCGGCGGCGAACGCGCTGTTGGGCGCGATATCGAGGCCCAGCGCAGACCCGAGGTCGCTTAGGGCGGGCGCTACGATCAGCACGGCGAAGAAACCGTAGACCACCGTCGGAATGCCGGACAGCAGTTCCATGATCGGCTTGACGACCTTGCGGACCTTCTCGTTGGCGTACTCCGACAGGTAGATCGCGCTCAACAGCCCGATCGGCCCGGCGATCAGCATCGCGACCAGGGCGACCAGCAAGGTGCCGGTGAACACCGGGATCGCGCCGAACGCCCCGGCGCCGGCGACCTGATCCTCGCGGATCGAGATTTGCGGTTCCCAGTTCAGCCCGAACAGGAACTCGTACCAGGGCACCTTGGCGAAGAAGCGCAGCGCCTCGATAAACAGCGACAGGATGATGCCGATCGTGGTCAGGATCGCCACGACCGAGCAGAAGATCAGGATTCCCGTGACGATCCGCTCGACCCGCGGGCGGGCGCGGAACCACGGCCCGATCCGGCGCATGGACAGGGCGAGCGCGCCGGCGGCGATCCCGGCCCCGCCGAACAGCGTGGCGTTGTCCGCCATCGCGCGCCAGGCGTCCATGCGTTCGGCCGCCTCGACCAGGACCGGGTCGGGCTCGCCGAACACCTGCCCGACCGCGATCTGTTTGATCTTGCCCAGGTAGAGCTGCATCTGCCCGGACCCGGCACCCTGGGTGAACGACTCCGGCAGGCTGGCCAGCACCAGCTGGTCGATCAGCGGCCCCTTGACCGCCAGCCAGAGCATCACCAGCACCAGGGCCGGCAGGCCGGTCCAGAGCGCCACGAACAGCCCGTGGTAGGACGGGCGCGAATGCGACCGCGTGCCCTGGGCGTTCGCCTTGGCCATTACGCGCCGACTGCCGAAGAAATAGCCGAAGGCCGACAGCACCAACAGGCAGATCAGAGTGTTCGTGAACATCGGAGGAGCGCTGTTCCCTGGTGTTGCGGCGGATAGATCTGGCAGGTGTGATCGCCTGCCACACCAATCCACCGGCCTTGTCAACTCATCCGCGGTGGTGGCGGGACCGCTGAAGCGGCGCAACAATTTCAACCGCCGCCCGGCGCTGGCATCCAGTACGGTCGCCAGCAAAGCCGGCAGCCGGCCCGGGGACGTCGCCCGGACCGGCTGCCTTGCCATTCACGGGGCCGCGGGCTTTAGCTGCCGGCGGGCGTGAACTCCTTGCCGTTCAAGGCGGCGTCCTGGACCTGCTTGCGCGTGCTCTCGTTGAGCGGCACCAGGCCCCGCTCGATCAGGTAGCCGCCGTCGCCCATCGCGTCGTCCGACGTGTACTCCCGGATGAACTCCTCCATACCGGGGATCACGCCGCGGTGGGCGTTCTTGATGTAGAAGAACAGCGGCCGCGAGATGCCGTAGCTGCCGTCGGCGATGGTGTCGAAGGACGGGGTCACGCCGCCGACCTCAACCGCCTTCAGCCGGTCCTGGTTCTCGTACAGGAAGGAGAAGCCGAAGATGCCGTAGGCGGTCTTGTCCGACAGCAGCCGCTGCACGATCAGGTTGTCGTTCTCGCCCGCTTCGATGAAGGGGCCGTCCTGGCGCATCCGCTGGCACACCGTCTCCTGCTCGTCTTCCGGCAGCGCGGTGATCGTGTCGAACTCCTGGCAGCCCTTTTCCATCGCCAGTTCGACGAAGGCGTCGCGCGTCCCGGAGGTCGGCGGCGGGCCGTAGACCTGGATGTCGATGTCCGGCAGGTCGGAGCTGATGTCGCTCCACTGCTCATGCGGATTGTCGACGATCTCACCGTCGACCGCGACCTTGGCGGCCAGCGCCTGGAAGATCTGCGCCTTGCTCAGGTCCATCGCCGCGCCTTCCTTGGACACGGCGATCGACAGGCCGTCGGAGCCGATCCGCACCTCGGTGATGCTCTCGACGCCGTTCTCCTGGCACAGGTCGTACTCGGACTTCTTCATCGCGCGGGAAGCACCGGTGATGTCCGGGTGCTCCGGACCGATGCCCTGGCAGAAGATCTGCATGCCGCCGCCGGTACCGGTGGACTCGACGACGGGGGCGGGGAAGTCGGTGGTCTGGCCGAACTCTTCGGCGACCGCCTGGGTGTACGGGAACACGGTCGAGGAACCGACGATCCGGATCTGATCGCGCCCCTGCGCCGCGGCGTCGCCGCCCGGCAGGGCGGTCACCGCCGCCACGGCCGTGGCGAGGGCGATGGTGTGCTTCATCATAGCTGTAAACTCCGTTTCCCTGGAGTGAGCGCTCGCAAGGCCCGGCGCCCCCCTCACTGGTGCCCCGGGCGCGCGGCGGTCTTGGATGCCGCCGCTTTGCAAGCCGGAGTCCTAAGCCGGTCTGCGAAACCTTTTACTACAGCTCGATGACACTTTTGTTTCGTAGACCGCCCGAATCGGCAGAGATCGCGCTCGGATTGAACGGGGCGCTGGTTTATACGGCCACGAATGTTACGGACGCAAAACAACCGCGTGTTGGACCAAGCGGACAAGGCCCTGATGGCGCGAGAAAAAACACGCGACGCCCGGAGCGCGCTCTTACCCGAACGGCTATACACGAGACGGCGAAGGTCGAAGACGGGGAAGGAGGGAAACGGGAACTGGTGCCGCGGGAGGGACTTGAACCCCCGACCCATGCATTACGAATGCATTGCTCTGCCAGCTGAGCTACCGCGGCACCGGGATCGCGTGCGAGCGCCGTCGGACGCGATCGGTAAAACCGCCGGGAGAACCGCATTTCCCGGCGGCTCGCAAGGTAGTGAAGCCCCACCCACGCGTCAACGCCATCGCGGGAGCGGTCGAGCGCGCGGTGGAGTCGCCGCTGGCCCGGCGAATCCACCGCGCAACGCGGCTAAGCGGTGGCTAGGGCAAGATGCTGCAAGGTGGAATCACCTCCCAGCTGAATCTTGCCCGCTCTTCAAGAAGTTAGAGCGACATTCAGCCCGAAGGCCGGTTCGGCCTTCGGGGATGTCGCTCTACCCCGCCGCTTGGCGCGGAGCGGGCTTGCCGGTGACGTCGGTCGCCTCGGCGTCCTCGACGTCGGGCTGCCCGTTGGTGCCGGTCTCCAGGCGGGCCAGCGTCTCGTCGGCGCCCAGCCCGGCGCCCGCGCGCGCAGGAGTCTGCCAGGCGAAGCTGTCGAACGTGCCGCAATGGCCGCAAACCGCCTGCCAGTCGTCGGCCATGGCGCCGCAGGTGGTGCACAGCCACGCCGGGTCGGCCGGCGCCTCGGTCGCCTTGCGCAGCCAGTCGCGCGCGGCCTCCCGGTCGTCGTTCTGCCGCTCGGCGAGTTCGGCCAGCTCGCGGCAGACCTCCTCGCTCGGCTGCTGGCCGCCGGCGGTTTCCAGATGGCGCTTGGCGTCGGCCCACTGCTCGGCCTGCAGGGCCGCGCGGCCCAGGGCGAGTTCGCTCTCCCGGTG
>CAYRCO010000034.1:0-976 GCA_964422775.1 uncultured Rhodovibrio sp.
GCGAAAGACATCGGCGCCTACGACACCTGCCCGCACGGCTGCTGCTACTGCTACGCGGTGCAGCGCCCGGAGCTCGCCAAGCGCCGCTATCAGGTGCACGATCCCGAGGCCGAGTTCCTGATCGCCCCCGGCACCAAGGTCTCGGGCGCATGAGCGGCGACGCCGGGACGGCGCTGGGCGCGCGGCGGGGACTGGTGATCCTGTGCTACCACGCGCTGTCGGAAAGCCTGGACGACTATCCCTTCCGCACCCGCGCCGACGCGTTCGCCCGTCAGCTGGACCTGCTCGCCGAGCGGTTCGAGCTGGTCGGCATCGAGCGCGCGGTCGCGCTGTGGGACGCGGGCGACTTCGCCGGGCGCGACCGGCCGGTCGCGGCGGTCACGTTCGACGATGCCTACGCCGAGGTCGCCGAGTGCGCGACCCCGGTGCTGGCGCGCCACGGGATCACGGCCGGCCTGTTCGCCGCGCGCAACCAGATCCGGCGGGGCGGCGCCACGCACCTGTCGGAAGCCGGCCTGCGCGATCTCGCGCGCGAGGCGCACTGGCGGCTGGGCGCGCACGGCCTCAGCCACGATTCGCTCTATTCGCTGCAGCAGCCGGACCTGGAGGCGGAGGTGGCCGGATCGCTCGCCTGGCTCGCCGACCTGCTCGGCCAACCGCCGTTCGCCTTCGCCTACCCGCAGGGCAAGATCAGCCATCGCGTGGTCGCGGCCGCGCGCCGGCACACCAGTCTCGCGTTCGCGACCGACCAGCGGATCGGCGACGCGCCCGACCGCCTACAGCTCCGCCGCCTGTGCCCGAAGCAAAAGCACGACGACCCGGCCGCCTTCGCCCGGCTGCTGGACGCGGGGCCGTGGGAGGTCGAGGCGCGCTAGCGGGCTTGGGGGCACAGCGCATCGGCGGGTTCCCTCTCCTCCATCTGGGAGGAGAGGGCTAGGGTGAGGAGGTTTGCACACCCGTGAAGCGCGCGGCGTTC
>CAYRCO010000034.1:986-16825 GCA_964422775.1 uncultured Rhodovibrio sp.
ACGCGCCTAAATCCCGCTCCCCGAGCCCTGCTGAGCCCACCAGGCGTTGTGGATACCGCATTCGGTCTTTTGCATGCCCGACCAGCGGCCGGCGCGGGCGTCCTCGCCGTCGCCGACCCGGCGGGTGCAGGGCAGGCAGCCGATCGAGGGGTAGCCCTGGTCGACCAAGGGATGCCGCGGCAGGCCGCGCGCGGCGAATGCGGCGTCCACGTCCTGCTGCGACCAGTCGGCGAGCGGGTTCACCTTGACCCGCCCGTCGACGACCTCGAGCCGGGGCAGACCCTCACGCGTGCTGGTCTGGAAGCGCTTACGCCCGGTGATCCAGGCGTCGAAGCCGGTCAGCGCGCGCTCCAGCGGGCGGACCTTGCGCAGGGCGCAGCAGGCGTCCGGGTTGCGCGACCAGAGGTGGCCGTCCGGGTCGGTGCGCGCGCGGTCGGCCTCCTCCGGGCGCTCGTTGCGCACGCCCGTCAGGCCCAGTTTGGCGATCAGCCGGTCGCGGTAGCGCAGCGTCTCCGGGAAGTGCTTGCCGGTCTCCAGGAAGATCACTGGGGTCGCTGGGTCGATCCGGGCGATCATGTCCAAGAGCAGCGCCGCCTCCGCGCCGAACGAGGAGACGGCCGCGATCGATCCGCGGAAGTGGCGTGTGATCGCCAGCTCCAGCAGCTCTTCCCCGCTCAGCTCTTCGGCCGCTCGCGCCAGCGCGTCCAGCCGGTCGGCGGGGGTGATGGGGGTGCTTCCGTCCATAACGCGTGCCTCGCCTACTCCGCGGCGCGGCGGGCGTGCCGGCGCCAGGGCGCGGGGGTGCTGCCGTCGCTGGCGGGCTGGTAGACGACCGATATGCGCCGCAGGGCCGCCTGCCAGCGCTCGGCCGTGTCGGCGTCGACCTCGAAACGGTCGAAGCCGCAGCGCACCAGGAAGATCGCCTGGTCCTGCAGGACGTCGCCGGTCGCCCGGATCTCGCCTGTGTAGCCGTGGCGCTGGCGCAGCAGGCGCGCCTGGGAGTACGCCCGGCCGTCCTTGAACGCCGGGAATTCCAGGACGACCGCGTCCAGGCGGTGCAGGTCGTCCGCGATCTCCGCGACCTCCCGGTCGTTCTTCAGCCGCACGCCGAGCGCTGCGTTGCGCCCCTCCAGCGTTTGCCGGTGTTCGTGGAACACGTCGGCCGGCAGGATCGCCGCCTGGCCGTCGGGCAGGTCCTCCAGGGTCTCGACCTCGACGTAAGCGTCGCTCTGGGCCGTGCCGTTGCGGTCAATCAGCGGCATAGAGCTTCTCCCGGAACGGTTCCGCGCCCAGCCGGCGATAGGTTTCCAGGAACGCCTCGCCGTCCTGCCGGTTCTCCAGATAGGCGTCCACCAGCGTTTCCACGGCGTCCACGACCTCGTCGTAGGCGAAGCCCTTGCCGACGATCTCGCCCAGGCTGGCGTTCTCGGCGGCGCTGCCGCCGATCGTGAGCTGGTAGAACTCCTCGCCCTTCTTATCCACGCCCAGAATGCCGATGTGGCCGACGTGGTGGTGGCCGCAGGCGTTGATGCAGCCCGAGATCTTGACCTTGAGCTCGCCGATATTGTGCTGCCGGTCGAGATCCTGGAAGCGCTCCTGGATGCGTTGGGCGACCGGGATCGACCGGGCGTTGGCGAGCGAGCAGTAGTCCAGTCCGGGGCAGGCGATGATGTCGGAGATCAGGCCGACGTTGGCGGTCGCGAGCCCGTGGTGCGCCAACTCCTGCCAGAGCGCGTACAGGTTTTCCTGGCGCACGTCGGGCAGGGTCAGGTTCTGCTCGTGGGTCACCCGGATCTCGCTCAGCGCGAAGCGGTCGGCGAGTTCGGCGACCGCCTCCATCTCCTCGGCGGTGGCGTCGCCGGGGGCGCCGCCCGCGGGCTTCAGGGAGACGTTGACGATCGCGTAGCCGGGCTGCTTGTGCGCCGCCACGTTCGCCTGGACCCAGCGGGCGAAGTCGGGGTCGTGCCGGCGCCAAGCGGCATAGGCCGGCGGATCGTCCGGCAGGTCGTCGTAGGCCGGCGGGGCGAAGTAGGCCTGGATGCGCTCCAGCTCGCCGTCGGGCAGGTCGAGGTCCTGGTCCGGCATCGCCTGCCATTCCGCTTCGACCATGCGGGCGAACTCGTCGGCGCCGACGCTGTTCACCAGGATCTTGATCCGCGCCTTGAAGGCGTTGTCGCGCCGGCCGAGCTGGTTATAGACCCGCAGCACCGCCTCCAGGTAGCTCAACAGGTGGCGCTTGGGCAGGAAGTTCCGGATCGTCTTGGCGATCACCGGGGTCCGGCCCTGGCCGCCGCCGACCAGCACCTCGAAGCCGGGTTCGCCCGCGTCGTTCCGGGTCATGCGCAGGCCGACGTCGTGCACGGCGACGGCCGCGCGGTCCTCCCGGCAGCCGGTTACCGCGACCTTGAACTTGCGCGGCAGGAACGAGAACTCCGGGTGCAGCGTCGACCATTGCCGGATGATCTCGGCGTAGACGCGCGGGTCCTCGACCTCGCCCGCGGCGACGCCCGCGTACTGGTCGGCGGTGACGTTGCGAATGCAGTTGCCGGACGTCTGGATGGCGTGCATCTCGACCTGGGCGAGCTCGCTCAGCAGGTCCGGGATGTCCTTCAGCGCCGGCCAGTTGAACTGGATGTTCTGGCGGGTGGTAAAGTGACCGTAGCCCTTGTCGTAGCGGCGTGCGATGTCGGCCAGCGTGCGCAGCTGGTTCGCCGACAGCGTGCCGTAGGGGATGGCCACGCGCAGCATGTAGGCGTGCAGCTGCAGATAGACGCCGTTCATCAGCCGCAGCGGCTTGAACTGGTCCTCGCTCAGCTCGCCGGACAGGCGCCGATCGACCTGCTCGCGGAACTGCTCGACGCGGTTCTGGACGATCGCGGAATCGAACTCGTCGTAGCGGTACATGGCGGCTAGCGCTCCTCGCCTGTGCCGGGGTGCGCAAGCTCTGCTTGCTTGCCGAGATCGGGGCGCACGCTGGGGCCGCGTGCGCGCATGACTTCCTTCATATGGCTGGGCCTGGGCGTGCCGTCGGCCTGCGGGATCACCTGGAACAGGTAGGGCGCGACCACGGTCGTGCCGGCGAACGCCTGCGCGCGCGCCAGCAGGGCCTCCTGGTCCTGCGGAGCTTCCGCCCAGTCGGCCCGATCCGGGGTTTCGGCCCAGCCGTCGTCCGGGGTCAGATAGACTGCGACGCCGTCGGTGAGGCGGTTCGCGGTCACGGCCTTGGGGCCTTTGGCTTTCGATGCCATGGCGTGTCGTCTCTCGCGCGGGGGTGCGTTTCGGGCGCGGCTCAGCCCTGCAGGGCGAGCTCGCGCATCCGGGTCTCGTTGGGCATGGAGCGGGCGGTGCGGCGGGCGCCCGCGGCGAACGCGGCGACCTGCCCGATGATCAGCATCGCCGGCCCGCGCACGCCGCACTCGGCCACCGTCGTGCCGAGTTCGGCCAGCTGAGTGGGCAGCGTGCGCTCCTGCACGGTCGTGCCGTTCTCCACGATCGCGGCCGGGGTGTCGGGGCTGAGGCCGTGGGCGATCAGCCGCTCGGCCACGCGCTCCGCCGAGGCGACGCCCATGTAGATCGCCAGCGTGTGGTTGGATCGCGCCAGGGCGGCCCAATCCGGCTCGGCATCGGGGGTGGCGGCGTGGCCGGTGACGAAGGTCACCGCGTGGGCGTGATCGCGGTGGGTGAGCGGGATGCCCGCGGCCGCGGCGCAGCCGGTCGCGGCGGTGATGCCGGGCACCAGCTCGACCGCCACACCGGCGTCGCGCAGGGCGGCCACCTCTTCGCCGCCGCGGCCGAAGACGAACGGATCGCCACCCTTGAGCCGCACCACCTTGGCGCCGGCGCGGGCGTGGGCGATCAGCAGCTCGTTGATCTCGGCCTGCGTCTTGGCGTGCGCGCCCGGGGCCTTGCCGACGTCGATCCGCTCGGCGTCGCGCCGGGCATAGTCGACGATCTCCGGGTTCACCAGCCGGTCGTGCACCACGACGTCGGCGCGCTGCAGGAAGCGCACGGCCTTGAAGGTCAGGAGATCCGGGTCGCCCGGCCCGGCGCCGACGATCGCGACCTGGCCGGTCTCCGCCTCGGTCGCCTCGCCGTTGACCAGGCGCATCATGCCTTCACGGGCCTTCGCCTCCCGGCCGGCCAGCACGTCGTCGGCGACGCTGGAGTCGAAGAAGGTCTCCCAGAAGCGCAGGCGCTGCGGCCCGGGGGGCAGGCGGTTCGCCACCGCCTCCCGGAAACCTTCGGCGAACGCCGTCAGCTCGCCGATGCGCGCGGGCAGCATCGCCTCGATCCGCTCGCGGATCCGCCGGGCCAGGACCGGCGCGGCGCCGGCGGAGGAGATGCCGATGGTGAGCGGGTCGCGGTCGACGATCGCGGGCGTTATGAAGGTGCAGGCCCAGGGCCGGTCGACCACGTTGACCGGGACGTCGCGCGGCCGGGCGACTTTGGCCACCGCTTCGTCGACGTCGCCGCGCCCGGTGGCGGCGATCACCGCCGCCTTGCCGGGCACGTCGTGGGCCTTGAAGCAGCGGGCGACGTGCTCGATCGCGCCGGCGTCGGCGAGGGCCGCCAGCTCCTCGTCCAGCCGGCGGGCGACCACGACGACTCGGGCATGCGCCTTGCGCAGCAGGCGGACCTTGCGCGCGGCGTTCTCCGTGCCGCCGACGACCAGCACCGGCCGGTCGCGGATGTCGAGGAAGGCCGGGAAGTAGCGCATCGCGAACCCCTTTGGCGCGTCACGGGCGGCCGGCGGCCGCTTGCGGCCGGTGTCGCCCAATTGTCACGTTTATGAGTGTGCTATTTCAGATTGACGCAAAACGTCTCGTAGAATTACGGCATACGCGGCGCTCGGCCTGGAGTCAAGAAATACCACACTTCACAGTGTCGTTATTTACCGATAATACGGCGGTGAATGGGGGAATCGTAGTTGGTCGCACACCGCGGCGACAAGCGGCGTGAAACAGGTCAGGGCGTCCGCCGGCGGTCCGATCCGGCACGCGCGCCGCGCGCCGCCCTTCTGTCGGATGCGTGGCTTTGCGCGGGATGCTTGCGCGGCGCTGGCGAGCTCCCGTCAGGCAGCCTTCGAAACGGTTGGCTTCGCCAACCTCCTCAGCATGAAGTTATCGGTTTTTCAATAAGATAACATAGCTGCCTGCGGGGGAGCGGCCCGGATCTTGTCGCAGGGCCGAGTCTCGAGGCCTCGCCTACGGGTGCGCAAGCGCGCATGCACGGCTCCCCTGTGGCCATGGACGGCCCACACCCCCGCCCGCGTCACGCACCAACGTCACGTTACCGGCTCAAAGCGGGCTATCAGAAGCGGTTCAACAGCCGGTCGATGTAGTCCCGCTCGAATTCGGGCCGGGTGCGGTCGCCGGAGCGTTCGCGCAGCTCGTTCAGGATCTCCCGGGAGCGCTGCATCTGCATCTCGTCGGGGATCTGGACGTCCTCGTTGCTGGCGGCGCGGCCGCCGTCTTGCCGGCTGCGGCCCAGCGGGTCGCGTTGCTGGCCCGGCGACAGGCCCTGCTGGCCCATCGCGGGGGCGCTGCCCTGGCCCGGCTGGTTACCCTGCTGCTGCATGGCCTGCTGCATCGCCTGCATGCCCTGCTGCAGCTGGTCGAGCGCGTTCTGCTGCGGCCCGGTGGCCTGACCCGGCTGGCCCTGCTCCAGGGCGCGGGCGGCGTCGCGCATCTCCTGCTCGGCGCGGCCGAGCGGGCCCGGGATGTCGCCCATCTGGTTCGCCAGATCGCGCATCATCCGGCCCAGGCTGCGCCGCAGAGCCTCCTGCCGGGCCGCGGCACCCGGGCCGCTCTGCCGGCCCTGGCCCATCTGACCCTGCTGGCCTTGCTGGCCGCGCTGGCCCTGCATGCCTTGCTGACCCTGCTGGCCCTGTTGGCCCTGGCCCTGCTGTTGGCGCTGACCCTGCTGACCCTGCTGACCCTGCTGGCCCTGTTGCTGCTGCATGCGGAACGACTGGTCGAGCAGCTCGCGCTGGCGCTCGGCGAGCGCGCGCATGTTCTCCATCATCTCCTGCGCCTGCTGGGCCTGCTGGCTCTGCTGGCTCTGCTGGCCGGTCATCGGCTGGGCGTTGCGCAGGTTCTCCAGCATGTTCTGCAACTGCGAGAGCATCTGCTTGGCAGCGTCACGCGCGCCGGTTTCGGTCATCTCGCGCATCCGCTCGACCATTTCCTGCAGATCCTGGGAGCGCATGATCTGCGCGTTCTCCGGCATCTGCTGGGGCTCCATGCCCTGCTCCATCTGGCGCTGCATGCGCTCGGCCATCGCCTGCAGGAAGCGGTCCATCGCCTGCTGCAGCTCGTCCATCAGCCGGTTCAGCTCCTCCTGCGTGGCCTCGGGATCGTTCAGCGCCTGCTCGAGGGCCTGCTGCGCCCGGCGCAGATCGCGTTCGGCGATCGCGAGGTCGCCTTCCTCCAGGCGCAGGGCGGTCTCCCACAGGAGTTCCTGCACCTCGGAGACGGCGGCGTCGCTGTCGTCGTAGATGAGGCGCCGTTCGGCCGTGCGGATGCCGAGCGTGACCACGACGTCGCCGTTGAACAGCTGCGGGCGCTGGCCGATGGCGTTGAGCTTGCGGATCACCGGATAGCGGTTGTCTGGCTTGAGTGTCAGCTGCCGGCGCAGCTCGATCAGCCGCTGGGCGACCGGATGGGTGAAGGTGCGCTGCGGCAGGGTGACCAGCACGGTGTCGCTGGTCGCCCGCTGGCCGCGCGCGTCCTCCGCGATCAGCGTTGCGCGCACTTTGGTGCCGGCCCAGGGATGGGCGGTCAGGTCGTGATAGCTGGTGTTCTCCACCGTCCCGGGCTCGCCGCCGGCGAGCGGCAGCTCCAGCGTGATCGCCTCGGCCGCCTTGGCGTCTTCGTCCGCGCCCGCCTTGGCGCCCGGATCATCGGCGACCTTCGCGCCGTCCTTCTGCTCGCTGTCCCCGTCGGCCGGGCGGGTCAGGCGCAGGTTGATCTGCTCGACGCCGTAATCGTCGTTCGCCCGGTAGGCGACCTTGAGGGCGTTGCGCTCGCTGCCAGCGGGTGTCTCGCGGAAGGATACGCGGGGGCTCGCATCCGGCGTGACGCCGAGCTGCCAGCTGGCGAGCGTCTGCTCCCCCTGCCGGATCGCGAGGTCGGGCCCGGTGTTCATGTCGAGCTCGACCTCCGCCTTCCAGGCGCCCTCCCCGGCGCGCTCCAACTGAACGGTGCGCTCGCCCAGCTGCAGGACGGGATCGCCGGTGCCGCCGGAGACTTGCGCCAGCAGCCGGCTGCCGTCGGGCAGGGAGACCCGCGCCGCCTTCTTCTCCGGCTCGGTTGCGAGATAGCGCGGCGCCTGTCCGGTGTAGGCGGGCGGGTCGATCCAGACATCGACTTGCGGCGTCGGCACTTCGGCCGTTGGATATACGGGCACGGTGGCGCGGGCGAGGCGCTCGGGCGCATTCGCGCCTGCAACCGCCAGACCGACCACCAGCAGCAGCACCGGCACCGCGCGCAGGCCGACGGGATCGACCTTGGCGAGCGAGCCCTGCGGCGGCTTGACCCGCAGCTTGCGGATGGTCGCGCGCAGGCGCTCCAGGTGCGCTTGCCACAGCGCCGCGGTCGCCGGGTCCTGATCGCCGGCGGCGAGTTGGTCGTCGAGCCCGGCGAGCGGACGGTGGGCAAAGCCGCTGTCCCGCTCCAGCCGGCGGCGGGCGTCCTCGGTGTCGGGCAGGCGGATGCGGCGGACGCCGCGAACGGCGAGCCAGATCAAGCCCCCGGCGAAGGCGATCAGACTCAGGCTGTGCAGCCAGAAGCCGAGCGCGGGCAGAAGACCCGTCAGCGCCGCCGCCAGGAACAGGGCGAGCAGGGCCGCGGCCGGCCAAAGCTGCGGCCAGCTGCGTTCCCAGGCGAGCGCAAGCCGGGCGACGACCAGCCGCCAGCCCAGGCCGGGCAGGGCGTCACTCACGCGATTTTGACCGGGGTTGGCAGTCTTGCGGTCGCTGCCGCGCGTCTCGCTGTCAGGCCGGTTTGTCGCCATGGCGGCCTCCCTTTCGCCCGGGTCCCTGCGCTCAGCCGCGTACGGAGCCCATGGGATCGAAAACGCCCAGCCGCGCGCCCGGGTTCCCGTTGGAAGCCCGCACGTCAGCCGGTTTTGCGCGTGCCCGCCTCACGCGATTCCGTCTCGCGTGTGTGCGTGGGCGCAGGTGTAGACGCCGCGTCCGCCGGGCGGCCCAGCCAGCCGGGCACCTGCTCGCTTTTCAGCACCTCCTGGAAGGTAGGGCGGTGGCGCACGATGGCAAACCGGTCGCCCTGCACCATCACTTCGGGTACCGGGAGCCTGCTATTGTAACCCGAGGCCATCACCGCGCCATAGGCCCCGGCGGAGAAAAATGCGAGGAGGTCGCCGGGCTGCATCGCGGGCAGCGGCCGCGCCCGGGCGAAGGTGTCGGCGGATTCGCACACCGGGCCGACCACGTCCATCTGCGTCAGCGCGCTTTCCGGCGCCTCGCCCGCGACCGGCTTCAACTCGTGCCAAGCTTCGTACAGGGCCGGTCGGATCAGGTCGTTCATCGCCGCGTCGACCACCAGGATCGGGCGTACCCGCCCCTGCTTCAGGTAGACCGTGCGGGTCACCAGAACGCCGGCGTTGCCGACCAGGTGCCGGCCCGGCTCGAAGGCCAGCTTGGCGTCGGTGGTCTCCGCCACCGTCTCCCGGACCAGCCGGGCGTAGCCTTCGACATCCGGCGCGGGCTCGTCGCGGTAGACGATGCCGAGACCGCCGCCGAGGTCGATCCGGTCGACCGGCCAGCCTTCGGCCTGCAGCCAGCGGTACAGCTCTGCCGTGCGGGTGTAGGCCTGCCGGAACGGCGCGTCGTCGGTGATCTGGGAGCCGATGTGGACCGCGAGGCCCTTGAGCTCGACGGCATCGAGCGCGCGCAGGCGCTCCACCACGTCCGGCAGGGCGTCGGCGTCGATGCCGAACTTGTCCTCCGCCCGCCCCGTCGAGATCTTGTGGTGGGTCTTGGCGTCGACGTTGGGGTTGATGCGCAGCGCCACCGGCGCGCGCAGCCCCATCTCCCGCGCCACCGCGTCGATCTGCTCGAGCTCGGGCAGGGATTCGGCGTTGAACTGGTGGATCCCGGCTTCGAGCGCTGCGGCGATCTCCTGCCGGGTCTTGCCCACGCCCGGGTAGACGATCCTGTCGGCGGGAATGCCGGCGGCGAGCGCGCGCAGCAGCTCGCCCTGGCTCACGATGTCCGCGCCCGCGCCGCGCGCCGCCAGCGCGGCCAGCACGCCCACGTTGGAGTTCGCCTTCATGGCGTAGCAGACCAGCGTACGTTCCTGGCCGATCTCCGCCGCCAGCGCGCCGGCGAAGCGGTCGTAGGCGGCCTCGATCGCGGTCTGCGAATAGACGTAGACCGGCGTGCCGACCTCCCGGGCGATCCGGCTGAGCGGAACGTCTTCGGCGTGCAGGCCGCCGTCGCGGTAGGTGAAGGGGGTCATTGGCCGTCCTGCTCGCCCGCGTCGGGTTCTGGGGGATTGGGGGCGCGCCGGCCTTCGGGTACGACGCTGTCCGGCGGCGGGTAGCGGCGCGGATAGGCGGGATCGCCATCGTCCGGGCGCTTGTTCGGGCCGCGGATGCCGCAGGCCGCAAGCGGGGTCGCCATGAGACCGGCGAGCAGCGCGCGGCGGGTCAGGGCTGCCGTGGTTCGGTATACCTGGGGGGCTCGGCTCATAGGAAGCGCTCCCGCGCCTGCTTCGCGGCGGCGCGCACGTTGTCCGGGGCGGTGCCGCCGAAGGAGGTGCGGCTGGCCGCCGCCTTGTCCACCGTCAGCACCTCGAAGACCTCCTCGGTGATCCGGCCGTCGACCGCCTGCATCTGTGCGAGATCCAGGTCGGGCAGGTCGCAGCCCTTGTCCTCGGCCAGCTTGACCAGCCGGCCGACCACGTGGTGGGCGTCACGGAACGGCATGCCGGGCACGCGCACCAGCCAGTCGGCGAGGTCGGTCGCGGTGATGAAGCCCTTCTGGGTCGCCGCGCGCAGGTTTTCCGCGTTCGGCCGCATGTCCTGGATCATCCCGGCGGTGCAGGCGAGGCACAGCTCCAGCGTGTCGCAGGCGTCGAACAGCGGCTCTTTATCCTCCTGCATGTCCTTGCCGTAGGTGAGCGGCAGCCCCTTCATCACCGTGAACAGCGTGATCAGGGAGCCGATCACCCGTCCGGATTTGGCGCGCACCAGTTCGGCGCCGTCGGGGTTTTTCTTCTGCGGCATGATCGAGCTGCCGGTGGTGAACGCGTCCGACAGCTCGACGAAGGCGAAACCTTCGTTGCACCACAGGATCAATTCCTCGCACAGGCGCGACAGGTGCATCGCCAGCGTGGACCCGGCTCCCAGGACCTCCAGCGCGAAGTCCCGGTCGGCGACCGAGTCCATCGAGTTCGCCGTCGGCCGGTCGAAACCCAGCTCGCGCGCGGTCATCTCCCGGTCGATCGGGAACGAGGTGCCGGCCAGCGCCGCCGCGCCCAGCGGGCATTCGTTGAGCCGCTTACGCGCGTCCGCGAGCCGCCCGCGGTCGCGCCCGAACATCTCGACGTAGGCCAGCATGTGGTGGCCGAAGGTGACCGGCTGGGCCGCCTGCAAGTGGGTGTAGCCGGGCATCACCAGCTCCGCCCCGGCCTCCGCCTGATCGATCAGCGCCCGTTGCACCGCGCGCAGCTGCCCGTCCAGCCGGTCGACGGCCGCGCGGGTCCACAGCCTGAGGTCGGTCGCCACCTGGTCGTTGCGCGAGCGCGCGGTGTGCAGCCGGCCCGCGGGCTCGCCGATCAACTCGCGCAGGCGGGACTCCACGTTCATGTGGATGTCCTCGAGCGCTGACTTAAACGTGAAGCTGCCCTGCTCGATCTCCCGCTTCACCGTCTCTAGACCGTCGAGGATCGCCTTCCCATCTGTCTCGGAGACGATGCCGCGGTCGATCAGCATGCGGCAGTGCGCGCACGAGGCCTGGATGTCCTCGGCGTAGAGGCGGCGGTCGAAGCCGATCGACGGGTTGATCGCCGCCATCGCCTCGGCCGGCCCGCCGGCGAAGCGGCCGCCCCACATGCTGTTGGCGGCGCTGCCGGCTTGCGACGCCGGGTCGCCGTTCGAATGCGGGGTGCGTGCGTTGTCGTCGCCGGTGTCGGCGTTATTCTGATCGGCCTGGGTCATGATGATTGCAAGGGATAGCGAAAGCGATGCGCCAAGGAAAGACCGCCGCCCGTGCCGAGACGCGCGTTCGTGAGGATTCTGGTTCATCCGGCTGGGGCGCGCGCCTGCTGGCGCTCGGCGTGCTGTTGGCCGGGGCGGTGCTGTGGAGCTGGCCGGCGACGGGCGCCGACGGGCCGCCGCTCAAGGGCCGGTTCGCCGATGCCTTCCAGATGCCCGACCAGCCCCGCCCGGCGCCGGAGGCCAGCTTCACCACCCGCGACGGCGAGACGGCGCAGCTGGCCGACTTCCAGGGGCAGGTGGTCCTGGTCAACTTCTGGGCGACCTGGTGCGCGCCGTGCGTGGAGGAGATGCCGACCCTGGACGGGCTGCAGCAGGCCCTCGGCGGCGAGGCGTTCCAGGTGCTCGCGGTCAGCGAGGACCGCGGCGGCCTGAGCAAAGTCGAGCCGTTCCTGCGCGACGAGCTGAACCTGCAGGCGCTGCCGATCTACCTCGACCAGGACGGCAGCCTGGCGCAGGCGTTCGGCCTGCGCGGCATGCCCACCACCTACCTGCTGAACGCCCAGAACCAGGTCGTGGGCGGCCTTGAAGGCCCGGCCGACTGGAACTCGGACGCCGCGCGGGCGCTCATGCAGTACTACATCGACCAGGGCCGCGAGGCCGGCGTGATCGAGACCGGCGGGTAAGGGTCCCTCCCAGGTTTGCGTGAGCGCTCTACAACGTACGGACCGCGTCACCCGAAGCGGATGGTTCGCGACGCGTTGCTGCGCAAAGCTCCTCGGCATGAAGCACAGTTATCTTTCTGAGAAACCTGAAACGTCATTCTGAGGAGGGCCGCAGGTCCGTCTCAAACGGTGTCTGCCGGGTGTCTGGACGCCAGAGCCAATCCGCGGTGTGGCGGATGAAGACACCAAGCGCGCCTTAACCCTATTCCACTCATTTCAGTTTCGAAACGACGCAATCATGCCCGCGCTGATCCTCGCCGCCGCTTTGCTGCTCGCCGTCTCCGTCGGTCTGGTCGTCCACTGGCGCGGGCACGGGCACGCGCTGGTCGGGCAGACCGGGTGGCGCTGGGCGCGCTTCGTGCGCGGGGCGCGCGGGCCCGGCGGGACGGTGCCGGCCGGGCCAACGCGCGACACCGCCCTCGTGATGCCGGATATCAGCGGCTACACCCGGTTCCTCAACCTCAGCCGCTTCGCCGAGGCGCACGCGCAGCACATCGTGACCGAACTCTTGCAGGCGATCATCGCCGGGGCCGCGCCCACCCTGACGACGGCGAAGGTGGAGGGCGACGCGGTGCTGCTGTACGCCCCGCTGGACGGATCGCATGCGCGCACGCCCGAACAGGTCGCCGAGGCGGTGGAGGCGCTGATCCGGGCCTTTTACGTTCGGCTGGACGAACTCGAGCGGTCCAACCTGTGCCGCTGCGAATGCTGTCAGCATCTGGGCGATCTCGATCTGAAGGCGGTGGTCCACCGCGGGCCGGTGACGGCCTACCGGCTGGATCGCTTCACCGAACTCTCGGGCATGCCGGTGATCGTCACCCACCGGCTGCTGAAGAACTCCGCCCGGACGCCGCGCTACGTCCTGGTGACCGACGCGGCGGCCGAGCTCGGCCCGCGGTTCGCCGTGGACGGACGGCCGACGGTCGAGACCTGCCACGACGTCGGCGAGGTCGCCTGCACGCTGCACCCGTTCGAGCGCGCCGAGGTCGCCCCGGCCCACGACCGCGGGCGGGGACGCACGCCGCTGCGCGACGCGACGTCCAAACTGCTTGCCAACCTGCGCAGTCTGCGCCCGCAGCGCGGCCGCTGAAGCCGGCCGCCGGACGGCGCGAGGCGACCCGAAAGAGGTACGCCGAACGCCCGTGCTAAATCGGCAACAGCGTTGCGGAATCGCATCGCATTGATCTCGTTTTACCGGGAGCGTGCTCTTATATAAGCGTTGGCTGCTGCGTTCGCCCCCGTAGCGCCGACATCCGCTTGAAAACCAGCTGCTGCCCTCACCCGACCGGCCGCGTCAGGACCCTCGCGCCCGGCGGCGCTTGGTTTTGCATGGAGTGCCCTCATGTTCGCCGCGATCCGGTCGTCCTGGCCGCTCTTCCTGGGCGTGGCCCTGATGATGCTGGGCAACGGCCTGCAGACCTCGCTCCTGGGCGTGCGCGCGGGGCTGGAGGCGTTCGCCACCAGTGCCACCGGCCTGATCATGTCGATGTACTTCGTCGGCTTCCTGGCCGGCAGCGTGATCGTGCCCAAGCTGATCGGTACGGTCGGGCACGTCCGGGTGTTCGCCGCGCTCGCCTCGCTCGCCTCCACCGCGACGCTGGTCCACGTGATCTTCGTCGATCCGGCGACCTGGGCGGCAATGCGCATGGTGACCGGCTTCGCGTTCGCCGGCCTGTTCATCGTCTCGGAAAGCTGGCTGAACGACCGCGCCACCAACGATACGCGCGGCAGCCTGCTGGCGGTCTACATGGTCGTGCTGATGGGCGGCACGGCGGGCGGGCAGCTGCTGCTCAACCTGGACGATCCGACCCGCTTCCTGCTGTTCGCGCTGGTCAGCGTGCTGATCTCGCTGTCGCTTGTGCCGCTGCTGTTGAGCGCGACGCCGGCGCCCGCGATCCGGATGCCGGACAAGGTCGGGCTGCTGCAGCTCTACCGCGCCTCGCCGCTGGGCGTGGTCGGCTGTTTCGGCACCGGCGTGGCGCACGGCGCCGCGCTCGGCATGGGCGCGGTCTATGCCGGTGCGGCGGGCTTCTCGGTGGCGGAGATCTCGGCCTTCATGGGCGCGGTCTATCTGGGCGGCATGCTGGCCCAGGGCCCGATCGGGGTCCTGTCCGACCGGTTCGACCGCCGGCTGGTGCTGACGATCACCACCCTGGCCGCCGCCGGGGCGGCGATCGCGGCGGCCTGGGGCGCCGGCGTGTCGAACGCGACCACGATCGGGCTGGTCGCGGTGTTCGGCGGCCTGACCCTGCCGCTCTACGCGCTGTGCATCAGCCACACCAACGACTATCTGAGCCCGGCTCAGATGCCGGCGGCGAGCGGTAAGCTGTATCTCGTCACCGGCGTCGGCTCGACCCTTGGGCCGCTCACGGTCGCGGTCCTGATGGACCTGCAGGGGCCGATCGCCTACTTCGGGTTCCTCGCGGCGGTGCATCTCGCGATCGGCGGCTTCGCGCTGTGGCGCATGACCCGGCGTGCAGCGAAGCCGCTGGACGAGCAGGGCCACTACGCCACCCTGTCCGCGACCGGCACCCAGGTCGCCGCCGCCATGGTCGCGGAGGATGCGGTCGAGCACCAGCCGGAGCCCGCCGACTGGCTGGGCGCGGACGACCTGGTCGCACCGCAGCCGGAGACCGGCCCGCCGGCGAACGACGACGGCGTCCCGCCGGCCGCACGGGAGGCGTGAGCCCAGCCGGTCGGCGGGCCCGGCAGGCGGCGGGCGGTTACCGGACCGCAGGCCGCCCTGCGCTTGACCGTGCGGGCGGGCCTGCCTACAGGAGGGCACCCCGTGTGCATCCGTTAGAGAAGCCTGCCATGTCCGATCCCGCGATTGCGCGCGCCCTCCTGTCCGTTTCCGACAAGCGAGGGTTGGCCGAGTTCGCCCGCTTCCTAAACCAGCGCGGCGTGGAAATCCTGTCCACCGGCGGCTCCGCCCAGGCGATCCGCGAGGCCGGCGTGCCGGTCACCGAGGTCGCCGAGGTCACCGGCCATCCGGAGATCATGGACGGCCGTGTGAAGACGCTGCATCCGCGCATCCACGGCGGTCTGCTGGGCCGGCGCGACCACCCTGACGACCAGGCCGCGATGGCCGAGCACGGCATCCCCGCGATCGACCTGCTGGCGGTCAATCTGTACCCATTCGAGCAGACGGTCGAAGGCGGCGCCGACCGCGAGCAGTGCATCGAGAAGATCGACATCGGCGGCCCGGCGATGGTGCGCGCGGCGGCCAAGAACCATGCTCACGTCGCCGTGGTGGTGAACCCGGACGATTACGCCGGGGTGATGCAGGAGATGCGCGCCAACGACGGCGCGGTCGGCGAGACCTTCCGCCGGCGCCTGGCCGCCGACGCCTATGCGCACACGGCCGCCTACGACGCCGCCGTGGCGGAGTGGATGCAGGCGCAGGAAGGCACCATTTTCCCGCGCGAGCTGTCGATCGCCGGCCGGCGCAAGCAGACGCTGCGCTACGGCGAGAACCCGCACCAGGACGCCGCCTTCTACCAGCTGGCCGGCCGGCACGGCGGGCGCGCCGGGGTCGCCACCGCGACCCAGCTGCAGGGCAAGGACCTCAGCTTCAACAACCTGAACGACACCGACGCCGCGTTCGAGGCGGTGGCGGAGTTCGACGATCCGGCCGTGGTGATCGTCAAGCACGCCAACCCCTGCGGCGTGGCAGTCGCCGACGAGCTGTCGGACGCCTACGACAAGGCGCTGGCGTGCGATCCGGTGAGCGCCTTCGGCGGCATCATCGCCGTGAACCGCGAGCTGGACGGGCCCACGGCCGAGAAGATCACGTCGCTGTTCGCGGAAGTCGTCATCGCGCCGCAGGTGAGCGCGGCCGCGCGCGACGTGTTCGCGCGCAAGACCAATCTCCGGGTGTTGGCAACGGGCGCGATGCCCGATCCGGGCGCGGCGGGCACGACGGCGAAGACGCTC
>CAYRCO010000034.1:16835-17080 GCA_964422775.1 uncultured Rhodovibrio sp.
TCAGCGCGGTCAACCGCACGCTCGGTGCCGCGACGGCCGAGAAGATCACCGCGCTGTTCGCCGAGGTGGTGATCGCCCCCGTCGTCAGCGCGGAGGCGCGCGGCGTCCTCGGCGCCAAGAAGAACCTACGGGTGCTGGAGACGGGCGGTATGCCGCCGGCCGGCGACGACGGCTTGAGCGCGCGTACCCTATCCGGCGGGCTGCTGCTGCAGACCCGCGACCATGGGCACGTCACCGCCGACGAC